>JAJYDB010000011.1:35051-36618 GCA_021777845.1 Planctomycetota bacterium
GACGCGAGACTCGCCCGCGACGTCGGTTCTTTCCACACACCGTTTGCGCAGGATAGCAGACCGAACGCCCGTCTCCAACCACGACGAACCGCCCAAAACCACGCGGCGAGTCGTCGTTCATCCACGCTTCATCCACTCTTCGCAATCACACCTGCCGCGTCATCCCACTCCCAACCAACCTGCACCGAACCACCTCCACTCCGATTCACTTCGAACTTCCTGATACCCACACCCCTACGAAAGATCTTCAACCTCACCTGGGAGCCAACGCTCCCGACACTCCACCCTTTACCATTAAGTACTTCATTCTCATATTCTTTGAAGAATCCACTTGCAAACCTCATAAGCCGCCGTGCTATATTTATTGTCGCGACATCAAACGGGGTACTCTCCAACCTCGTCCTCGTTTTCCTTTCCGCGAACGTCTCGAACTCACTCTGAAGGTGCTTCGCATGAAGTCCTCGGATTCTTCTCGGCGTTACCTTGTCCGCTGCGTCGCTCTCGCGTCCTTCGTGGTTGCCCCGTCACTGCAATTCGGATGTTCCTCGGGAGACTCGGTCGTGACCAACACCGAGGAACAAGCCAAGGGCAACGGCAATAAATTCAAGGTCATCAGCAAGCTCGGTACGAAGGAAGTTCTCGACAAAACCGCGGGCAAGACCAAAAAGAAGTAAGCCTCGGGCGCGTGCTCCGCACCGACGCTCGGCGCTATCACGCGCGGATTCCAGTCGCGCTTGCTCCGAAGTTCATCGTCCTCGTTCTCCTCTCATAATCTCGCTCGTACACCCGTTGAAGGAGTTTGCCATGTTGCAACTCACAAGTCGAAACGGCTCGAGGCGCGGCTTCACGCTCATCGAGTTGCTCGTCGTGATCGCGATCATCGCGGTCTTGATCGCCCTGCTGCTGCCGGCGGTGCAGTCCGCGCGCGAGGCGGCCCGCCGCGCGCAGTGCGTCAATAACCTCAAGCAGCTCGGGCTCGCCGCGCACAACTACATTTCCTCGAACGACTGCTTCCCGATCGGCAGTCCGCTCATGTATGACCCGCAAATCGGCGTCTACGCCGAGTCGCAGAGCACCTTCGTCTCGATGTGCAACTACTTCGAGGCCACGGCCGTTTACAATTCGATGAACTTCTCGAGGAGCATTTACGTCGCTCCCAACTACACTGTTTACGCCACCGGCACCAGTTCGCTGTGGTGCCCGAGCGACGCGAACATCAGCCGGACCTTCGACTTCGGCCCCTACCTCGACCCGCCGTTGCACCTGTTGGTGAAGTTCACCAGCTACGCCGGATGCGCGGGCTATTACATGCCCGAGCCGCTCCTCTACGGCTACTGGATGCCCGGCCAACCGATGCCCGCGAACTATCAGACCATGTTCCAGGCGATGGTCGGCGTTTATAAGTACGCCAATGTGACGCGGATCTCCGCGATCACCGACGGGACCAGCAACACGATGCTCTACGCCGAACGAGCCAACGGCAAATTCTCGACCGCCAACGGCGACCAAAACAACTTCGACTGGTGGGGCGACGGCGTAACCGCCGACACGCTCTTCACCACGCTCT
>JAJYDB010000212.1 GCA_021777845.1 Planctomycetota bacterium
CCAGCACGCAGAAAGACGCCGCCATCTTGTTTGGCTTTCAGGAACCGAAATTCGAGCCGAAGGATATAATCGGCGTATTCTTTGTCACTACGGAGCCAGCCGTTGCCCGTATTGTGCTTGATGACGCCGTCCTCAACCACAAACCTCGCGCCGTTCATCAGGTGCCAGCCGTCGAGGGATTTGCCGTCGAAAAGGCTGACGAAGTCCTCTTCGTCTTTGTCCGCGCCCAAAGCAACCGGCACGGCCAAGAGGCACGTCGCGACAACGGGAAGGACGACGCTACGATTGCCGAACATGGTCTTCACCTCGCAAGAGGTCGATTCTTACGATCGACCGATATTTCCCATAAGACGGCTGAAATTGACCAATTTGGTCCCTGGTCGCCTCACACGACACTGGATTGCAAAGGGCTGGAGCGCTTTGGTCATGGAGTGGCTTAGCGTGAAACAGAGTCTTCCGGTCTCGGCGTTAAAAGCCGCGACACAACAAGTTGATCATTTTTTCCGTCGGGTTGCGAGGATGCAGTTGTTCCACTCACCATGAAACGCACCCGGCTTCAATCTGACGGCGGCCAGCTCCTGGTCGGTCAACTTGCCCACTGTGGGGTAACTCGCCGTGTCGAGTTCAGCTCGAATCTTCAGTCTCTGAGCTGTCGAGGTGTTCGCGATCAAGTTGATGATCACGTCGTGACCGACGAACGGCGGCCACGACGGTTCTGAGTGATGTGAAAAAACATCCGGTGCGCGATCTTGTTCCATTTGCTCGTCCCCGGAGGGAAATGGCAGACGTGGACCGTCATATCCAATCGATCGGCGAGGCCTTGCAGTCCCACTTTCGACAACCGGCAACGACTGTTGTTACTAACGCCGCCGTTGGCCGTGATCAGCAGTTCTTTCGCTCCGCGATGGCGCTTCGATCCCAATCTTCCTCCACCAACGGTGGATCGCCTCGGCCGCGTTCCGAGTCATGTCGTGGTCGATCCCGACACTAACCCAGCCTCGGTTCTCCGTAAGGTTGTAGATCCCGTAAGAGATGGCCTTGCTCACCTCCTTGTCCCTGAAGTCGTGGACGAGCACCCCCTCAAGTTGACCCTGAGGCTGCCATTCCCGCCCGCCGTTCTTGAAGTTCCCGACGCGTTTCTTTTTCGTGTCCACTGAGATCACCTGCTGACCACGCTCCTGAAAGTTCGCCGCCGCGGCATTGACGTGTTCGAAACTGGGCGTTCTGGTCAGGATGGTCCGCGCCTTCCTTTTAGGTCGAGCGCGGCGTCAGGTGGTCGAGACCCGAGGCGGCGAATCGCAACACGGCTGAAAGAGACCGCAATCAGCTTCTTGGCATATTGGAACCGACGATGATCCAACGCCACCTCCGGGAGTGTTAACCCATAACGTCCTGATGGATGCGCGAGACGGAACTTAGCCCGTCTTCCCCCAAATGTCTCGCGAATTGGACTCCGCCCCCCCGACGTCTGCTAGAATAGCTTTCCCGCCGAGGTGGGAGAGCGGGCAAGGTCACGGCGCGAACAGTCCGGCCTTGGCGAGCGTACACACAATTTTCCGCGCCGACGCAGGTCGGCGACGGGTTACGCGTCGGCTGTCGGTCGGCGTTTGGTCATCGACGGAGTCCGATCCTTTGTTCGCCGGACCGATCATCGCGCGGGAAGTAAAAGTCCTGCCGCAGTCGTATCGTTTCTTTGTTCTGCGCGCGATTTACGCCGCGATGCTGTTCGTCCTGATGTGGACTGCATGGCAATCGCAAATTGGTTGGCGCAATATCCTCGAAATCGGCCTATTGTCTCGGTTCGGGCAGTTTCTCTACAAGCTGTTCGCGTACACCGAGCTGACGCTGATGCTCTTCTTCGCGCCGCTTGCCGCCGCGACGAACATCGCGCACGAGAAAGATCGGCGAACGTTTATCCTCTTGCTAATGACCGACCTCGGCGACGTCGAGATCATCGTCGGCAAGCTGGTGATCAGCCTCGTGAAGGTGGCCACGATGCTTGCGACGTCGGCCCCGGTGTTTTTCGTCTGTTTGCTGCTTGGCGGAAACTCGGGTCGTCAGTTGGTCGAGGTGCTCGCAGTGATGATGGCAGCGGGGCTGCTTGGCGGTTCGATCGGCCTTTTGGTGGGTCTATCGCGCGACCGCACGTTTCAATCGGTGGCATTGACGGTGCTGGTGGTCGTGATTTGGCTCGCGGCCGCCGAGGGACTTGCGTTTCTCGCACCCGGGGCGCGGGTGGCGGGGTTTGCGGTCGGCGAGGCCTTGCAGCCCTACCGAACATTGACGTCGGTGCTTGCATCGGGCGGAGCGATCGAAAGCGGCTGGCCCGGCCTGACCTTCCTGGCCGCGTCGGGACTACTCACGATCATCCTTAACCTGATCTCCATTAAGATGTTGCGGATTTGGAATCCAGGCCGCAACGAACCTCGCGAGCAACGCGAAGGTGCGGGCGACGCCGAGATCCTGGTCGAGGAATCGGAAGTCGAGGAGCCGGCCCCGGCCGCGTTGGCGACGACCGGGACGCTCGTCGAGGAGGGCGTCGGCTTCGTCGTCGACTCTCATGCCACCGTCACCCGCGCGGCGCTCACGGACGCGGGCTCGGCGACCAGCCTTAATAATCGCGAAGGTGATTCGGAGCAGATGTTGGAGCAAGCTTCGACGGGCTTGCACGTGCCGCGGCGAACGCACCGACGGATCGTGAAAGCCGTCGGCACCTATCGCGTGCCTTGGGACAATCCGATCATCTGGCGCGAGATCCGCACCCGCGCCTACGGGACTCGCCCCTTGGTTATTAAGGGGGCCTATCTGGCAATTGTCGCGCTATTGATCGCGTACTTTCTTAACAATCCCAACGCCCCGGGGAGTTTGGCCTGGACGCTTATTCCCGCGAGCGTGCTCGGTCTGCTCCTGGTCAATGCGCAAGGTGTGACGGCGCTTACGAGCGAGCGCGACACCGGTGCGCTCGACCTACTGCTCGTGACCGAACTCACCCCCAAACAATTCATTTACGGCAAATTATTCGGCGTCCTCTACAATGCCAAAGAGATGGTCGTTGCGCCGCTCGCGATCGCGATTTGGTTTGCCGTGATACGCAAGTTATCGATCGAGACAACGGTTTACTTTCTCATCGACTACGCACTTTTGTGCCACTTTTCGGCGATGCTGGGGTTGCACGCGGCTTTGACTTACACGAACAGCCGGGTGGCGATCGCGAACAGTCTCGGCACGATTTTCTTTCTTATGGTTGGGATTTTGATTTGCGCGACGTTGATCATCTTGAGCGATCGCGAGTTCGGACGGCAGCTACTGAGCTTCCTGATTTTTATCGGGGCGGGCAGTGTCGCCTTATTTGGCTCGCTAGGCGCGAAGAATCCGTCGAATGCGATCGCCTTGGTGGCGTTGAACACGCCTTTCTGGTCGTTCTACTGCATTATTAGTTTGCTCCGAGGCGACATTTCGGCGGCGTTTCTGTTCAGCGCGGGTGTGTACGGCTTTGCGTTGATGGCGATGCTCGTCCCGGCGGTCAGCGAGTTTGATATCGCGCTCGGTCGCACGAGTGCGATACAGGGTTAAGCGCGTTCGGAGCGGTTCGGGCTGGATCCGAGGCCGGCGGCATGAAGTCGATCACGATAGGCCGCCGGAGGCGGGGAGCCGTGGCGAAGTTAAGGCCGGTACGTGGCCAATCCGGAGGGCGAGTTCTTCGACAAGAGAGTCCGGGTTGGTCTCCACGACGACAAGGTCGCGGTGTCGGCGGTTGATGAAGCCCTCGTCGACGCCGTGGTCGAGGAGAGTGAGGAGCGGGTCGAAGTACGACGAAAGATTGAGAACGCCGATCGGTTTTTCGTGCAGGCCGATGGCGGCCCATGTCAGGACTTCAAAGAACTCCTCGAAGGTGCCGACGCCGCCGGGGAGCGTCAGAAATCCCGCGGCGCGCTCGGCCATCATAGCTTTTCGTTGATGCATGTCGGGGACAACGATGAGTTCGGTGACGCCGCGGTGTGCGATTTCGACGGTTGCGAGCGGCGCGGGGATCACGCCGACGACGTGTCCTCCCTCAGCGAGTAAGGCGTCGGCGACAACACCCATCAGTCCGACCTGCCCCCCGCCGTAGACCATCCCCAGCCCATGCTTGCCGAGCGCGGCGCCGATCTGGCGCGCCCCATCGGCATAGGCAGGCTTCCGCCCGATCATCGACCCGCAATAAACCGCAAGAAACGGTGTCGTTGGCATCAGTGTCGGCTCACTCCAAATAAAGAGGACGCCGGCGAGGCGGGGATTTCCTTCACCCGCTCGGCTTCTCTATCATGTTGTTGAGTCAAATGCCGCTGCAAGTCGACGCACGGCGAACTTTCGTGAAGTTTGCGCGGCGGTTCGCCGCGGCGAGGGGAGTCGATCGCGGGGAGTCGTCGTGAGCGAAGAACTCGGAGTATCGACGTTGCGATATGTCGAGGCGGCGCGCGTCGGCTCGATCGCAGAGGGAGCGGGAGCGGCGTTCGTGGTCGACGGGCGCGTGATCGCTCTGTTTCTAAGCGGAGGTCGCTATTTCGCCATCGACGACGACTGCCCTCATCAAGGAGCGTCGCTGTCCAAGGGCCGTGTCGACGGATGCAGCGTAACCTGTGCCTGGCACGGTTGGCGGTACAGCCTCGAGGACGGCCGCTGGCTTGACAACCCGCGTTCGAGCCGCGGTGTTGCGACGTACCCGGTCCGCGTCGTGGACGATCGAATCGAGGTCGGCGTGCCGGTGTCGGAAACCGGACCGGTCGCGACCTGAATCGGGCGGACCGGTCCGTCTCGTTGAGAAAGCCGGAGCCGCTGATTGGAACGAGGAACGATAGCACAACAGCCGGGAGATTGGTTCATGATGCGTGCGGCTTATATCACGGAAACCGGTCCGCCGGAATCGATCAAGTTGGGCGAGCGACCGAAGCCCGAACCGGGACCGGGTCAAGTATTGGTGCGGGTTGCCGCAACGGCGTTCAACCCGCTCGACCTGTATCTGCGCGGCGGTATGGTCGCCATGCCGATCCCAATGCCGTATATCGTCGGTAGCGACCTCGCAGGGACGGTCGAAGCAGTTGGACCGGGCGCGCGGAGGTTTCGGCCGGGCGACCGTGTGTTCGGGTCGAACCAGGGGATTCTGGGTCGCCAGGGCGTGACGGCCGAATACGCCGCGGTCGACGAGGATTATCTTTATGCGACGCCCAGCGCGCTCACCGATCAGGGGGCCGCTGCGCTGGCATTGGTGGGGATCACGGCCCACCTCGGTCTGTTTCAGTTTGGACGTCTGAGGTCGGGCGAGACGGTGTACGTTCCGGGCGGGACCGGCGGCGTCGGCTCGATGGTGGTGCAGATGGCGAAGATCGCCGGGGCGAGGGTGGCGACCAGCGCAGGGGGGCCCGAAGGTGTCGCGATGGCCTCAGCCCTGGGCGCGGATTTGGCGCTCGACTACAAGGTCGAGGACGTCCCCGCAAGGCTCCGAGATTTCGCGCCGGATGGCGTTGACGTTTGGTTCGAGACGCAGCGCGAGCCTGACTTCGAGGTTTCGATCCCCCTGCTGCGGCGTCGCGGCCGAATGATCGTAACGGCGGGCCGGACCGCGAAGCCGGTGTTTCCACTCGGTCCGTTCTACACGCAAGACCGGTCATTGCTCGGATTCGCGATGTTCAACGCCACACCCGACGAGCAGCGCGTTTGCGGTGACGACATCGCCCGTTGGGCCGCCGCGGGCAACCTCAAACCGCATATCGGACGGGTGTTTCCGTTCGATGAGGCCGCCGCCGCTCAACGACTGCTCGAGGACAACACGATGCATCGCGCGGGCACGCTTCGCGGCAAGGTCGTGATCGCGATCGCGTGACGTCTGAGGTGGACATCGGGGCGAGCTTCGTGATTAGAACGACCTGACAACCGGGCGCGAGCGGCGTTTACGAGGGTTCCGGTGTGTGCTTCGGCAACGCAAGCAAGACCGGGCCTCCGCCGCGCTCGGTCCCGGCACTCGCGAGTCGATCTCGCCAGGCGCAGACCTGGTTGCGCCCCGCGGCCTTTGCGTTGTAGAGAGCCGCGTCGGCGCGCTCGACGAGCGTCGCGACGTTCGTCGGCCGATACATGTCGTCAGCCGTCGCCAGCCCGATGCTCATAGTGACAATCATCGATGACTTGCCCTGACCGATCGGACGCGCACAGACGCCCGCTCGCAGCCGTTCCGCAATTAGCCTCGCACCTTGATCGTCGCACGCCGGCGCAATCACGACGATTTCCTCACCCCCGAATCGCGCCGCGAAGTCGGTGTCCCGAACGCAGGCCCGCACTCGTTCGGCTACTTCGCGCAGAACTGCGTCACCCGCAGTGTGTCCGTAACGGTCGTTGATTTGCTTGAAATGATCGAGATCGCCCATCAAGAACGACAACGGCGTCCGCCGACGGAGGTGTTGAGCCCATTCGGCGCGCATCCGTTCGTCGAGAGCCGTCCGATTCGCCAGACCTGTCAGGCTGTCAAAATAAGCGCGATGTTCAAGCAATTCTCGTGTCGCTTTCATCCGCAACGCCGAGCCTACACGCGCTCGCAACTCCACTGCGTCGTACGGTTTCGTAATGAAGTCGACGGCACCCGATTCCAGACCACGCACCTTCTGATCCGTCGACGACATTCCCGACACCACGATCACCGGGACCGTACGCGTCGCCGGATCACGCTTTAGCCTCGTCAACAAATCGATCCCGTTGCAATCGGGCAAACCCAGATCGAGCAACACCAGATCAGGTGGTCTCGACAGGCAAATTGCGATCGCACTCGCCCCGTCCGCCGCCTCGTCAACCGCAACCCGCGCAGATGAAAGGCGGTCGCGCAAGCAACGGCGGTCGTCAGGAGAGTCGTCGACGACGAGTACCCGGCGAATCTTCGTGTCTTCCGCAACCAAGCGATCCATGGCTCGCCTTCCGTCCGCTTCATGATGACGGTTCTGAGAATACCGCGGAACTCACCACTCCTCCCTCAAAGAGTTTAGATCACGCTTTTCGCTCAAGAAAAAATTAAAATGAATCAGGTGTCGCGCAAATAAGCGCCGTCTCGATATCGCCGATCTCGTCGACTACCGCGAATGCGTTGCCGGTTAAACTGCTGCGCAGGGTCGCCCGCAGGCCCGACGATGCGCATTCGACTCGGCGCTCAATAACGCTTAAGTAAGCCCGGGCGGCGTCATCGTCGCCCGCCCAGCCCTTCGCCGCACGATTTGGCCATCTTATCCAGACGGCTCGCATTCCCAGATCGAGGGCGGGTTGGATATCGTTGTCAAGTCGGTCTCCGACCATCCATGCACGGGCCGCCGTGATGTTTGCCTGGTCCAACGCGGCTTCGAACAGACGGCGATCGGGCTTGTGCACGCCGAGTTCTTCGGAGAACGCGACGACCTTGAAGGCGTCGAGCAGGCCCGCGCGAGCGAGAGCGTCGCGACACTCCGGCCCTTGGTTCGCGATGAGACCGAGCTCAAAGCGGCTCGAGAGATTCTGCACAACCGCCGCCGCCCTCGGAATCAAAGGGCAGACTTCGTGATAACGCGCGCGGACCTCGTGCGCCGTTTCGTCCCACACCGTGGTTAAGACTTCGTCCTCAAGGAGGTCGCGGACCGCCTCGTAGAGAGGCCAACGGACGTTCACCTCAAGCTTCCGTTCGAACCGCGCAACCACATCCAGTGCCGTTACTTCCGGACAAACCTTTGCGACGGCGGCGGCATATCGCGAAAGGACGAGCCAAGTGAGGCGGTCCTCGTCCAACAGGACGTTCCCGACATCGAGAAAGACCCAGTCTCGCATCGAACCCGACGTCTCCAGTGAGCAGTGTCGCTTCGGCGACCGACGAGGGCATTTTCGACCTGCCGCCTTTGCATTAAGATGTAGCATGCACAGGACGCGACGACCATCCCCGGCGTCTAAGGACGGCCGCAACCATAAGCCAATGAACGACTTCGATCTCAATCCGCGAAGGACTCGCCATGAATCTGCTCACGACGATTCAGGGTTCGATGCTCGAAGGTTTTCTGCCGCACGGCTGGGACCTTGCCCGCGTCGACGCCTGCTGCGCGCATCCGCCCGAGTCGATCGCGGAGCGCAGGCCTTGGTGGCACAAGGATTTCCAACTCGTCGAGTGCGCAAGCTACGACGACTTCGACGTTATGATGGGTCATGAGATCGCGCGGTTGATCCAACGCACTCGCTTCGAGGGGAAGCCGCTCGCTCTCGTGCTGCCTGTGGGGCCGATGGGGATGTATCGCTGGGCGGTCTACTTCCTCAAGGAGTGGGGCGTCGCCTGCGACCACGTCCACG
>JAJYDB010000213.1 GCA_021777845.1 Planctomycetota bacterium
CGCAGGGTCGCGAGCGCGTCCTCGGCGGCTCGACGCAGGCTCGGGTCGCGCTCGCCGAGCGCCTCGACCAGCACCGCGACGCCGCGCGGATCGGCCAGGCTCGCGAGCGCGCGGATCACCGTCGATCGCACCGTCGCGCGCGACGCGAGCGCCGTCAACTTCGGGGCGGCCTCCGTTAAATGGAGCGCCGCGACCGCGTCGGCGGCGGCTTCTTTCACCTCGTCGGCGGGGTCGTCGAGTTTAAAGACGATCATCTCGTCGACGCCGCGCGGCAGCGCCCCTTTCGGACGGATCGCGAACAGAGCCGCGGCGCGGACTTCGGCGGACGGATTTTCGAGGAACCCGGCGAGGTCGTTCACCGGCAACAAGCCCGCGCGGCCCAGCGCCGGCAACGCCCGCGCGACCAGCATCGCGGGGGCTTCGCGGTCGAAGATCAATTTCATGCGCGCTTGGATCGCGACCGGCCCCGCCAATCCCGCCAGCGCTTCGAGCGCCGCCGCCCGCGCCGCGACGGGCTTCTTCGCGTCGAGCAAGAGGTCGCCCAGACCGCGCGCCGAGGCCGTGTCGCGCGCCATGCCGAGCACCGCCGCGAGCGCTTCAAGATCGTCCGCGTCGGACTCGAGCGCCAGTCTCGCCCGCAATGCCGGCAACGCCGGGCCGCCCACCTGGCCCGCCCCCGCGATCGCTCGCAATCGCACGCCCGCGTCGGTGTCGGACAGCGCCGCGATCACGCCGCGCGCGACCGCGTTCATCCCCGCCGAGTCCCAGACCTCGGTCTTCTTCGGGAACTCGCCCGCGAGCGGATTCGTGCCGAACCAATTGCCGTCCCAGCGCGGATACCGCCGGTACAGCCCCGCCAGAGTCGCCGTCGCGCGCGCCCGCGCCTCGGCCTGCTCGATTTTCGGGATCGTCGCGGCCAAGGTCTTCGCGACCGGCACGTCCCACGCCTCGTCGCAAAGTTTGACGGCCGCGTCGCGACGGTTCGGGTCGAGCAGCGCCGTCGTGAGCAGCGCGGCATCCCACGTATGCAGAGTGCGAATCGCGCCGCGAATCGACCAGTTCGCGAAGACGTCTTTCTCGGCCAGCGCCGCGTAGAGCGCGCCCGCCGACGCGACGTCGCCGAGCCGTCCCAGCGCGATCGCGGCCTCGCGGCGAATCGACGCGTCGTCGTCGTGCAACAACGTGACGAGGTCGTCGCGCGCCGAGGGGTCGCGACGCAGCCCCGACGACTTCGCCGCCTGGAGACGCACGCTCGGGTCGCGGTCGCGCAACGCCGCGCGAATCGCCGGCCTGGCCGACGTCGCCGCGAGCGGATTCAGGGCGTCGAGCGCCCAAATCGCGTGCATCCGACCGAGCGACGGCCCGTCGGCCTTCAACTTCGCGACGAGCACGTCCGCCGATTTCGGCGACGTCGCCAGCCGCCGCTGCGACTCGACCCGCACGGCGCGCGACGGATGATCGAGCGCGACCGCGAGCGTCGGCGCGTCGAACCCGCTCGGCCTCGGCGACGGCTTCGGACGGTCGAACCCCTCGTACGTCAGTCGCCAGATTCGACCCGTGCGCGGGCCGTCGGCGAGCCAGCCGTCGAACGCCCAGTCGACGATCAGCAGGCTGCCGCCCGGCTCGGTCGCGATCGAAAACGGCCTGAAATCGCGCAGCCCCCCCTGCTCGACGAACGGCGTCCGCGACACCAGGCGGTACGTCCCGCCCGCGCGCGCGACCACGAAGCGGTCGATCCGGCCCAGCCCCCAGTCGCAGAAAAACAGGTTGCCGCGATACGACTCGGGCAGCCCGTCTTCCTCGTAGCAGATCCCCTGCGTCCCCGAGCCCCCCACCTGCCCTGCGACGATCGGCAGAGTGCGGTCGGGCGCGGCGAGAAACTCGTACGGATACCCGAAATTCGCCCCCGCGATGTGATGCGTCAGACTGTTCGGCCAACGCTTGCTGTCGTCGTCGTTGCCGTACGTGAAGAGCTCGTCGTCGCGGTTGATCGCCACCGAAAGCGGGTTCCGTTCGCCCGTCGAGACGACCTCGAGCTCCGTCCCGTCCGGCCGCACGCGGATCACCCCGCCGCCGTGCAAAGTGATCGTCCGGCCGTCGCGACCCGTCGCGCGCGGGATGCCTTTGTCGCCGATCGAGATATAAAGATAGCCGTCCATGCCCAGACGCACGCCCGACGCCACGTGGTCGTTGATGCCGTTGAAACCCGGCAGCTTCGGTCCCAGACCCGTGACCAAATCCTCGCGACGCTCGGCCTTGCCGTCGCCGTCGAGGTCGCGAAAAACCGAAAGGTAAGGCGCGTGCACGACAAACAAAGCGCCGTCGGCCCACTCGAGCCCCATCACCGCCCACAACTTGTCGGCAAAAACCGTCGCGCGACCGTTTTTATAGGCGACGACCGAGTCGAGCGGGGTCGTCGGCGGGCCGGGCATGTCCATCGGGTCTTGACCGAGGTAGATCGTGCCGTCGGGCGCGGCGACGATCGCCGTCGGGAAGACGATCGTCGGGGCCTCGACCACCTTCTCGATCCGCCACCGCGGCTGGACTTTCGGCAACGGCGCGTCGGCCGCGCGCGCGACCGCGGCGACGCATCCGAGCGCGACCGCGACAATGACTCTGAGTGACGCATGCATATCGGTGTTGATCCTCGCTGGGTCGGTCGCGGCGGCGGGGCGTGAAAGGGCTGGAGATTCGGGCGTCGATCGATCAGAATCGTACTCCAGTCGCCCGCCCGGCTCAACGCGAACCTGGCCGGCCGTCCCATAGGAGTGATCGCCCCGTGTCCGAAACGAACCTGCCCGCGACGTCGCAGAACCCGTTCAAGAACCCGACCTACCCACAGCGGACGCACGTCAAAGAGCGCGCCCACTGGCAAGGCGTGCTCGCCGCCTGCGAGGCGAAGGTCGCCGAGGCCGGCCGCGTGCTCGTCGCGTCGCCGAACCACCCGCGCCGCGCCGACCTCGAACGGCTCTACGCGCAAATGCTCGGCGCGCGCGATCAGGTCGCCGACAAAGCGAAGCGGCTGCCGCTCGAAGCCGGCGGGCTTTATCACGAGGATAAAGAGAAGCTCGAGGAAGGCGTCGCGGCCCTGGCTCGCGTCGAAGCGCGCTGGAATGAAATCAAAGGCTGATCGGCATCGGTTCTCGCGAACTCTTCGACGGCCGACTGGACCTCGCTCCGACTACGGTTGCGACCCGGCGCGAGGTTGCTCGGCTGCGCCCTTCGGGTCGTCGTCGGGAACCGGGTTAGCCGCGGACAACAGGTGAGCCCGCGCGCTCAACACGTCAAATCGTTTGTTTTCGTTCGCTTCGCGAATGCGCGCGGTCAGCCGTCGCGCTTCGGTGATCTTGGCCTCGAGGCGGTCGAGATGGACCCCGAGTTCGTCCTGTTTCAGCTCCGAGGGGCTTTTCGAGCCGCTCCAGGACGCGACGTCGGAGAGCAAGGCGAGGATTCGCTTTTCGTCGGGCGTGTATTTGAACGCCTCCAGGTTCTTCTTGAGGTTGCTTTCCTCCTCCTTCACCACTTCGAGTGCCCGCTCAGCTCGTTTGAGATCGCTTCTTTTGGCGGCGAGAGCGTCGGTCAGGTTCCAACTGTGGATCAACAAGGGAAAGCCGTACGTCTCCTTGATATTCCCCACGAGCATTGAGAGCGAGATTTTGTAGGTCTCCACGTTCAATTTCGCCATTTCGACTTGTTCCTCCAGCGACACCCGCGCCGAAATCTCGGAGGGGGATGGCTTGCCCTCTTTGGCGGCCGCGGCGGCGTTGAAGTCGGCCAGCGCACGCTGGAACCGCGCCAGCCGTTTCCGCGCCCAATCCAACCGGGCCTCTTCGGCTTTCTTCGCGTCCTGTCCGAGGTCGGTTTTGCTCGCCTCCATAAACTTCTTGAGGTCGATCAACGATGCTTCGCAGACGGTCACGGCGAGCTTGGCCTCGTCTACCGCCGTTGCGGCTTCCATCCGCCGAATCCTCCGCGAGGCGAGATCCATCTGAACTTGCTCGCGTTGCCGCTGGCGTTCTTCAATCAGCGGCGCCGCGATCGCGAGAAACTCCCCGCGCAGCCGTTGCCGGCGCGCGGCGGCGCTCTCCGTCGCGGGCTTGACCGCGGCGTCCTGAGCCGAGGCGGCTCGCCACGATCCCGACACAAACACGCACGCGACCGCGAGCATTCGCGCAATTCGAGAGGTCATGGTCCCGCTCCTGAAGCCGATTGAATCGATCTCGAAGCACCAAGCCGCCGGAATCAGATCCCCTCACGGCTTGGTCGCGCCGCGCGGCCAGTTCAGATGTTTCGCGAGGAACGCGAAGGTCGCGCGGCCGTCGATTTGATGACCGCCGTTGAAAAACGCGAGCTCGGCGCGGTCGCCGATCCCCAGCTTATCATAAAGACGTCTGACTTTGGCGAATTCGGCCGCGACCCACTCGTCGGGGGCGACGCCGTCGTCGTGGCCGCGCTCCACCATAAACGGCCGCGGCGCGATCAGGCCCGCGATTTCGGCGTAATTAAACTGCTCGGCCAGCCCGAACTCGTACATGTCGTACTCTTGAGTGTACATGTAGCTATAACGGCTCTCGACGTCGGTGCACTTGCGCACCCAGTCGTTGAAGTCGCCCGAGCAGATCGAGAGGCAATAGTCGGGCACGACGGCGGGGATCCGCATCGCGACCTTGCCGCCGTACGAGAGGCCGTAGTGCGCGATCCGCGCCGGGTCGACGCCGGGCAGCGTTTTCAACCACGCGATCGTCCGCTCGTCTTGCCGCACGACCACGCCGTAGAGCGACCAGCCAAGCGGGTGCGCCTTGCGAATTAATTGGCGGAACCGGTCGTGCCCGATGTACGGCGTCTGCGGCGCGAACACGATGTAGCCTCGATCCGCAAGCTGCGCGCCGAAGGCGTTGTAGACCGACTTGATCGCCGGATTCACAACGTCGTCGGCCCGCCCTTCAAGCCCGTGCCGACACACGACGACCGGCCGCCGCTCGCCCGGCCGCAAATCCTTCGGGAGCAGCAGCACGCCGCTCGCGAACACGTCTGGGTAGACCGGGATCTTGACGCGATACCCGACGTACCGCGCGGTCTCGAAGTCCTTTCGCGAAACGACGTCGAGCGGCACATTCGGCTCGGGCAAGCGGCCGATGACCTGGTCATAAAAATCGTCTCGATAACGCTTGGTTGAATTCGTCCAGGAGTCGACGCTCGACCGGTCGGCCTTCTTCCAGTACGCGTCGCGACGCAGGTGCGAGGTGCGCAAAAGCTTCTGCGTGTGCGCTTCGAGCTGCAATACGACTTGCTCGCGACGTTGCAACGAGAGCAGCTTTTCGCGAACGAGTTTGTCTGCGAGCGCGCGCCCCGGAGTCGGCACGGACCGCGGTTCGATCCCCGGCGGCGGCGGTTCGAGCGCATCGGCGTGCCGCGCCGCGCCGACCTGCCCAGGGTCGATCGACAACGACTCCAAAAAGCGACGCAGCGCGACTCCGTATTGATTCAGGATGCCCTCGGAGACGACAAACGAAACCCGAGGGCGGTCTTTTTCGACGTCGGACGGCCATGCGTCCAGCGGCGCGACGCGCGTCTTCAAACGCGCGAACTCACGCTCCGCATCGGCCCGAGGAACCTGCTCGAGCATGCCGGAGGCTGCGCACGAGCGCGCGGCCGGCAGCACCGGCGCGCCTCGGTAGGTATCGACCGGGCACCACTCGACGATCAGTCGCCGCGGCATGACGAGCGTGGCGAGATCGACGTCGTCAAACGCCCGCGCTTGGCCCCAAATCATCCGGTCGATCGGCTCCTTCCAGCCCGCTGCGCGCGGCCCAAAATAGCCCGCGACCCACCCGACGTTGATCCTCGTATCGAGCGCCGCCGCGCACAGCGCGATCAGGCCCCCCTCACCGTGACCCATCACGCCGATCGGTCGCGACGGCTCGCCGCGGGCCTGCCCGTTCTTGACGAACCAGTCGACCGCGGCGCGAACCTCGTCAACCTCGTAACCGATCACGCTCCGCCCCGCCTCGTAAGCCTGCCGCCAGATCCACTCGCGCGACGGGATGTTCGTCGGCTCCAGGACCGGACCGGCGATCTTGTCGACCATCAAACCGTGGTCGCGCGACAACATAATCGGCACCAACACCCGGCATCCCGCCTCGGCGAGAAACAACGGCACGCACCCCGACGCGAGCACCGGGTCGATCAGACCCAGAAACTGCTCGGACATCACGTCAGAATGTGAAAGCGCGACGATGTTCGCTTGCACCGGCCCCTTGGGTTCAACGAGATACCCCGAGGCGGAAAAGTCGTCGTAGACGGCCCATCGTACCGCGTAAACCGTGTAGAACTTCGTCTCCGCAAGCTTGGCGGGCTGGTCGCGGGTGCCGACGTACTCCAGCCTCGACGCGTTCGCGTTCGCGTTGCGTTCGCGCTCCACTCCGATCAGCTTCGCGAGCCGCGCGCGATGCGGCTCTTGCGACTTCTCGAACGCGGCGCGCGACGAATAATTCAACTGCCACAGCTTGCCGCGCTCGATCCGCGCCCGGGCGGTTTCGCGGTCGAGGAATTTGTGGATGCCCTCGACCATTTGCGTCGACGGGTCGCCGTCGACCGGCCACGGCTTCGTGTCCGCGAGCGCGGCCGGGGGCGGCGTTTGAGCCGTCGCGACGCCGACGCCGCACACCATCAAAACGACGCCGAGCAAACCTCGCACGCGAGACGAATTCATGGCGCGACCCCCTGTGGCGTGGACGGGCTGGGGTCGACGACGCACGACCGCGACCCAGCCGTCAACATCGTCGCGACGGGCCCTCGGGTCAAGCGGGCAGCGCGGCCGTCGAGAGCGCAACCGCGATCACGCCGAGATGATTTTCTCGCGACCGTGCCGGACCCGCCGCGTCGCGCCGCGGGTATCGACCACCAACGACGCATGCTCGACGATGAACGGCCAGTCGTAGCTCGTGTGGTCCGTCGCGATCAGCACGCAATCCTGCCCCGCCAGCGTTTCCGAAGTCAGCGGCGTGCTCGACATCCGCAGGTGCGGGTAACGCCTCATCGCGGGCAACGCCGGGATGTGCGGGTCGTTGTAGCTCACGACCGCCCCTTTGTGCATGAGCAGATCCATCAGCTCGAAGCCCGGCGACTCGCGCGGGTCGTCGACGTCCTTCTTATACGCCATCCCCAAAATCAACACCCGGCTCCCCTTCACCGCCCGCGCGCGATCGTTCAGCGCGTCGGCGATCTTCGCGACCACATACGCCGGCATCGACGTGTTGATCTCGCCCGCCAACTCGATGAACCGCGTCGTCATGCCGTGCTTCCGCGCCGCCCACGTTAAATAAAACGGGTCGATCGGTATGCAATGCCCGCCCAACCCCGGCCCCGGATAGAACGCCTGAAACCCGAACGGCTTCGTTTTCGCCGCGTCGATCACCTCCCAGACGTCGATCCCCATCCGGTCGTACAACATCTTGAGCTCATTCACGAGCGCGATATTGATCGCCCGATACGTGTTTTCCAGGATCTTGCACGCTTCGGCCACCTCGACGCTCCTCACCCGCACCACCTGCACCATCACCTGCTCGTATAGCGCCGCCGCCGCCTCCAACGCCGCCGCGTCCAACCCGCCGACCACCTTCGGAATCGTCACCGCGGAATAATTCGGGTTCCCGGGATCCTCCCGCTCCGGGCTGAACGCCAATAAGAAGTCCTCCCCAGGCCGCAGCCCGCTCGTCTCCAAAATCGGCAGCACAACGTCCCGCGTCGTCCCGGGATACGTCGTGCTCTCCAGCACGATCAGCCGCCCCGGCCGCAGTCGCGACGCAATCTCGCCCGCCGACTTTTCGACGTAACCAAGGTCCGGCTCGCGCGTCTCGGTGAGCGGCGTCGGCACGCAAATAATCACCGCGTCGGGCTCGTCAAGCCGCGTGAAGTCGTCGGTCGCCTCAAACCCGCGCGACCGCATCTCCGCCACCGCCTCCGCGCCGATGTGACCGATGTAACTCTCACCCTCCATGAGCTTTGCGACTTTCGACGGGTCGCTGTCGAACCCGAGCACGCGATACCCCGCCGTCGCGAACGCCCGCGCCAGCGGCAGCCCGACGTACCCTAAGCCAATCACGCCGACGATCGCGCTCCGACCGCGAATCCGCTCGATCAAGACCCGCGACGATTCCGACTCTGCGTGCTCGCTGGACATTCCGATGGCTTCCCGCACGGGGGTGATGGCCGTTCGCGGCCTAGGTCGCTAATCTGTCGCAATAAGATCAACCGGCAACCTCAATCAACGCAACGCTTCAATCCGACAATCTATCTTAGCCGATGAGACCGCGTC
>JAJYDB010000012.1 GCA_021777845.1 Planctomycetota bacterium
CCCCGGCCTAGACCCCGCGCGGTTCGGCGTCTATCTCGGCTCGGGCGAGGGCCAGCACGACTTCGTCCGCTTCGTCGACATCGTCCATCGGGCCAACAAAAAGATCGCCGACGACCCGCCGGCGTGGGCGGTCGACCCCGCCGTCTGGACCGCGCTCGGATTCCAGAAGCTGCACGCGATCCACGAGGCCGAGCAAGAGCCCGGCACGCCGGCCGCGCATTTGGCGGCGCTCGCCGGTGCCCGCGGCGTGAACTCAAACTGCCTGACCGCGTGCGCCGCCAGCGCCCAGGCGCTGGGCGAGGCCGTCGAGCAGATCCGCCGCGGCGACGCCGACGTCATCCTCTCCGGCGGAACGCACAGCATGATCCACCCGCTCGGAGTCACGGGTTTCATCCTGCTCACAGCGCTCTCCACCCGCAACGACGACCCCCAGCACGCCAGCCGTCCCTTTGACCGCGACCGCGACGGCTTTATTCTCGGCGAAGGGGCCGGCATGCTGGTGCTCGAAGATCTCGAACACGCCAAAAAACGCGGCGCGAAGATCCACGGGGAGCTCGCCGGGTACGGCTCCACCGCCGACGCCTTCCGCATCACCGATAGCCACGACGAAGGCCGCGGCGCGATCGCCTGCATCCGCGAAGCGATGGCCGAGGCACGCGTCAATCCCGACGACATCGACTACATTAACGCCCACGGCACCAGCACGTCGGTCAATGATTCGGTCGAGACGCTCGCGATCAAACACGCACTCGGCGAGGCTGCTTACCGCGTGCCGATCTCAAGCACGAAAAGCATGATGGGCCACCTGATTGCCGCCGGCGGCAGCGTCGAGGCCATCATCTGCCTCCTCGCCATCCGTGACGGCGTCGCGCCCCCCACGATCAATCTCGACCATCCCGACACCGACTGCGACCTCGACTATGTTCCCCACCACGCCCGCGAACTGCCGATCGACGTCACACTCTCGAACAGCTTCGGCTTCGGCGGCCAGAATGTCGCCCTCGTGCTGAAACGCTTCCAGGACTAACCGAACCGACGGTACGACTCCGTCAACCCGCACCCCGCCCTATCGACTCGTCTCGACTTTTTTGTCGAGAACGACCGAAATCCCTGCTATACTTACGGATCAGACTCGCAGGACGGAGCGTGTCGAGTCCGACTTCACCCGCCGCCCGCCGGCGTTGCGTACGACCTCCCGCGGATTCGACCCCTCGACGTTGACGGAGTTGCTCTCGTGACCAGTTCCCCGCTCGTTTGGATCGCGATGCCGCTGCTCGTCGTGATCACGGCCGTACTCGTTTTTATCGCTTATGCCCTCATTCGCTTTACGCCGATCATCAGCCGGATGTTTGAATCCTCGCCGATGTTTATCCCGCTCCGGATCACGCCGCTCGCCGAGGGCGAGCACGTCCGCTTTCGAACCGACGACGGCCTCACGCTCGCCGGCACCTATCTGCGGCGCCGCAGCGAACGACGCACCGGCGTCCTTATCTTCTGCCACGAATTCCTCTCCGACCGCTGGAGCTGCATCCCCTATCTTGACCCGCTCCGCGACCTTGGCTTCGACGTCTTCACCTTCGACTTCCGGAACCATGGTGCAAGCGACTCCGACCCGGGCTATCGCGACCTCCAGTGGGTCACCGACCACGAGGCAAGCGACCTCCGTGCCGCGATCTCCTATCTGAAATCGCGTCCCGATCACGATCCCGCCGGCGTCGGACTTTTCGGCGTCAGCCGCGGTGCCTGCGCAGCACTCGTCGTCGCGGGCAACGAGAATTCGGTCTGGGGTGTCGTCACCGACGGCGCCTTCCCCACCCGCGGTACGATGCTCAGCTACATCCTTCGCTGGACCGAGCTCTACGTCCGTCGCCCTTACTTTCGGGTGTTCCTGCCCACACGCTTACTCCGCCTGCTCGGCTGGGCCGCCCGCCGACGCTCCGAGGTTCGCCTCGGTTGCCGGTTCACGAACGTCGAGCGCGCCGTCAAACGCATCGCGCCCCGCCCCTGGCTCGCCATCCACGGCGAAAAAGACAACTACATCGGCCCTGACATCGCCCGCCGACTCTTCGCCATCGGTGGTGAACCGAAAGAATTCTGGCTCGTCCACAACGCCAAACATAACCGCTGTCGCGAAATCGCACCCGCCCTCTACGCCGAACGGCTCGCCTCGTTCATGCTCCAACACGCGCCGCGACGGTTCGAGTCGGACCCTCTTCCTAAGCCTGAACCCACTGCTACACAACGCGTTGCGCGCAGCGAGCAGCGCGTCGCGACAACATCCTCCGCTTCGGGATCCAGAATTTCCGGCACGCCGGTCGCCATCCGAGGGTGACCGGCGGACCTTGAACCGTTCGATTCCGATTGACAGTTGCCTCAAGGGCGGGGATAAGGACAAATCTGGAAGTCGCGGTCGGTCCGCGACGACGTCGCGCTCGTCGCCGAATCCCATCGCAACGGTCCTCTTACGGTCGAGACGTTCCGCCGCCCTCCCCTCAGGAGCGTTCCCTGAACGTCACACTCCCGCATGTTTGATCTCACTCGCAAAATCGTCGGATTACCGATCGAGGCGCGCTCCCGTCGTCGCGCTCGCGCTTTCCTCAACGGGACGGCGCGTGCACCCGAAATCCAACGCGACCTGCTGCTGCAACGCATCGCCAGACACGCCGAGAGCGACTTCGGCCGCGACCACGACTTCGGCGAAATCCACACGATCGAGGAATTCCAAAAACGAGTTCCAATCAGGGGTTACGACGGACACGAGCCGTACGTCGCGCGGGTCCGCGAAGGTCATTTGAACGCGCTCTTCGGTCCCGGCTCCGAAGTCTTGATGTTCGCGAAAACCTCGGGGACGACCAACTCCCCGAAGACGATCCCGGTCACGCGCGAGTCGCTTGCCGACTACCGAGACGGCTGGACCATCTGGGGAATTCAGGCCTTCGACGCCCATCCCGAAATGCTGCGTCACGGCCTGATGCCGATTTTACAGCTCGTCGGCGATTGGCGCGAGACCCACACCTCCGCCGGCGTCCCTTGCGGCGCGATCACCGGCCTAACGGCGCACATGCAGAACCCGCTCATCCGCGTCGCGTACTGCGTCCCGCGCGTAACATCGCTTATTACAGACGTTGAGTCGAAATATTACGCGGCGTTACGACTCTCAATCATGCGCCGGCTCGGCGCGGCAGTGGCCGCGAACCCAAGCACGCTGCTCGGCATCGCGCGTTTGGGCGACCGCGAAAAGGCCACCTTGATTCGCGACCTACACGACGGCACGATCGACCCTAAGTGGAAGATCTCACGGGAGGTGCGCGCAAGGCTGAAGCTCTGGAGCCGTTGGCCGATGAAGCGAGCCGCGCGGCGTTTGGAGGCGATCGTCGAGCGCACGGGGCGGCTCCTTCCACGCGACTACTGGCCGCACCTGCAGTTTCTCGCGAACTGGACCGGCGGAAGCATGGGCGCTTACCTGAGAAGTTATCCAGAATATTTTGGCGATCGTCCCGTCCGCGATATTGGCCTGGTTGCGTCCGAGGGCCGGATGACGATCCCGATCGAGGATCACACCGCGGCGGGCTTGCTGGCTTACACGCATCACTTTTTCGAGTTTATTCCCGAGGAGTTGGGCGACCGCGACCAACCCGAAACGGTGAGCCCTTGGGATTTGGTCGAGGGGCGGAACTACTTTATTCTGCTGACGACGGCCGGCGGCTTGTATCGCTATCACATCCAGGACCTGGTGCGTTGCGTCGGGTTTCACAGTCGGGTGCCGTTGCTCGAGTTTCTGAACAAGGGCTCGCACATTTCAAGCCTGACGGGTGAGAAGCTTTCCGAGCATCAGGCGGTGGCGGCGGTGACTTACGCTCAACGTCATTTGGGGATTCGCCTTACGTCGTTCTTGATGTTGCCGGCTTGGGACGACCCGCCCTATTACTCGTTGTTGGTGGAGGCTGGGGACGTGGCCACGACGGCTCAGGCGGAGCAACTGGCGGCGGCCGTTGAAACCGAGCTGGCGCGGGTGAACATCGAATACGAGAACAAGCGCGCGACCTTGCGGCTGGGTCCGTTGCGGGTACGGCGGGTGGCACCGGGAACCTGGCACGAATTTCAAAAGAGGCGACTGGCGCAAACTGGCGGAACCGTCGAACAATATAAGCAGCCGCACCTCATGCCTGACCTGAAAGTGCTTGCGACCTTCCCGGAAGTCGACGCAAGCGTTCAAGTCGGCAGTGGTCGGTAGAGATTGCCGGTGCGGTCCAAACGGCAAGGGATGCCGGGTCCGCACGCGGCGGCGAGGTCGGAACAAGGAGTGTTGGCCGAGCGCATGTCGTTCGCCAGAAAGGGGATACGACCGGCCATGAAGTCGTCAAGGAGGACGCGTGGGGCACTCAGGATGCCTGCCCTGGCGTTGACAATCGCGACCCTCGCCGGGGTCGGCTGTTCAAATACCGGCGAAATCCGTTACCCACGGCCGATTGAGCACATCACGGCATGGATGCGGCACGACCCGATCACGCCCGACGAACGGGAGGCGATCGCGGCGAATGGATACGACCCGTACTCATTGCACTTCAGCAAACCTGTGCGTCCGGAATCAGGCGGCGCGGCCGCGCCTGAGACGAAGCCTGACGCGACGAAGCCAAAGCCGACCCGCAGTACCGAGGCCGCTCCGGCCGACGACACGGGGATGCCCGCGCTGGAAGGTCCAAGCGCGGCGCTCGATCAGACAGTCGACCCGATCGCGCTGCGACGGGCTCAGGAAAACGCGACGCGACGCGGGCCCGAACTCGGGCTCGCGGCGGTCGCGCGCGCGCGGACTCCAGAGGCCGCGGAAACGGCGCAACACACAGGCAAGCCTGATCTTGCACTCGCGCGCGCGAGCACACGGGGCGGGCGCGCTCAGGATCGCACCGGGGATCCGGACGCGGCGGCGGCGGAAGTCATTCGGGCGTCGCGCGCGAAGCTCGAGACCATCACGAATTATCAAGCCGACGTCAATCGACAAGAACGCGTTGGGGGCGTGATGCCCGCGGCCGAAGACGTTGTCCTAAGCATCCGCCGGAAGCCGCGTGCCGTGCGGATCGCGTGGTTGGAAGGGACTCACAAGGGTCGCGAAGTTTTGTATTCGTCGACCGAGGGACACGGCCAACTGCACGTAAATATGGCTGACTCGCTTGTGCCTGTGCCGCGGCTTTCCCTGGCGCCCGACAGTCCGATTGCGCTGCGGTCGAGTCGACATCCAATCACCGAGGCGGGGTTCGACACGATCGTCGGCAACCTTGAGAACGCGCTCAAGCCCGGCCATCCCGGTGGGAAGGCGGTTTATCACGGCCTCGAACAGCCGAATCAGCTTACGAAAGCTTGCCACAAAATTACGCGGAAGGCCGTTTCAGGCGAACTCTGGAGCGTGTACATCGATCCGGACACGAAGTTGCCCGCCTTGGTTCAAGCGGAGAACCCGGACGGCACCTTGGCTGAGCGCGACGTGTTCCGAAATATTAAGCTCGATCTACCCGAGCTTGCCCGCGCCGACGCCTTCGACGTCGACAAGCGCTGGAGTACATCTGGCGGAATGCTGGCTCGTTTGGCGCGTGCCGCGGCGCGCGTGGAGTCGAACGCGGCACCAGTCACCCCCGCCGGCACGGCGCCTTGACTGCCGTTTTGATCGCTCTGCCTGCTCGATGTTGACGCCAAGCAACCTCACCCGTACCCGTTTCGAACACACTTGGATTGCCGTAAGTCCGCCCTTGAACTACGATTGTATTAACCGGAGCAGTCCCTCGCCTTTTCTTGTCCTGTTTGGCGCAATGGTTGCTTGGAGAGTGAGGGGCGAAGTTTCCTTCTGATTTGATTGGCAACCGCGAGGGCGGGCGTGACGAAGCACGATATCCCCTATTCGATCCTGATCACCGATGACGACCCGGCGATCCGCGAGTCGATGCACGAGTTGTTCGTGCCGCGGGGGTTCACGATCTATCTCGCGGGTAGCGGCGAGGAGGCGCTTGATATAGCGCGTAGTCGCGACATTCATCTGGCTTTGTTGGATATTCACCTGCCGAAGCTGTCGGGGATTGAGACACTGGGAATGCTTCGGCAGTCGCGGGTGATTTTGCCGGTGATTTTGATGTCGGCGGATCACGACGAGAACTTGCTGAGGCGGGCGCTGGCGGCGCACGCGTTTTCGGTGTTGTCGAAGCCGGTGTCAGGGAATGAGGTGATGTACGTCGTCACCCGCGCACTCGAAAAGTACTATTAACGGTCCTTGTTGGCGGCGCACGCGATTCGCGGCGGCGGTGTGCCTTGGATTGGTCGTCGGGGCCGGCGTGGCGGCGGGTCACGACATTCC
Source organism: Planctomycetota bacterium (assembly GCA_021777845.1). Taxonomy (GTDB): domain Bacteria; phylum Planctomycetota; class Planctomycetia; order Isosphaerales; family Isosphaeraceae; genus JAJYDB01. The sequence continues at coordinate 6,341 of JAJYDB010000012.1, forward strand.
GAATGCGCGCATCGATCGCTCAATTCAGGTTGTGGTTGAGCCGGGGCGATTGCGGATCGAGTACGAGGTGAGTCTCGGCGAGTTGACGCTGTTTCAAGACTTGCGTGCGCTGCTGGGCGAGCGTCCGAGCGGAGAACGAGCGGCGTTGTTGGATCGTTACGGCCGCGTGACGGGTCCGCTCGACGCGAAAGGCGTCTTGACGCGGGTCGACGACCGCGAGCTTGAGCTTGCGTGCGCCGGTTTCGACCTCGACGTCGAGGAGCATCCGCGGTTCACGTTTCATCTGACGGCGGCGTTGCCGGGAGACGGGCCGCATCGGCTTTCGATTCGCGATACGAACTACGGGTCGAGCGACGGCGTGAGCCGGTTGGCGATCCGCGCGGCGAGCGGCGTGGTTATGACCGGCGACGACCAGCCGTCCCAGGTGAGCGAGATTGAACCTCGGCCGGATTGGCAACTCGATGACGCCGAGTTGCGTCGTTCGCGCGGCGTCGAGGTTACGTACCGGAGTTCGATCGGGGATGCCGCGGCGGGGTCGTCAACGAACGCGGACGCGAAGTCGGGCGACGTCGTCGCGGAGAGGGAGCGCGCGTCGAACGAGAATCCGCTTGCGCGTCTGCTTGACCGCGCGGGCCGGACGTCGATGCTCTGGTTGGTTGCCCTCGCCGTCTTGCTGGGAGCCGGGCATTCGCTTCAGCCGGGGCACGGGAAGACGCTGGCGGCGGCGAGCGTCGTCGCCGAGCGCGGACGCGGCGCGCAAGCGGTCACGCTGGCGCTCGTGACGACGGTCACGCACATGGGCAGCGTCGCGCTCATCGCGCTGGGGTTGAGTTGGTCGGGCGCGTCGGGATTTGGTTCGATCCACCGCGCAATAGTCGGTGCGGCGGGATTCGCGATCGCGGCGGTGGGATTCTGGAGGCTCGGGCGGCTGGTCGGCGGTTTCGGCGAACACGACGAGGTGGACGCGACGGAGCCTGCGACAACGGCTTCGCCTCCAAAAACAACCAACTTGCGCGGCCTGTTTGCGCTGGGGATTGCGGGGGGCGCGTTGCCGTGCTGGGACGCGATCGGGCTGGTGGTTTGGGCGGACGCGGCGGGTCGACTCGCGCTCGGTTTGACGCTGCTGGCCGGCTTCAGCCTAGGGATGGCGGTCGTTCTAGTCGCGGTCGGACTGGCGGCGGCGCACGGGAGACGAATGCTGTCGAGGCTCGACGCGGTCCGCGCGCGACGCTTCGAGCGCGTGCCGGCGACGGCGGCGGCGATTGTTTTATGCGTAATCGGCATATCCCTCTTAATGACATGACTTTGCATGGGCGTTAAAGTCTTTATGAATATTGCCTCTCTCGAATTGTTTCACGTTGCGATGCCTTTGAAGTCCAAAATCAAGCATGCGTCGCACGCTCGGAAATCCAGCGATAATCTGGTTGCGCGGGTGACGCTCGCCAACGGCGTCGCGGGTTACGGCGAGGGGGTGCCGCGTGCCTACGTGACCGGCGAGACGATCGCGTCGACGTTCGAGACGCTGTCGAGAATCGACGTCGCGCGATGTTTCAGCGCGCCGCGCGACTTCGAGGAGGTTGTTCGAGGTCTCGAGTCGCTCGTAATCGCGGAGACGCTGGACGACCCGCGCGGGATGCGCGGCAACGCGGCGCGGTGCGCGCTCGAGCTCGCCGTGCTTGACGCCTACGGGCGGCATTTCGGCGCGTCGATCGCGGACGCCGTTCGGCTGGTCGACGTCGAGGGGGTCGCGCGGAACGCCGCACCGACGGGAGTGCGCTACAGCGGCGCGATCACCGCCGACGACCCGCGTCGCGAGCGAATTTCGGCCTGGAAAATGCGGCTGTACGGCTTCCATCAGGTCAAAGTGAAGGTCGGCGTCGAAGGGCAGGACGACGCGGCGAGGCTGGCGAAGTTTCGACGCATACTCGGGAATAAGCTCGACCTGCGTCTCGATGCGAACGAGGCATGGCCGGCGCGCGAGTTGCGGTCGTACGTCGAGCCGCTGCTGCGTTTTCGACCGTCTGCGCTTGAACAGCCGTGCCCACACGAGCAGCTCGAGGAAATGGCCGCGGTCAAGTCGTCGCTGGGCGTGCCGATCATGCTCGACGAGTCGCTGTGCGGGTTGCCGGACGCGCGGCGCGCGGTCGCTCTGCGCGCGGCCGACGTGTTCAACATCCGGATCTCGAAGTGCGGCGGGATCGTCGCGAGTCTGCGGTTGGCCGCGATCGCGCGGGCGGCGGGCATCGCGATCCAGCTCGGCTGCCACCCCGGCGAAAGCGGTCTGCTGTCCGCGGCGGGGCGGCAGTTCGCGGGGATCGTGCAAAACATCACATATCTCGAGGGCTCTTACGACCGACATGTGCTAGCGCGCAATTTAATCGTCGAAGACGTAACGTTCGGCTACGGAGGCAGGGCGCGGCCGATCGCGGGTCCGGGGCTGGGCGTGACGATCGACGCGGCGGCGCTCGCGGATTTAACCACCGAGCAACGGACTATTAAGTATGACTGAGATCATTCACGAGACGGGTGAACGGAGAGCGTCGGACGGGTACGAGCTGTACCACGAACGTTGGTCGGCGGCGGAAACTCCGCGCGGTCGGGTTGTGATTTTGCACGGCGTGCAGAGCCACGCGGGGTGGTATCGCGGACTGGGTCAAGTCTTGGCGGAACGCGGCTGGGAGGCGTATTTTCCCGACCGCCGCGGGTCGGGCAGAAACCGCGGCGAGCGCGGTCATACGCCGAGTGCGACGCGTCTCTACGACGACCAGATCGAGCTCTTGCGCGACCTGCGCGCGCTGCGGCCGGCGCGGCCGGTCGCGCTCGCGGGCATCAGTTGGGGCGGCAAGCTCGCGGCGATTTTGGCGGCGCGGGAGCCGACGCTCGTCGACGCGGTAGCGCTCATTTGTCCTGGACTTTATCCGCGCGTCGGCGTCAGCCGGCTTGAGAAGCTGCGGATCGGTCTCGCGCTTTTGACGAATCCACGCAAGCCGTTCCCGATCCCGCTCGGCGACCCGGCATTGTTCACGGCGAGCGACGCGGGCCGGGCGTTTATCGCCGGCGACCCCCTCGCACTGCGCGCCGCGACCGCAAGCCTCATGTTCGCCAGCTCGGTCATCGACCGCGCCGTGCAACGCGTGCCGCCGCGGCTGAAACAGCCCGCGCTTTTGATGCTCGCCGGGCACGACCGCATCGTCGACAACGCCAAGAACCGCGCCTACTTCGAGCGCCTGAACTCAACACACAAACGCGTGATCGAATATCCCGACGCTCATCATACCTTCGAGTTCGAGCCCGACCCGTCGCAGTATGCCCGCGATCTTGTTAACTGGTTTGACCACACCTTCACGTCATAATGCGAAGGCGACCTGGGGCCCGCCGCAAAGTTTAAATCGGGTCGAGGCCGCGGAGGTCTTCGGGGATGAAGCAGCCGTCGATGCGGATCGGTTCGCCGTCGAAACTGATCGAGCCGCCGCCGTATTCGGGGCGTTGGATTTGGACGAGATCCCAGTGGATTTTGGAGCGGTTGCCGTTGTCGGCCTCGTCGTAGGCGTTGCCGGGGGTGAGGTGAAAGCTGCCCGCGATTTTCTCGTCGAAGAGGATGTCGCGCATCGGGTGCAGGATGCGCGGGTTGCAGCCGATCGACCACTCGCCGATGAAGGAAGCGCCCTCGTCGGCGTCAAAGATCCGGCGCAGTTTTTTGACGTCGCCCGAGGTGCAGTCGGCGTCGACGATCTTGCCGCCCTCGAACTCAAGTCGGATGCCGTCGAACGACGTGCCTTGATGGATCGTGGGCGTGTTGAAACGGACCGTGCCCTCAACCGAGTCGCGCACCGGCGCGGTGAAAACCTCGCCGTCGGGAATGTTCATCTCGCCGGCGCAGGAGACGACGGGAATACCTTCGATCGAGAACCGCAGGTCGGTTTCGGGAGCGACGATGTGGACTTCGCGGGCTTCGCTCATCCGCGCGACGAGCGGCCGAAGCGCTCGCGACAACCAAGTATAATCAAGACAGCACACGTCGAAGTAGAATTCCTCGAAAGCATCGGTGCTCATGCCGGCCTGCTGCGCCATGCTGGGGTTCGGCAGCCGCAGGACGCACCATTTCGTACGTTTGATACGGCAATCGAAGTGGACCGGCTTCATATAGAGGGTGTTGTAGAGGTTGAGTTTTTCGGGAGCGACGTCGGACATTTCGCTGACGTTGCGCGCGCCGCGGAGCGCGATGTAGGCGTCGACTTGCTCCATCCGGCCGCGTTCGATTTCGCCCCAGAGCTTCAGCTGCGGCTCGTTCGCGTAGCGGACCAGCTCGCGGACGACGCGTGCGTCTTTGATGTCGACGAGCGGTCGCGCGCCGAGCTCGGCGGCCTTCCGCGCGAGTTGTCGAGGCAGCGTCGTGTCGTCGAGGTCGAAACACTCGACGAGCAGCGTCTCACCGGCCTGAAGGCGGGTCGAGTGCGTGATCAAGATGTCGGCAAGCGTTTCCCAGCGCGGGTCGGGCATCGAGTGTTCTCGGGCGGCGGGTTGCGGGCGGACCGGCCTTGCGTTAACGTGCAAACGACAAGGCGAGCCGCGCGATCGCGTGTGATTATCATGCGCAGCGCGGCCGTCCACAAGCCGGACGAATACCCGTGGGGAGCTTGATCGCGGTGGACCTCTTCGATCTCAGCGGTAAGACGGCGCTCGTCACGGGCGGCAACGGCGGCATTGGACTGGGCATGGCGGAAGGCCTCGCGAGCCGGGGAGCGAATCTCGTCGTGCTTGGCCGCAACCCCGAGAAATCGGCGGCGGCGGCGCTCAAAATCCGCGACGAATACAAGGTCGAGACCCTCGCCGTGAGCGCCGACGTCTCGGTCGAGGCCGACGTCGCGCGGGCCGTCGACGAGGCGCTCGCGCGGTTCGACGCGATCAATATCCTGATCAACAACGCCGGCATCAATATCCGCAAACCCGCCGATCAGATGACGCTCGACGAGTGGCACACCGTCATGAACGTCAACTTGACAAGCGCGTTCATGATGTCGAAGGCGGTCTATCCGTCGATGAAAAATGCCGGAGGCGGCAAGGTCATCAACATCGGCAGCATGACCTCGATTTTCGGCGCGGGCTTCGCCCCGGCCTACGCGACGAGCAAGGGCGGCATCGTCCAACTGACGAAGAGCCAGGCGCTCGCCTGGGCTGTCGACAACATCCAAGTGAACGCCATTTTGCCCGGCTGGTTCGACACCGACCTCACGAAGCGGGCGCGACAAGAAATCGCCGGCATGCACGAGCGCGTGCTGTCGCGGATCGCCGCCGGCCGCTGGGGAACGCCCGCCGATATCGCCGGCACCGCGATCTGGCTCGCAAGCCCCGCGAGCAACTACGTCACCGGCATCGCGATCGCCGTCGACGGCGGTTACACGGCGATGCTTTAATCCGCCCGCGGCGCCCACCAATCTTGTCCCGAGTTTCTGCCATGCCCCCGAATCGCGATGCGCTCGAGGCGATTCTGCGCGGCTGTGGAGTCGCGCTCGCGCCCGGGCAGCTCGATCAACTGTGGGCGTACCACCGTCTCTTGCGCCGGGCCGACGAGACGCTGAATCTGACTCGCATCCGCAACTTTGAAAACATGGTTTTGAAGCACTACGTGGACAGCCTGCTCGTGCTGAACTACGTCGAGCTGCCGTCGCCGCTGATCGACATGGGCTCAGGCCCTGGGCTGCCGGGAATTCCGCTCAAGATCGCGCGGCCGGAGGTTGAGATGGTGCTCGCCGAACCGCGCGGCACGCGGGCGAAGTTTCTCGAGGAGACCTGCCGATCACTCGGGTTGAAGGGGGTTGAGGTCGTCGCGCGGAAAGTGGGGCCGAAGCTGCCTTACCGCGTCCGAGGGGTAATCACGCGCGCGGTCGCGTCGATTCCCGAGACGCTCGAACGCGTCGCCGAGTGCCTGGTCGACGACGGTCTGATGATCTTCATGAAAGGACCGGACTGCAACGACGAGATCGCGGCCGCGGCGAAAGAACACGCAGGCTCGTTTCGACTCGAGTCCGATCACGCCTATTCCATCCCCGGCACGCCGCACCGACGTCGGCTCGTCGCGTACCGCAAAATCGGTGCGCGCGCCGCGGGGGGTCAAAGCGGCTCAGAGGGTTTCAAAGTGCATGCACATGAGATCACAAGTGCGTCGAATCCGTTTTTCAAGCAGGCGCGCGAGCTGCTCGACGGCCGCGGGATTCGTAAGCAAGGGCTGGCGCTGATCGCCGGAAAGCGGATCGTCGACGAGGTGCTGGCTCGCTTTCGAGAGCACGTCGAGGGCTGGCTGACCGACACGAAAGGCGAGCCGCCGCCGCACTCTTTTGGCTCGACGGAAGCCCCCCTGCCCTGGCACCGGCTGGCTGACGCGTTGTTCCGCGAGTTGGACGCGGCCGGCACGCGGTCGCCGCTGCTGCTCGTCCGCGTCCCCGCGATGCCGGCGTTCCGCCCCGACGACCCTTGGCCGCTCGGATGTACGCTCTTCGTGCCGCTGCAAGATCCCGAAAACGTCGGCGCGGTGATCCGCTCGGCGGCGGCGTTCGGCGTCGCGCGAGTCGTCCTGCTGAAGGAGGCGGCGCACCCGTTTCACCCCCGCGCGGGCCGCGCCGCGGGGCCGGCGCTGTTCCAGGTGCCGATGCTCCTCGGGCCGTCCCTACGCGAACTCGCGACTGCCGAGGACGTCCCGTTGATCGCACTGGACGCCGACGCCCCGCCGCTCGAATCCGCCCCTTTCCCCGAGCGTTTCGGCCTTGTCATTGGACTTGAAGGACCAGGCCTGCCTGATGCGCTGCGTGCGGGAGCGAGACGCTCGATCCCAATCGCGCCGGGCGTCGAATCGCTGAACGCCGCCGCCGCGACCGCCGTCGCACTCTACGCCTGGCGTCGGCAATCACCCCTGCCGCGCAGCGACCGACCAGCCGCGCCGACGAATTGAAGCCGCGCCGCGCTCGGCCGAGCCGAAGGGCGTCCGAATAATTTTGATCAACCCAGTATCATTTTTGATTGCGGTCGCGTAAAGTAGTGGATGGTAGATTCGTCAATCGAGTTCGTTGATGTACGGTTCCTTGAGAATTGCACCTCACGCCTTCGTTGCCTATCCGCCAAGTAGGGCCGTCCTTTCGGCCCCTTTCTCCTCGACCCGGGAAGTCCCAGTGCGGGTCGGCACGCCTTTTCCAAGGAATTCAACGGTGGGTAGGAAACTTTACGTCGGGAACCTCACGTACAACGTCGATAACGCGGGCCTCGAGGCCCTGTTCGCGCCGTTCGGCACGGTTCAAAGCAGCCAAGTGATTCAAGACCGCGAGACCGGCCGCAGCAAGGGCTTTGGTTTCGTCGAGATGGGCAGCGAGAGCGAGGCCAACGCGGCGATCGCGGCGTTGCACGAGCGCGAGCACGACGGACGTCGGCTCACGGTCAACGAAGCCAAGCCGCGTGAAGAGCGGAGCGGCGGCGGCGGCGGCTATGGTGGTGGCGGCGGCGGTCGCGGCGGCTACGGCGGCGGCGGGAATCGTGGCGGCGGCGGCCGCTATTGATCGAAATGCGATGGCGTCGGCGCGGGCCTCGGCCTGCGCCGACGCACGCTCGATACGGTCGCGCCCGGACACGACCGCGGGGCGCGCCGACTTCATAGAATTAGTCCCAAGATATGCTTCAACTCGGGCAGGATGATCGCGCTCATCCCGAGTTCGACGGCAGTCTGAGATCCCGGCAGCGTGAATACGGCCAGTCGGCCGACAAGTCCCGCCTCCGCGCGGCTGAGGATGCACGCCGGCCCAATCTGGGCATGACTGAGCGATCGAAACAACTCGCCGTAACCCGGTAAGCGTTTGGTCCAGAGCGGCTCGATCGCCTCGGGAGTCTGGTCGCGCGGGCTGAGCCCCGTGCCGCCGGTGACGATGAGCGCGTTAACGTCGGCGCGACAGGCGCAGCCCGCGACGAAGCGTCGGATCTGCTCGATGTCGTCCCGCACCAGCCCACGCTCCACCAGGACGTGCCCCGCGGCGACGGCAAGCTCGACAATCCGTCGGCCCGAGGCATCGCTCTCGACGGTCCGCGTGTCTGAGACTGTAAGGACCGCGATGCGGCCCTCGGTCGGACCTGCCGCTCGATGCTCGCTCGCCGCCTCGCTCATTAGCTCACCTCATTCTTGCTGATTGTTAGATTTCGCCGGGATTGCCCAGTTCGCCAAATGGCTGCGAGGGTAGCTTCGTAATTGCTCATGTTGAGACGGCGCCGTATGATAGACCAATACCCCTCGACAACCCAAGTTCGTTGTGCCGTTTGATGAGGGAGTCCCGGCCGATGAACGCTGCCGCCGCCTTCCAGTCGCGGTTCACACGCGTCGCGTGTGTCTGTCTGTGCTCCAGCCTCGTTGTCGCGACGGTCGCGCGAGGCGACCGTATCATTTTGCGCGGCGGCGGTGTGATACGCGGCAAGATTTTGCCCGGCAACGCCCCTGATCGCGTCAACGTACTCACCGCGACCGGCAAAGTTCCGGTCTCGATGCAAAAGAAACAGGTCGAGAAGGTCGAGAAGGAAGCGAGCCCGCTTGACGAGTATCTTGAGCGCCGGGCGAAGGTCGCACAAACGGCCGCCTCGCAGTACGAGTTGGGGGCTTGGTGCGAAAAGAACAAGCTTTCAGGCCCTGCGCGGGTCCACTACGAACAGGCGCTTGCGGCCGACGCGTCGTTTGGTCCGGCGCACAAGAAGCTCGGTCACATTCTGCTCGGCAACCACTGGCTGACCTACGACCAGGCTCGCGAGGCGCAAGGTCTCGTGAAATATAAGGGCAAGTGGGTTACAATTGAGGAAAAGGAAGAACTCGAAGCACGGACCGCGATTACGGCCGAGCAGCGTTCAACGGCCCGTCAGATCCGAGCGCTGCGGCCGGCGCTCACCAGTGGTGACGAGAAGCGCCGTGCAGCCGCCGAAGAGAGCCTGCGTGCACTCGACTCGCCGAAGGCCGTACAACCGCTCCTGAGCGTACTCGGCGACGACGAAAGCCCCGAGGTTCGCATACTGCTCGCGCGATTGCTCGGCGAGATCGCGGGCCCGGAGGCCTCCGCCGCACTCGTGACGCGGATATTGAGCGAAACCGACGACGCAGTCCGCCGCGAAACAATGCTCGAGATCAGCCGACGCGAGGACGCTTCGATCCCGAAGCGACTTGTCCGCGCACTGGGGTCGTCGAACCCCCCAGTGGTAAATCGCGCGGCGTGGACCTTGGGCAACCTGGACGCGAAAGAGGCCGTTCCTTCGCTCGTCGGCGCCTTAATCACGCGGCAGACGCGGATGGTCATCGACCCCGGCGACTCCGCGAACGGCAATGCGGGCATGGGTTCAATCGGACCCGGTCCCGCCCCTGTCGCTTTCAACGGCTCGAGCGCAGGCTATCTCACGCCCCCCGCGGTGACCCCCGGTATCATCGCGTTCGGTGCGACGTCATCGCCGATCTATCCCCTGATGCCTTCGCCGCTGATCATGAACCCGGCCCCGCGCGGACCTGAGCCGAAACTCGTGACCGTCAGCTATCAAAACAGCGAGGTGCTTGCCTCCCTCGTCAAAATGACAGGCGTTAATCTCGGCTACAACATCGCAAACTGGCGGAGTTGGCTCACGGCCTCGTTCCGTTCGGAGCCGAGACCCGTGAAACGCGTCCCCGAACCATGACGGCCTCGCTCAGGATCCGCACATCCCCCATGACGACGACTCCACCCACGACACGGTATTCTTTCGTCCGCGGCGTTGTTCGGCCGGCAAGGGGTTGCCTGCAGTGACCGACGAACGCAACGCTCTAATCAGACAGGCGCGGCAGCGGCTCGAGTCGCTCGCGCGCGCAGGGTTGGACCGAATCCCTGTTTCAGCCAATGTTTCGCCGCGAACCGCCGAAGCCCCGGGCCCCTTGCGCTCGCGCGGCGCGCACGCCGAGGCCTCGAAGCCGGGACGGCCCGAAAGGCCGCGTGCAACCCCTGCGGAGACGGTAGAATCAAGCCGACCGGAGTCCCCGCGAATCATGCCCGTCGAGTCTGAGTTTGAGCCGCCCCACGCCGAACCGTCGCCGCGTCCTCAGCGAGTCGAGCCGCACCCCCGGGCGACTCCTACTCGGCACGTCGCCGCAACCTCGCCTCCGCCCGCCACGCTCTTCGACGATTCAGGCGAGTTCGAGCCGCCGTTGCCGCTTGAGGAGCGCGTCACGCGTTTGCACGCGTTGCAAGCCGAAGTCGCAGGCTGTCGACTCTGCCCCCAGCTCGCCGCCACCCGCACGCAAACCGTCTTTGGGGAAGGCTCGCCGACCGCGCGCCTGATGTTCATCGGCGAGGCCCCGGGCGCGGATGAGGACCGCACCGGCCGCCCGTTCGTCGGGCGAGCGGGAATTTTGCTCACCGATATGATCACGAAGGGCATGGGATTGGCGCGCGAGGACGTTTACATCGCAAACATCCTCAAGTCGCGCCCGCCCGATAACCGCAACCCCGAGCCCGAGGAGGTCGAGCACTGCCTGCCCTACCTCGAACGCCAGATCGCGATCATTCAGCCGGCGTTCATCTGCCTGCTCGGCCGGATCGCCTGCGAGTCGCTGTTGAGGACGAAGCTGCCGATGGCGAAGCTCCGCGGCAAGTGGCACCGGCTTCGCGGCATCCCGACGGTCGTCACCTACCACCCCGCGTACCTGCTGCGGAACCCGCCCGCGAAGAAGGATACGTGGGAAGACCTGCAAATGCTTATGGCCGCGATGGGTCTGCGTCCGCCGCGGCGGGGCGGCGACTGACTCGACGTTCGGCAAGCGGCCGAATCCGCCTCAACTCAAAGGCACGAGCTGCGCGATCGCGTCTTGGACCTGCTTCATTTTGATCGGTTTGCCGAGCACGATAAAGCGGTCGTCGGACGGCAGATTCTCTTTCAGCGCGTGCTGCCGCGGCCCGAGCAGAACGAGCGCGTTCAACTCGAAGCCGTCTTCGCGCGCTTTTTCGTGCATGTCGGTGAGCCACGAGAGCGCCTCGGGGCCGAGGCCGTCGGCGTCGAAGATGACCCCATGCGGCGGATCCTCGCGAAAACGTTCGGCGGCAACCTCGGCGTCGCGTACGAGGAACACCCGGTAGCCCATGCTTGAAAGCGTCTTGCGAAACGCCTCTTGAATTTCGGGCTGCGCCTCGACGCAGAGGATGTTCTTCATCGGCTTCGGAGGCTCGTCAAAGTCCTCTTCTTCGAGTTCCTCGACGCGTCGGGTCGCAAAGATCGACTCGGCGTCGTGCTCGTCCTGCTGCTTTTTCTTCTTCAGGAACCACGCGTCTTCGACCGGCATTTTAAGATGCGCGTCGAAGAGTTCGAGGTCGTGCACGACGTCGTCCATCGTTTGGTAGCGCGCCTTCAGGTCGATTTTCATCATCTTTTCGATGATCACGCACAGTTCCTCGTCGGGCGAGTGCCGCTGTTCGGAGAGCGGCTTGATCGCGCCGAAGCTGCGTTTGAGCATCTTGGCAAGCGGGTCGCTTGTCTCGACTTCGGGCAAGGGCAACTGACCTGTGAGCATTTGATAGAATACACAACCGAGGAAATAAATATCCGACCGCGGGTCGCCCTTCGGGCTGCCGCAAGTGCGTTCGAGCGCCGAATAGTCGACGGTGCGCTGGCCGTGCGCCGCCGCCATCCGCTTTTCGTCGCCCTCGATCGTCGCAAGCCCGAAGTCGACGAGCTTGGCAACGCCGCTCGAAGAAATCAGGATGTTTGTCCCCTTGATGTCGCGGTGCGTGACGCCGAGGTCAAGCGAGTACTTCAGCGCCCTCGCCAGCCCAATGATGAGCGGCAAGGCCGCCTTCTGGTCGATCCGTTGGCGAATTTTGAGCATTTCGCGCAGGTTCGAACCCTCGACGTATTCCATCGTCATGTAGTGGCGTTTGTCTTCTTCGCCATAATCATAAATACGCACGATGTTCGGATGTTTCAATCGCAGGCCGGCCTCGGCCTCTTTGTTAAAGCGTTCGATCGCGCCGGGGTCGCTCACGAAGCGCTGCCGGAGCACTTTCACCGCGACGGGCTTGCCGTCTTTTTGACGCACGCCGCGATACACCCGCGCAAACGTCCCCTCGGCGATGTGAAAGAGGATCTTGCAGTCGCCGAAAAAGAAGCCTGAATGTTCGCTCTTGAGTAGTTTTTCGACCTGCCAGCTCGTGAGAAATCCCTTGCGAACGACGGTCCGGACGATCGACTCCCAGGAGCCGTCCTCGGCATCGCAGCGGGCCTCATGGGCTTGCTCGCGCGTGATCAGTCCGATCATCGCGGAGTGTTCGAGCAGGTTTTCGCCGTCGAGTTCGGTCATGGATCGATTCCTCGGCAGAGGCGCGAAGAGTCGGCATCAAGGAACGGAAAGAATGAAAGCGCGACTCGCGGCCCGACGCATTGCCTCCTGTATCTTACCATGAGCGGAACGGCCCGCAATCATCGACGCGATCTCGCGACGATGCGACGGCGGGCACGCGCCGTCGCCCCGAGCGCGGCTGCACCCGGGGCGATGTCCGGCGTAAGCACGTTTCGTCCGCGCTCAGCGCGCGGCTTGGTCGCGCGGCTTGTCCTGTTTTTGCTTCGTCTGTTGCTCTCGGTGCTTGCGGCCCTCGGCCCGTTGCTTCATGAAGATCTCGAGCAAGTCGTCTTTTTCGCCCGGCTTGGTCAAGTCTTGATGCTTCTTCGCCAGTGCGAGGAAGCCGATGCACATCTCGTCGGTCGTCGCCTCGCCCCAGCCGACTTCTTTGGGGGGCTTGTTCGGGTTCCGCGGGTTCGAGGCGGAGTTGTCGAAATGCGCGACGACCTGCAATACCGTTCCCTTCGGAACCTCGATCGGCTGCTCAAAATAATAGGTGTTTTGCCAGCCGAAGTCCCAGTCGTCAATCTTGCAGAGGTCTTGGATCCGGCCGTCGGGGAACTTGAGGCGCATCATCATGTCGCGGCCGATCATGTGCATGTGCGGGGTGACGCCGTACGCGATCGCGTCGACGGGAATCGGCCACGCGGCCTTCACTTCGACATTCGACGCGCCGGGAGGCAGCTTAAACTGGGTGTTGATCGCCGCGCCCCAGTGCAGCGTCCTCTGGATCGGCTTCTTCGCGAAGTAGAGGCCGATCCGCGAGCGGTCGGTCTCGGGCTTGCCGCTCGGGTGGTAATGGACTTGCATGACGACGTCGGCGCCTTTCGGCAGCGAACGGCCGACGCCATCGGGCAGGATGCTCGGCTCCATCCCGGGCGCCCAGCCGCCCAAATCGCCGACGATTTCGACGTTCGGGCCGGAGAAGCACATGTAACCGGCTTCGGCGTCCTCGGCGTCGCGTTTGCGAGCTTGGCCCGAGGCGTCGACGTAGCCGATGATGTGGTGCACGACTTTGCGGTTTCCCGGCCGATACTCAATCCCCGCGATGTACATATCTTTCGGCAGGTCGGTCTTGAGGACAAAGCAGCGGTAAATGTCCTCGCCCTCGGCGGGAATCTTGTAGTCGACGGGCATCTCGACGACGAGGTCGGGCGTGCCGTGCGCCCATTCGTCCTGGAAATGCGGCGGCGCGGGGAGGTGGGCGAGGTTGCCCGCGGGGGCGCCGGCGTCGGCCCAGGCGACGAGGGTCTTAATCTGTTCCGGCGTGAGCGACTTGTCCGACTTGAATTTCGGCCCGAAGCCGGGCGACGGCTTCCAGGGCGGCATTTTGTGATCTTCGACGACCGCGGCGAGATCGCCGGCGCGTTTCGCGGCCTGTTCGTAATTCTCGAGCGAAAACGGACCGACCTGCCCCTTGCGATGGCATTCCTGGCAATGCGTTTGCAAGATCGTCGCGACCTCCTTCGCGTAGGTCGGCGCCTTCGCGTCAACCGGCGCCTCGGGGAGCGGGCAGCCGACTGCCTCGACGAACTCGACCGCGGGCGGTTTGCCGGCGAGCAGAGCCGTCACAGCGTCGCGGAGTTCGGCCGTGTCGGGGTGAGCGTTCCGCTTCAGCGGGCGATCGAGGAACTGGTCGTCGATCCGCCCGTGATAACGCACCTTCCCCTGATCGTCGAGCACGAACGCCTCGGGCGTCTTCGTCGCGCCCAGACGACGCGCCAGCGACCCGCTCGCGTCGCGCGCCACCGGGATTTTCAGACCAAAATCGCGCGCGTGCGCCGCGAGTTCGTCGTCGCTCAGGTCGGGGTCGACGCAGATTCCCGCGAACCGCGCCCGCGACGCCGGAAACGTATCGGTCAGTCGGTTGATCGTCGGCGAATACGAATTCGAGATCGGGCATTCCGAGGAGTAGAAGATCAGGACCGAGACGCCGCCCGCAGGCGCGTCGAGATCGATCATCCGGCCGCCGATGCCGCGGACCGCGCCAAGACGAGCCTTCGCCGCGGCCGACGCCGGCGCAATCGCCACCAACACCCCGATCAGTGCGGGCGTCAGTCGAAGTCCGACGCTTTTGAATCGTCCCATCGAAGTTTGTCCCTGAGTAGGTAAGGCTTGCCGCGGGTGTCGGCCGGGAACTGCTGTTGGTCCGATCACACCCGAATCGAGCCGCGGATTCGCAAGTCTGCGACGCGCGGGCGGCACAGGCGATCATTAGCCGCGTCCGTCTCGTTATTGTATCGCCGACGTAAAGTCCAAGATACGTTTCGAGCTTCGCGCAATCAACCACAAAGCATGACTACACAACAGGCACGCGACTTCTTCACGATACTCTCAGTCTTACTCGGCTTCGGTCGCGAAAGTTTCACAATCCGCGCACCGACGGCGGCGTCGAGAAGCCTCGAACGGCCTCAACGGCGGCCGTCGAACGAGCCGCTCGACACGGCCGCGACGAAGCACGCGATTAAAACGAGCGCGACTCCCAAACGCAGCCGCGCCGTGCCTGCCTGAAAGCGGCGTTCGGCGTCGGGGCGATCAACAAGAGTCTCAAGAAAGGCGATTCGCCGCCCGATCGACCCGTGCCGCCAAGAACGACGGTCGGTCTCGAGCCCGTTAAGTTCGGCGACGTTCCGCAATGCGTTGACGAAGATGCGGATCCCGACCGGACAGAGCGCCGGCCGCGCCGTCGAAGTCGCAACGTCGACGGCGTACGGGTCGACGTGCGGGGGACAAGCAGCCCCGCCGCAAGAGACTGCCCGACAACCAAATACGTCCGCCTGACGCTCAAGTCGCCGCGACAAAAAACCGAACACGAGGAGAAAATAGAGTCCCACGAGCGCGAGCGCAGCCACGGTTTCGACCGAACTCAGCAGCCCGTCGCCCGCGAGTAGTCCGTCAAGATAGGGCGGCAGCCACGCGAGTGCGTCGGTGACGGCGCGCTCGAAGAGCGCCATCAATCCCAAGCTCGCGAGGAAGAAAAATCCGAAGTAAAGCAGGTGCCGGTGCGCGATGTGGCCGATCTCGTGCCCGAAGACCGCGGCGATTTGATGTTCGTCCAAACTTTCGATCAGCCCGTCGGTCAGCAGGACGTAACGAAACCAAGGCACGGCACCTGTGACTCCGGCGTTGACCAGCACGTGTCCGGTGTCCCAAACAAGGATGTCGGTGCAGCGAAAGCCGTGTCTACGGCAGAGCCTTTCGAGCCGCGTCCGCAACGGGCCGGGCGGCAACGGAGTGGTTGGCCAGGCGAGGCGGACGAACGCGGGCGAAAGCATCAGCACCACCACGCCGAGCGCGGCGATCGTCACCGGCTGCGCCCACGGTTCATTCCAAAACGTCGGGAACAAGCGCCGGACCGCCCCCTGCCCGACCGAAAACACCAGTGCGGCCGGCAGGACGAGTCCCAGCGCCCGCCGCGCCTGTCGCCAGAGATAACGCGTGAGTCCGATGTGCGGGTCGTCCCAATCGCCGCCTAATCGAAGCGCCCGCTCGGCGGGGTACAGGCCCCACCAGATCGCCAACTGCATCAGGATGTAGGGCGTCACGATCAGCGCGTCGTCGAGCACCAGCGTGCCGCGGAGCCGGAGCCCGCCGCGGACGACCCCCGGCCAATCCGCCGCGCCGTGAATCGTCCAACTAAACGCGATCAGCGACGCCAGCTCAAATCCGCGGACCGCCGCCGCATGCAGCCTACGGACCGCGGCATCCCCCGACCTCGAGCGCCGGACGCCGCGCTGAATTAACAGCGCCGCCGACCGTGCCGTCAGGCCGATGACCAACACGCAGACTGCCGTCGTACCGAGCTTCGCCGCCAATTCCGGCAAGGCCATGCTGCGGCGACCGTCGGACGTGTCGAATCCGAACGCGACGAACAGCGCGAGCAGCAAAAAAATCGGCATTGCGACGCTTTCGGAGCCTGGAAGGCGAGCGGTTTCGTGGTGTTTGTCCGGGTCGCGGGTGAGGTCAATACGCGGCGACCACCGCTCAGTTCATCGCCGCCCCGACGATCACGACGCCGATGGTCAGCGTCGCGGGGGCGGCAACACCCTTGACGGCCAGCGACAGCGGCAAGACCGCCGTCCAAGTATTTTTTTCCTCGTCGTGCACGAGTGCGGGGGGCGCGGACGAGGCGGGGGGAGCGACCATCAGCAACACGGCCGGATGGCTTGACCCCGCGGCCTCGGCGCTGCGTTCGCGCAGCGTTTTCTGTTCGAGCTTACCGAGGTCTTTGTCCTTGGCCGCTTGGAGCAGGAGCACGTAGTCGCGGAAGACGCTCACACCCAAGTGGTCGCCGTTCACGGGCTGCAAACCGTAGCGCATCGTGTACAAGCCCTGCGCAATCGCCTGATCGCGATAGTCGCGGCCTTCGCCGGGATAACGGACGACGCCGAGCACCTCTCCCTCAGACAAAATCGGGAACCCGACAGCGCCCTGAGGGCCCGACGGAGGACCGCTGGCGGGCGTCGCGGAGCGCATCCAAATCTCGGCGAACGTCTTCCCGTCGCCGTCGACCACCCGATAGCCCGTCGCATTCAAAACCGCCCGGATCGCCGGAACCGTTTCCGCGGGAGGCGCGGTCTTCAGCGGCTCAATTTTGTACTCTTGCCCAATCGCCGCGTAGCTCGCGACCGCGCAGAGTGCAACCCCGAGGCAAACGTCTCGAAACCGCGTCATAAGTCGCTTTCCTCGATTCCCTATTCGTGTTCTTCCAAGATCGCGGCCGGAGAGCCGGGCTCGTCACGTCGCGATCGACCTCGTCACTCGGTCACGGCCTCGGGCACTGCGCGCAGGAGGGATGAACGCGCCCGCCGAACGGCAACCACAGCCGTCCGCGCATCGGCAAGCGGTGCGCGGACGTACGCCGCGAGATCCGATCGCCGCGCTTGGATCAATACGCAAAATGGCCCACGAAACTGCCGCGGCAGTTCGCGTCGTCCCAGCGGTCTTCAAGCCCGTCGCCCTGGAAAGCGTGCGTGAGCGTATACGCCGGCTTCACGTCGACTCCCTTCGAGAGGGGCGGATACGCGATCACCTCGTTGCCGCAGGCGTGGTCGCGCTCGTCGAGCGGCCGCGTCACGATCTTCGCCAATCCCGCCGCCCAGAACGACGCCCGCGGCGTCTGCGGCATCATCTTCATTGCGTGCGAACCCGAGACCGCGGCGTGCCCGCTCGCGACCGCGTGCTCCTCCAGCTTCAAGCTCAGGTGCGCCACCCGAACCTCAACCACTTGCGAGAGCCGTTCGCCGCCCAACTCCTTCGCCAGCGACACCAGCGCCTCGCGCTGCGCAGCCGTCGCCTTTTTGTCGACGATCAACACCGACCGCGCATCAGCCGGGTTGTCCTCCGAGAACGTCGAACCGCCGCGCACCGCCGCCGCGACGCACATGCCGCTCAGGTCAACGCCCTTCCAGCTTCCCGACCGCACCTTCCACGCCATCACCGCCTGCTTGCCGTAAATGAACACTTCGGCGTTCGAGAAGCACGGACCGGTGAACACGTCCGCCGTCCGCGACTCGACGTAATCGCCCCGAATGTCGGCCGCGCGAACCGCGAAAGCCGGCAACGCGGCACAAATCACCGCGAGCAATGTGCGCATGCGTGTTACCCCTAAGGAGTTCGAAAACGACGAAACTTCGCCGGCAACGACGATCAACACCTGTTGGATTATGCGGCCGACGGCAAGAGGGAGTCAAGGCGGCGCGCGGCGAATGCAACTCGCGCGGGATGCCGACTTCGTCTCAATCCAACGCATCCATGGTCTCGTCGAACGTCGGGTCGTCGCGGGCGTCCTCATAGCGAACGAACTCGCCGCGCGGCCGGAGGAGCCCCGCGGGGCCGTCGTACCTCCAGGCGCCGGACTCGTTGATGAAGCGATAGACCGGGCCGACGCGGTTCGTCGGGCACAGCCAAACGTCGCGACCAGAGCGCCAGACCTGGAAGTTCTTATTGATGTTGCGCGGCAGGCCGATTAGCCCCCCCTCCTTCGCGGGAAGCAGCGGGTGTGCGGCGAGGAACCGCGTCGAACAAAGTCGGCTTGCGGCGGGTATGTTCTGCGTGTTCGCGGCGTTCAGCAATTCGAGGTACGTTTCGACCGAGGCGCGCGTCGGCGCGGTCCAGAACGCCAATCCCGCCGTGACGCCGATCACGACGAGCGCAACCAGCCCCGCGATCAACCAGACGCGTCGACTCAGGCCTTCGTGGGGAGCCTCCGGGCCGCTCACGACTTGGTCCCCTCCGGGCTCATCCGGTGTTTCAGCTCGGAACGCAGCCGCTCGACGATCGAGTCGGCTCGCGCTTCGAGCAGCGTCTTATTGATCACGGTTTTGAGCCCCATCGGACCCCACTGGCAGCCCTGTCGCAGGTAAACTTTGGCCGCGCGGCCGATCACGTACGACGTCGCCGCGGCCGTCCCGCCCTGCGCCAGACTGATCGCCCCGTAGCCAAGCGCCGTCAGCGGCAAGGCCAGACCCGCCGTCGTAATCGTCAGGCCCGCGAGCGCCGATCGGATTCCCCCCGCCAGCAGTCGCGAGCCGACCTCGACCACCCCCAACGCTCCCAGCGCCAGCAGCATGTCGCGCAGCAGCTTCGCCGCCGTGCCGCGCGTGATCGGGAACCCGTACAGCTTGCCCAGCGTGACGATCATCGCGACGTCGACCGCCGCGCCGCCGGCCATGTCCAGACCCACGATCGGATTCAGGCCGACCGCCGCCCCCTTCGCGATCGCGAAATTCCAGATCAGTCGATTCGCCGCGGCGTCGCGCAACACAGCCTTGCGCTCGGCGATCGTCTCGTGCAGGTCGTCGGCCCAAAGCAGCGTGTTCAGGACGAGCAGCGACTTCCCCTCGCGCTTCAGGACCGCGACGATCCGGCTCGCCAGCCGCTCGATGTCTGGCGGCGGCTGTTCCCAGGCGATCGACGTCGAGCCGTCGGCGTGTCGCGTCTTGACCCGCATCCGGTCGGGCCGAGCCGCGGTCGTCACCACGTCGTCGGGACCGATCAGGTCGTGCACGCGACGACTCCGAATCGTCTCGTACAGCTTTTCGCGGTCGGCCTCGGGATAGCGATCCACCTGATTAAAGACGAGCAGGATCGGCTTCCTCGCCTCGCGCAAGGCCGCCAGCGCTTCGAGTTCGCGGCGCTGGACGTCGCCCGAAACGACGAACAGGATCAGGTCGGCGTGCCGCGCGGCTTCGCGCGCGAGCGCTTCGCGGACCTCGCCGCGGACTTCGTCGATACCGGGCGTATCGACGAGCACCAACCGCGCGCCGGGCAGGCCGACCCGCGCCCCGAGCGCCGCGTCGTCCCAAGGCTGCGTCGCCCTCTGCACCGTCGTCCCGTGCGTCGCGCCGGCGACGAACGCCTCGCGTCCGAGCAGGGCGTTCAAGAGCGACGACTTGCCGCGACCCACCATCCCAAAGGCGGCGATCTCGATCGTCACATCGTCGAGTTTCCGGCCCAAATTCCGCAACTGCTCGATCTCGACCGCCAGCAAGCTCTCTTCCTCGGCCGTCAACTTGAGCGCCGCCAGAGAGGCGTTCACGCTCGCGCGAGCGTGCTCCCAGAGCGCCTCGTCGCGATCCGACTCGCCCTGAGCCCGCGCCTCCGCCGAATTCGGAACCGTGCCGACGGGCGGCGGCGCAACGTCCTCGGCGACGGCGCCGGTCCCGGAGGGAATCGCGGAGGCGGGTGTTTCACTCATCGCGCCGCGCTCCGTTCGATCGGTTGGACGTCGGTGTTGTGGCCGCGACCGCGAAACCGATCGAGTGCCTGCCGCGCGAATTCCTGGAGAAACTCGCCCCGCGAATGCAGGCTGAATTGCCGATTCAGAGCCGCCTGCATCCCGCCGTCGCCCCAATTTTGTCCCGCCTTGAAGTACTCGCGAAACGCCAGCCCCGCGATGTGCGTCAGGTAGGCCATCGACACCGCCTGAATTGCGCCGCCGGTCGCAAACCCGACCAGACTTGCCTTGAACATCCCCGCCACCGTCGAGGTCGCCGCCTCCACGAATCCAAACTTAAGCAGAGATTTGATCATCTGCTCGCCGATTTTCCGCGCGTGCGCCATCGACAACTCCACCCCGTACACCGCCGCGACCTCGCTGATCATCTGAAACTGAATCGCACCGGCCGCGACGACGTCGAGCGCCGGCAGCGGGTTCGCGAACACCGTCCCCGCGGTAATCCACTGAAATTTCTCGACGATCGCCCGCGCCCGATCGTCGCGTTCGCGCCCGACTTCGTCCTGCGCCTCGCGACTGAGCAGGTGCGCCTTGAGCAAAAAGTTTCGCGCCCTCAGTTCGTCCCACTCGCGTTTGAGCACGCTCGCGAGCACCCGTCTCAACGGCGCGACGTCCGCGGGGACCGGCTCTTCCGACATCGTATAACCGCCGTCAGGCTTCATCACCCGCACCGACATCGGCCGCGGCGCGGCGGCGACCGCGAACACGTCCTCGGAGGCGACCAGCCCGTGGAGCCGCGCACGCAGTTTGTCGAGGATCGCGGCCAGGTCGGCCTCCTCGTAACGGTCCTTCTTATTGAGCGCGACGAGCGACCTCTTGCCCTGCTTCGCGAGCGCCGCCAGCGGCTCGAACTCCGATCGAATCAGGTCGTTCTCGAGCACGAAGACCAGCAGGTCGGCCCGCGCCGCGAGGTCGCGAGCCTCGGCCTCGCGCAACGCCCCCTCGCGTCCAATTTCCGACAGACCCGGCGTGTCGGTCAGCAGTACGCGGCCGTCGATCCCCGCGATCGGGTGCTCGAAATTCGCGCCGGCCCGCGTCGTACCCATGACCGCGTCAACCGCGCCCGCCTCGTGACCCAGCAACTCTGCGATCAAAGACGTCTTGCCCGCCGAGCCCGTCCCGAAAACCACGACGTGAAACGCGTTGTCGCCGATCTCGCGACGCAACTCCGCCAGCCGCGAACGCAGCCGCGACTTCGCCGGGCCGTCGTCGACCAACTCGATCGTCCCCTCGGTTTTTTCGAGCTGCACCCGCGCCGCCTTGATGATGTCCTCGGGTGCTTGCGCCGGCGGCGGGGCGGGCCTGCTCATCTTCCAAAGCAGCCGCGCACCCATCGCGAACGCCGCCGCGATCCCCAGCGTCACCAGCCCGACAATCACACCCGCCAAGGTCGTCGACGTCTCGGCCAGGCTCTTATAGAGGTCGGTGAGTTGGACAACGAGCCACCCCACGCCCGCTACCGCCGCGACCGCGAGCAACAACCCCACCATCGATTTCGACGACTTCCACACGATCCCGAGCCCCGAGCGACGCCGCAAGTACGCACCCCGCCGCTTGTCCTTCGGCCGAAGCGCGGTTTGATTGCCCTATCGTCCTCGATTTCGAGCCGGCTGTCATCGGGGCGGGTCGGTGATCCTCAGGACGCCTCGTCGGCGAACGTCTCCGCGCAGCCAAGCAAAGGCACGCCGCCGGCCTCAAGGACCTCGCGAGCGCGGACCAGGTCGCGCTCGCCGGTCGCGTCGAGCCCGCGCACCAGCACCGCCGCGTCCACCGACTTGTGCAGCGCCGCCGCCGACAGACCTGCGAACAACGGGCTGCCGTCAAGCAGAACCAGGTCGAACTCGCGACGCAGCCGCGACATCGCCAGCGTCCAACCGGGTGACGCCAGAAAACTCCGCGGGTTCGGTATCGCCGACCGCAACGGCAGCAACGTAATCGAGGTGCCCGCCAAATGAAGCAGCGCGTCGTCGAGGTCGTAGTCTCCCTCCGCGACGTCGTCGAGACCAACCGCGGGATGAAAGCCGAGCAACTTCGCGATCATCGGCCCGCTCAAGTCGGCGTCGACCAGCACCGTCCGCGCCGGCCGCCGTCCGAGCACCCGCAAGAGCGTCAACACGAGCGTCGACCGACCCTCGGCGCGTCGGCAACTCGTGAACAAGATAACCTTGCGACTGTCTTCAAAGGCAGCGTCATAAACCGCATCGCCCAGCCGCTCGAAACGGTCCACACAGCGGTCTTCGAGCTCGACCACCGCCGCCGGCCAAACGACATCGATCGTCTTCGGGTACGTCGCCTCGACCACCGGCGCCCTACGAAACAGCCAATGCGGCACCAGCCGCGACCCATTCAACGTCGACGAGACGCCTGCGCCCGACGCTCTACCCGACTCCGACTCTCCGCCCCGATCGAGCCGCTCAGTCCGTGACATTAATGGGGGCCTCCGAGCCGTCGTCAGGCAACAAAGTCGCCTGCAACACCACGCGCGCTCCGCGCCGCGGCGAGTCCTCGCGCATCCTTCCGCCCAGCGTGATCGGCGCGCTAATGACTAGATCGACCGGCCGCCGCGCGTTCTCGACTTCCCCCGCCAAGGACCCGGCCCGCTTCTCCAAGTCAGGCGACCAATTCGCCCGCCATGACCTCGCCCCAACCGTGAATATCAGCCCAACCGCCAGGATCAGTAACGCGTAACGGACTTCGCGACGCAGCCGACGACGCTTCCGGACCACGCCGGCCGAGCGCGCCGTATCCGCCCGCGAACCCCTGCCTACGACCCTCCCCACGCGCGGCACCGTGATCAAAACAACCGCGGGGCGTCGCTGCTCCCAGCGCCGAAGTCGATGAGAGCGAACCAGTTCCGCCGTTTCGTGCGCGTCTTCCATCGTGCCGTTCATCGCCGCGCCCCCCCCATCAGCCTCGACCTGCATCGCCGCCGCGCCCACCATCTCGCGGTAGGAACTCCCGCCGCCGCACAGCCCGCAACACGCTCTATTTTAGGCACTCTGTTTATTCTACGTAATCTGTATCGACTGCGGTGCTTTGAGACTTGACCGTAGTTGCCGAGATTGCCGAAATCGGCAAGTTGAACGGGAGAGGAGAGTTAAACGGCGGCGCAATTTGGGCGGAGTGAGTCGAGCTTAGGGGCACCTGCACCCGAGCAAGCCCGAGGACTGAGAGCGGTGGGCGCGCGCGAGAAGCCCGGCGCGGGGGTGCGCCGGGCTTCGGGGTTTAGACGTGCTCGTTCTCGATGGCCGATCAGACGACTTAGCGGCCGAAGAGGCGCCGGAGCCCGCGGAACGGACGGTTTTCCTCGCCTTCTCGAGCGAACATCGGGCCGCGACCAGCTTCGTAGACGCTCACCGGTTGGAAGTTCGGCGGCGTCGAACCGAGCCGTCGGTTGTAGACTCCTCCGCCGTTCGCGAGGTCGATCGAGCGGATGTTCGATTCGGTGACCATCGGGTTGTGACCGCCCCAGCGCGACTCCACCACCTGCAGAAGGTTCAGCGGGGCAAACATCGCTTCGCCGCCGACCGAGATCCAGTCGACGTTCGGGTTCGTCTCGTCGACTTTGCCGTCCGTGCCGTAAACCAAAGTGTACTCGTACTTAACAGCGCGCGGCTCGGCGTCCTTGCCATTCAGACTGGAGCCGGAATTGGCGTGCAGCTCGACATTCAGCCGAACGGCGAGGGCACCCTTGCCGGGAATCGCGTGGTAGGTCGCGACATACTCGCCGATGCCGTGATTCCAAACCTCGTTGACGGTACCGCGGGGCGGGAAAGCGCGCAAGTTGCCAAGCAGTGCCTGCTTTTCACCTCGGACGTGGCTTTCCAGGACCGCGTGAAACCGCGCGACCGAACGGTCGCACTCGTCGAAGCCCGGCCTGGGCGGTCCGGGTGCAATCTCGTTCGCGTAGTCGCCGATCCGGTGGTTGTAGTGGTTTTCGCCGAGCTCGGCCCAAAGGGACTTGAGTTCGTCGCGGGTCATGCCGGAGGCGGGATCGGGGGTCGGCTCATTGAGCATGATCGAGGCCACGGCACCGCCGAGGCAGTGGCCGGGCCAGCGCGCGATGTCCTGATTTTGGCTGTTCGCGGCTTCCCAGTTGCGGGCGGTTGTCTTGAAAAGCTGGTCGTACTTCAGAAGCGGCGACGGCACGGTGTGCAGCACGCCTTCGCCGTCCCTATAGAGAAGGTCGTCGTAGATATTCGGGAACCAGGTCTGCTCGTCGCCCGGCGCGGGGGAAGTCTCGAGCAATCCGTTCGGTCCGGCACGAACTATATCCGAGCCCGGCGCGACGTAGCCACCCGGGGTCACGACAAGTTGGTCGTCCCCCTGCACGCGGGTCGTATCGACCCGTCCGTTGCCGCCGGCCCACGGTTCATGGATGACGTCGGCCTTGGTCGGCCAGTAGTAGAAGTTCCACGGCCTGCGTGTGCTGCGGCCGGTTTGAACGAACGAGGTCTCGACGGTGTACGGCTTCTTCGCGCCGCTGACCGCGAATTGATACCAGCCGTGATGAGCCTCGCCGACGTCCTGACCGTTCCGGTAGGTCTGACCGTCGGGTCCCTTGATCGGCCCGATCGAACCTTCAGTAGATTTGATGGTCAGCTCGCCGCCGAAGCGTGTCGGCACATAGACGCCGAACTGCTGATCCCCCTTTAGGTTGGGGAGCGAGCCGCCGAGCGGGACCGGTTGCAAATGATCAGCGGCGTCCACGCTGGTCATCGCCGGCCCCAGTACAATCAGCGCGGCGACCGCGAAACCACGCGCCGACGCGCCAAGCCTGTTGCCAATACGCATTCTGTCCCCCGATTTTTCCGAGCACGTTGATAGGGATGCCGCGACCAATCCGACCGCCTTGTCGTGTAACGAACCACGTCCATGTTAACAATGGTGTCGAAACCATGCTCGGACGAAGGAAAATGAGCCCGGCCTGATTGAGTACCCAAGATGGTTCGGCAGCGGGACCACGCGAGTCGAACGATTCCCAAGTCCAATTACGCAGCCTGCCCGCCCTAATCAACACACCCAAAATCTTCCATTCGCCCATATACCCGAAATTCCCGAGAAAACTGAATTTCACAAAAACCGGAGGCCGATAACCACCGTGGCCACCCCGGAGTGGGACGCTCGGGTCGTTACATGAAGTGCGGCCTAAAGCGTCGACGCACCGACTTGTTTGTGAGAAGCGGACGCATCGTTCGGGAGCCTGGGGCAACCTAGGCGAGCGTGCTGCGGACGCTGGGAAGGTGGCGTGTGAGACGTGCGGGGCTGATCGAACCGCGCGCGGCCGCCCTCCGGGGCAAGCTCACTCGAAACGACTCGATCGAGACGTCGACGACACCCTGAATTCTTGAAGAGGACATCGCGATGACCATTGTGGCTCTCGTTTTGGCCCTCGGCGGCGTGGGCAATCTTGGACACAAGATCCACGCGACGCCGCAGGCCCCGTCGAAAATCATGCCTGCCCCGCAAGCTCCGGGCAAAATTGCTCCGGCGCCGCAAGCGGCCGGCAAGGTGATGCCCGCTCCGCAAGGGCCCGCCAAGGTGATGCCCGCTCCGCAAGCGCCCGCGAAGATTGCGCCGACGCCCATCGCTCCGGCGAAGGTCGCTCCGGCTCCGCAAGCGCCCGCCAAGGTCGCTCCGGCTCCGCAAGCGCCCGCCAAGGTCGCTCCGGCTCCGCAGGCGCCCGCCAAGGTCGCTCCGGCTCCGCAAGCGCCCGCCAAGGTCGCCCCGGCTCCGCAGGCGCCCGCCAAGGTCGCTCCGGCTCCGCAAGCGCCCGCCAAGGTCGCCCCGGCTCCGCAGGCCGCCGTCAAGGTGATGCCTGCTCCGCAAGGGCCCGCCAAGGCGATGCCCGCCGCCCCCGCGAAGGTCGCTCCGGCGCCGCAAGCGCCCGCGAAGGCCCCCGCTCCGGCCGCTCCGGTTAAAGTTACCCCTCAACATTGATCGAATCGGTCTGAGCAATCCGACCTTTCGGCAGTGGTAAGCATTGGCGACGAAGCTTCTCGCAAGGGGTGCTTCGTCGTTTTTGCTTGCGCCGGGGGGGCCTTCAGGAAGGTTCGCGACGAGTGCTCAGGGCTCGGTCGCGTAGTCGCGGGCGCGGCCCCAACCAGCGAGTTCTTGCTCGAGCCGCGCCGCCACGCTCCGGACCGGGCACGATACCGGGATCAAACCATGACGACGAGCCAGAGACTGATAATTGAGGACTCCGCGCCCGCCGACGATCACCGGGACATCCGCGATCGATTCGAGTTCGCGAAACCGCTTGTTGATGTTGCGTGAAAGCACAAACGATAGGCCCACTCCGTCGGGACGCCGCGACCGCACAGCCTTCTCGAACTCGCGGACCGGCAGGTCCACCCCGAGATTGGTCACGCGCCAACCTGCAAGTTCCAGCAGCAGGTTCAAGATCAGCACCCCGCCCTCGTGGCGATCGCCCTGGACCGTCCCCACCAAAACACGACGCGTAGGGTGCGTGTTGCCCGCTCGCGCGGCCTCGATCAACAGAGCGGTCTGCCGACGCAGGAAAACGCTCGCGGAACGCTCTTCATAGACGTCGCACTCGCGACGAAACCAGCGTTCCCCGATCTCAACGAGCGCAGGACCGATCACCCGCTCGGCCATTTCGGCCGCGTCGAACCGACGCGCAAGTTCGCGATAATGTTGCTCGCCCGCGTCGAAATCTCCGACCAAAAGGCGGTCGAGCATCGTTTCAACGAGTGCGTCGTGTCGGCTTTCATGGTCGGTAGTCGCCTCGGCGGCGATCACGACGCGACCCGTGCGGAGGTCGTCGATAACCTCGCCCACCAAACGCCCGTCGCGCACAAGTTGGGCCACCCCGCACAACAAGCGCACCTCCGCGCAGTCGTAACGACGGTGCCCCTTCAACGTCCTTCGCGGTGAAGGAAATCCGTAACGACGCTCCCAAACCCGGAGCGTGTGGCAACTTATGCCGCTCAGCTTCGAGACTGAAGCGATCGAATAACTAGCGTCCTGCGTTCGCGTGGTCATCGACTCCACCCGCGATTGCGAACCCCTTGTACTCATCGACCGTTTCGAGCCCGATGGCGCCGCGTGCGGCAGTTCGCGACAAACGCATGCCTGCATGCAAGTCAAGCGGGATCCCGCGAGTCCGCGGCAACACGATCGGTTTCGAGCTCGCCGATCGGCAGCCCGCCTTTGCGATGTGAATTCCGCGCACGGCCGCGTGTATCACAACTTCCCCGCCGCTCCGCGTCAATCCCCGTCGCGATTTCGCCTCGCTCGAGAAACCTGTCGGTAGTAGCGACGATTTTTCGGACAGACATGAAAACGCGGCCTACTTTTGAGTGAAGTCAAGCCGTGCATTGCGGCGGTTCGAGGCGTTATGGCATCGAGCCGGAGCATCTCGCCCCACCCCGCCGGCCTGACGGCAACGATCGATCATGCAGCCTCGTCGCGGAGATTCACATCCCATGTTCACATCGTCGCGCAGCCTTAGAAAGCGATATTGTCAGGATCACGCGGCGCAGCGGAGCCGGAGGACGCGGCGCCTCGCCGTCGAGTCACTCGAGGAGCGGCTCGTGCTCTATACAACCATCGGAGCGGCCTGGACCGACTTCGGCAGCATCACCTACAGCTATATGCCCGACGGGACGCAGATCGCTATCGGCTCGCCCCCGAGCAGTCTGTTTCAGACAATGAACTCTTACATGCCCACCTCGACCTGGCAGAACGACATTCAGCAGGCCGCGGCGTCCTGGGAGGCTGTGGCTCGGCTGAACCTCTCGCTCACCACCGACAACGGCGCGCCCGTCGGCTCCGGTCCCTACCAACAGGGCAACCCCAGCTTCGGCGATATCCGCGTCGGCGCGATGCCGCTTCCCTCGGGTTACCTCGCCGAGACCGTTCTGCCCCCGCCCATCAACGGCGACAGCTCCGCGGGCGACATCTTTATCAACTCCAACGTCAACTGGGGCCCCGGGGGCTACGACTTCGAAACCGTTATGCTCCACGAGATGGGCCACGCGCTCGGCATGGGCCACTCGGCGATCTCCTCGGCGGTCATGTACTCCTTCTACAACGGAGTCAAGCAGAATCTAACGGGCGACGACATCGCCGGCATCCAAGCCAATTACGCCCCGCCGCCCACCGACTATTCGAACAACACCTGGTGGACCACCGCCACCGACATCACTAGCCTGATCGGCTCCAACGACCAACTCTCGCTTCCCGGCCTCTACCTCAACGGCGCGGGCGACGAGGATTTCTATAAGATCGTCGTGCCGCAAAACACCAACGGCACCTTCACCGTCACCATGCAGACCAAAAACATCAGCTCGGTCAGCCCCTGGATGGGGGTTTTCAACGCCGACGGCAACTACTGGCAAGTCACGTCCGAGCCGGGGGTCTACGGCGGCACCGTCTCGCAGACCATCACGGGTGCTTATCCGGGTCAAGTCTGGTACATCTGGGATCAACCCGCGCCCCAAACCGCCAACGCCCCCGGCTCCGCGGGCAGCTACGGCATCCAAGTCAACTTCAGCAACCAGGCGCAAGCGCCTATCCCCGGGTCGGTCTGGGAAATCGCCAACCAACCCAGCCAAGGCGGCTGGTCGTCTCCAATTTCCACCACCGGAGGCGGCGCCACCGGCGGGAATCAAGGCAACGGCAGCGACCATGGCAACGGCGGCGACCACGCGAGCCACAACAGCGCGCAACCGACGACCTCCGGCCACCCCGACCCTCCGGTCCTGATGACGGTCGGAAGCAAGCAAGTCTGGGGCGACGCGCTCACCGTCGACCCGAGCCTCCTCCCGCCAGGAGTGTCGAACAACGCCGGAGTCTCCGCCTCGGTCGCGCCCGGCAGTCCAGCCCTTCAATTCGCCATGTTTGGAGCGACGCCGATGTCCCCGGCAGGCCTTTCCGCCGACCATGGTTCGTCGACGCCCTCGGTGTTGGATCAACGCATCGCGGCGATCGAGGCCGCGTTGGAAAATCTCAACGGTTGACGCCGATATTCCCGGTCCGTCACCGGGCGACCTAGGGTTGATGGGGGGCGTGCGACGCGGTGCGACTTCGAGCCGGACGACGGCCCGAGCCGCCCCCGCCGCGCGCCGAGCAAGCTTCCGCCGCCGCTTTGCGACGCATTCTCTTCAAGGGTGTTGCGAACAATGAAGATGTCACCGCGAGTCCGACCGCGCAGTCAATCAGGATGCCGTCCGCGTCTCGAAAACCTCGAATCGCGACGCCTGCTCTCGATCGGCGGCGCTCCCACGCCCGCTCCGGGCACAAATCCCTCGTCCTCGTTCGGTCAGTCGCCGATCACCAGTCTGCAGCCGGTTGGCACGGGGACGTCGTACGTTCAGGCGTCGCCGATCCTGTACCAATTCGCCTCGCCGACCGACCTCGGCATCGTTGGCGGCAATGTCGTCACCCTGACCGGCGCAATCAACCCCGTCGCGAACCCCGCGGGGGTCGAACTTTATAAGGTCACGCTCGACGCGAGCAACACCTTCTGGAGGCTCGGCGTCGAAGTTGACTCGTGGCGCGTCGGCGACAACTTCTCGACCGCGCTCGCTCTCTTCGATGCTCAGGGCAACCTGCTCAAAACCTCAACGCTCGGTCGCCCCGGTTTCCCGAATGATCCCTATCTCTTCGCCGGACTAAAGCCGGGCACGTACTTCATCGGCGTCTCGTCGGCGGTTGAGGTCGCCGGCCAACCCGGCGGCTACAACTTCACGAACGATTTGATCAGCACCGCCCACCCCGACGCAGCCGCCGGTTCGTTCCAGCTCAAGGTGGTCGCCGACCCCGCCGCGCAGCCGACCGCGGTCGACCACTTCACCCTCAATTACGCCGACCCGACCAGCGCCGCGGCCACCGGCTTCTCGGTCGCGTTTTCCG
>JAJYDB010000214.1 GCA_021777845.1 Planctomycetota bacterium
CAAGCAGCCCCGAATCCACGATCGCAGGCCCGCCCGACAGCGTGTGAGGTTTACCTCGGCGATCCTGCCGCCGTACCTCAAGCGGACCAGGAGCCTTGATGAGTGGATCCCCTGGCTCTACCTCAAAGGGGTCAGCACCGGCGACTTCTCCGAGGCGCTCGGGGCTCTGCTGGGCCCGGAGGCCCCCGGCCTCTCGGCCACCTCGATCACCCGCCTCAAGGCGACCTGGGAGGGGGAGTTCGAGGCCTGGAACAAGCGGCCCCTGGAGGGCAAACGCTACGCCTACGTGTGGGCCGACGGGGTCCACTTCAACATCCGCCTGGAGCAGGATCGCCAGTGCATCCTGGTCCTGATGGGGGCGACCGCCGAGGGGAAGAAGGAGCTGATCGCCGTGGCCGACGGCTACCGCGAGAGCGAGCAGTCCTGGAAGGAGCTGCTCCTGGACGTGAAAGCCCGAGGCCTGGCGATCGACCCGAGCCTGGCGATCGGCGACGGGGCGTCGGGGTTCTGGAAGGCGGTGCGTCAGGTCTGGCCGACGACCAGGGCCCAACGGTGCTGGGTCCATAAAACCGCGAATGTCCTGGATAAGTTGCCCAAGGGGTCCCAACCCAAGGCCAAGGCGGCGTTGCATGCGATCTACGAGGCCGAGAACCGAACTGATGCGGAGGAGGCATTCGACCGGTTCGTGGCGACCTACGAGGCCAAGTATCCCCGGGCGACCGAGTGCCTCTCCAAGGATCGGGAGGCGTTGCTGACCTTCTACGAGTTCCCGGCGGAGCACTGGCGTCACATCCGCACGACCAACCCGATCGAGTCGACATTCGCGACGGTGCGCCTGAGGACGGTGAAGACGAAGGGGAGCGGGAGCCGGATGGCGTGCCTGACGATGGTCTTCAAGCTGATGGAGAGCGCCTCAAAGCGTTGGCGATCGTTGAACGGCTCGGAGCGCCTGCAAGCTGTCCTCTCAGGGGCCAAATTCGTCGATGGAATCGAGGTCAAGGACGCCGCCTGAATCGAACCCCGTCCACAACATTTGACAATGGCTCCCGGCAGAGTAACGACCCGAGATTGATTTCCGACAACGCGCGGTCGCCCTCGGAATCGTGTTCCTTGACAAACCTTTGCACCGTGAGACGTTGCAGGCGTTAGAATAGAGCCCAGCCGCGGAATTTCGAACACCGGGCGTGATTCGGTCGACGGTTCCCAGTCGGTGCGAGATCCCCCCGCGCTCCGACGACGTCTCGGGCGGAGACTCCGCTTACGGCGTCCATCGATCGGGCGATGAGTCGCACGACCCCAATAGGTCTCGGGATAAACCATGAAAAACGCATTCTCGGCCTCGAAGACGACAGTGCCCGTCGTTCTGGCCTTGGCGGGCTGCCTTTCTCTCTCGATCGTTTCCATGGCACTAGACGGCAAAGCCGACGGCGAGCGATCCTCAGAGGATGCCGACGCGCGGACAGCGGTCACGGCGGCTATTCGGAAGCTTTCGGATGCTTCGAGTTATCGTTGGACCACTACCGTCGCGGGGCGGGACGGCGATGTCGGCGAGACGGAGAAGGCCGGCTTTACACGAGTGGCGACGTCGTCGGGGCCAGGTCGTCTGGAGTGGATCACGAAGGCGGGGAAAGCTGCGGTTCTGATCGATGGAAACTGGCAATCGGCGGTTCCCTCGGCTGTCGCTGCCGTCAACCCGCCGGGTCCGGCGCGAGGCATGAACCTGCGGACGGTCACGGGTTTCAAACTGCCCACCGCGCGCGTACAGGCGTTGATCGGAAAGGCCGTCGCCTTCCGTCGCGAGGGCGACGTTGTGACCGTGACGCTCAGTCCGGAGGTTGCCGGCGCAATGCTCAACGCCGCCGCTCCGGTTCCGAGGCGGCGAGGTGGCCCCCCGGGTCGCGGCGGCCCTTCCGATGCGCCTATCAAGGACCCGCGCGGAACAATTTCGCTCCGGATCGAGGGTGGAAACCTGAGCGAGTTTACGCTGACCTTGAGCGGCGCGCGCTTGATATCGAATAACCTGGTCAGGCTCGACCGTTCGACCACGACGAAGATTGCCGCGATCGGCTCCGCGCATGTCGTGGTGCCGGAGGACGCGCGGGAAATCGTCGAGGCGCTCATCGCCGGGGTCGAGCCCAAAGTCTTCGTGCCCGAGCCCGGCTTTCGCAAGCTGTTCGACGGCCGGACACTCGAAGGCTGGGAAGGCCGACCGGGATTCTGGACCGTCGAGGATCGCGCCATTGTCGGCAGGACTACGAAGGAGCACCCGACGCGCGGCAATACCTTCCTGTTCGCGAAATCCGGCGGCAAGAACTTGATCGTCGATGATTTCGAACTGCGTCTTTCGTACCGAATCACCGCGAACAACGAAGAGGGCTTCGCCAACTCGGGAATCCAATACCGCAGTTGCGACCGCGGCGAATCCGTTGCGGCGGGCTACCAGGGCGACATGGAGGCCGGCCCCCAGTTCTCGGGAATTCTCTATGACGAGGCCGGCGGCGCCGGAGGACGAGGGATCATGGCCTTGCGCGGCGAGAAGGTAACCTGGACGTCCTCCGGGAAGAAGGAAGTGACCGGCCGACTCGGCACGTCCGAAGCGATCCAGGCGAAGATCAAGCAGGACGACTGGAACGAGTACGTCGTGATTGCGCAGGGTAATCATCTTCGACACTTCATCAACGGCGTTGCGACCGTCGACGTGTTCGACGACGACGCGAAGAAGCGGCTCGACGCGGGCATTCTCGCACTCCAACTCCACGCGGGCCGGCCGATGACGGTCCGATTCAAGGATATCCGCATCAAGTCGCTGCGCTCGGCCGCGGAGTCCGCTGCGGGCAACGTGCGGGTCGCGAAGGGATTCAAACTCGATCAGCTTTACTCGGTGCCGAAGGTGACGCAAGGCTCGTGGGTGGCGCTCTGCACCGACCCGAAGGGCCGCCTGATCGCCGCGGACCAGAACGGCAAGCTCTATCGCATGACTCCGCCGGACACGAGCCGCGGCGGGACGGTCGAGCCTGAGCCGATCGGCGTGGACCTTGCCGGCGCCCACGGATTGCTCTACGCCTTCGGCAGCCTCTACGCAATGGTGAACGAAAAAGGCACGCACGGCCTATATCGCGTCCGCGACACCGACGGCGACGACCGTTACGACGAGGTCAAACTGCTCCGCGAGATCCGCGGCGGCGGCGAACACGGCATGCATTCAATCGTCCTGTCGCCCGACGGCCAGTCGCTGTACGTCGTGTGCGGAAACTCGACCGAGTTGACCAAAGTCGATACGTCGCGCGTCCCCTTGAACTGGGGTGAGGACAACCTCGCGACCCGGATTCCGACCGGCTTCATGGACGACTCGCTCGCGCCTCAAGGTTGGGTCGCCAAAACCGACCCGGACGGCAAGCGATGGGAACTGATCGCCGCCGGCCTTCGCAACCCGTTCGACATAGCCTTCGACCGCGACGGGGAACTGTTTACCTACGACGCCGACATGGAGTGGGACATCGGCGAGCCTTGGTATCGGCCCACGCGCGTGAACCACGTGATCAGCGGCGCCGAGTTCGGCTTCCGCAACGGATCGGGCAAGTGGCCCGCGTACTACATCGACAGCTTCGGCGCGGTCGTCGATATCGGTCCGGGTTCACCCACCGGGATCACGTTCGGCTACGGCACCAAGTTCCCCAAGAAGTATCAAGACGCCCTCTTCATCAGCGATTGGAGCTTCGGGAAGCTTCGCGCCGTCCACCTCAGGCCCGAGGGGGCAAGCTACGTCGCCGAGGTCGAGGACTTCATCAGCGGTCAGCCTTTGCCGGTAACCGACGTGATCGTCAACCCCAAGGACGGTGCGATGTATTTCGCCGTGGGTGGCCGGGGAGCGCAGTCGGCGCTCTATCGCGTCACCTACAAAGGGGGCGAGGTCGCTGCGACCACAACTCCGCCGGATCCGCAAGCCTCCGCACAGCGCAAGTTGCGGCAGAAGATCGAGTCCTTCCACGGGCACCCGGATCCCGCCGCGATCGAAACCGTTTGGCCATACCTCTCGGACCAGGACCGAGCCATCCGCTTCGCGGCTCGAATCGCCGTCGAGTGGCAGAATCCCTCGCAATGGCGCGAGAAGGCCTTGCATGAGAAGGACCCGCGAAAGGCCATCGCGGCGCTCGTGGCGCTAGCTCGAGTCAGCGGCAACGACAAGCCCCACAGCGCTTCGAGCACGAGCGGGCCGGCCAATGAGAGGTGGGGTGATACAACACCCAACCCCGCGCTCCAGGGGCCGATCCTGTCCTCACTCGATGCGATCGACTGGTCGCAACTAAGCCGTGCCGATCGCGTCGACCTGCTCCGCGCCTATGCGCTCGCGTTCACGCGTTTGGGTCGGCCTAATGAAGCGGTCAGCCACGGGTTGATCGCGAAGTTCGACGCACTCTTCCCCGCGAAGTACGTCGAAGCCGACTTCCTCCTGGCCGAGATCCTCGCCTACCTCGAAGCGCCGACGGCGGCTCCGAAAATTATGGCCGCCTTGCGGACGGCCCCGACACAGGAGGAACAGATTCAGTACGCGCTCATCCTCCGCGGTCTCAAAGCGGGCTGGACCCTCCAGTTGCGACAGGAATACTTCCGTTGGTTCGTCGACACCGCCTCGGCCTTTCGCGGCGGCAACACCTTCGTGAGTTCGCTGCGGACGATCAAGGCGCAGGCGATCGAGACTCTGACCGACGTGGAGAGGACCGCTCTCAAACCAATTCTTGACGCCCAACCCGTCGGGAAATCGCCGCGCGAGCTACTCGCGGCGCGCAAACCCGTGAGGACCTGGACGCTCGACGAACTCGTGCCCCTTGTCGAACGCGGTCTAGGCGAGCGGCGCGACTTCGACCGAGCCCGTCGCGTCTACGGAGCGGCGGCCTGCGCCGCGTGTCACCGATATGGCCGCGAGGGTGGCGGCGTCGGCCCGGACCTGACCTCGGTCTCCGGTCGGTTCAACGTCCGCGACCTACTGGAAGCGATTGTCGAACCGAGCAAGGTGATTAGCGATCAGTACGCCGCCGTAACCATCGCCACGAAGGACGGCAAGGTCCTTACCGGCCGCGTGGGAAACCTCTTCGGCGACTCGTTGAGCGTGATCGAGGATATGTTCGACCCGGGCAGGCCCACCAACGTGAGGCGTGCCGACATCGAAGAGATGAAGCCGTCGCCGGTCTCGCCTATGCCCGCAGGGCTGCTGAACAGTCTGACGAAGGAGGAGATTCAGGATCTGGTCGCCTACCTCCTCGCGCGCGACGGAGCGCAAAGCAAGCCGCTCCGTTGATGACGAAGGCGAGTGCCGGAGCGTATTATGCTCCGCCGTGCGTCAAGCCAGCACACCCGTCACGACCCGGCCCGCGACATCCGTCAATCGGTAGTCGCGGCCGGCGTGTCGGTACGTGAGCCGCTCGTGGTCAAAGCCCATCAAATGAAGAATTGTGGCCTGGAAGTCGTGCACGTGAACCGGCTTTTCGACCGCGCGGAGGCCGTGTTCGTCGGTCGCACCGTGGACGATCCCCCCTTTCACTCCAGCCCCGGCGAGCCAGGAACTGAAGGCCCAGGGGTGATGCTCGCGCCCTTTGGCCTCGGCGGTGTTGTTGAACGGCGTGCGACCAAACTCCGTGGTCCAGACGACAAGCGTGTCGTCGAGCATTCCTCGCCGCTTCAGGTCAAGGATCAGCGCGGCGATCGGTCGGTCTACGTTCTTCGCGAGCGGGACGTGGGTCAACATGTCGCCGTGGGCGTCCCAATTGCCGGACGACCCCGAGTCGATGAGCTCGACAAACCGCACGCCGCGTTCGACGAGTCGCCGGGCCGCCAGGCACTGCCAACCGAAGCCGTCGGTTTGACCGCGTTCGAGTCCGTAGCTCCTTAATGTCGCGTCGGACTCCTGCCCCAGATCGAAGGCGTCGGGGACAGCCGTCTGCATGCCGAAGGCCGTCTCAAACGATCGCACGCGGGCGGCGAGCAGCGGGTCGGCATCGTGGGTCGCGAGGTGAGCCTCGTTGACGTTCTTCAATGCTTCGAGTTCGAGCTTTTGGAGGTTCGGGGGGGTCCTCGGAGCAATGTTTGCGACGGGTGTCGAGCCCGGCACCACGAGTGTGCCCTGGTGCGCACCAGGTAGGAAGTCGCTCGCGTAAACCTGCGTGCCGGCATAAGTCTGTTTCGGGGCGATAACGACGAACGAGGGCAGGTTGCGGTTCATCGTGCCGAGGCCGTAGCTGACCCAAGAGCCGATGCTCGGTCGCGCGAAAGCGAACGACCCTGTATGCATGCCGAGCGTGGCGTTGTAGTGGTTCGAGTGGGAGGTATGCATCGATCGAATGAGGGCGATGTCGTCCACGCACCGCGCGACGTGCGGGAACAACGCGCTGACCTCGGTCCCGCACTCCCCGTGAGGGGCGAATTCCCACTGCGGCCGCTTGAGGTAGATGCGCTCGTACCCCGGACGGTCCTTGATTTCGGGGTGGTTTGCCTTGATCTCCTTGCCGTGATCACGGGTGAGCGCCGGCTTGGGATCGAACGTGTCGATGTGAGAGACTCCGCCGGTCATGAACAGGAAGATCACTCGCTCGGCCTTGGCGGGAAAGTGCGGCTCGCGCGGTGCCAGGGGATCGGAGTCGTCCGCCAACAACTGCTGCACGATTGCAGGGAAAAGCATTGAACCGGCGACCGCGGATCGAAGAAAAGATCGGCGGTGTCCAACACCTTGACGATTCATGTCGGGTCCTTTCGAACATCAGCGACCACGGATCAAACCGGCGTCGTAGTCCCGAACTCGGTCATTGACAGACGTGCTCATGCGATTTCCTCAATCGATATAGAGGAATTCGTTGGAGGCCAGAAGCACACGGGCGAGTGCGGACCAACGCTCGGCGGGGGGCGCAGGGTAATCGCGGAGGAACCGACCCGCTTGTTCGCGTTCGAGTGTGGATGGAGTGCGTTGAAAGAGGGTTCGATAGACCCGCGCGACACGTTCGTCGTCGTCCCGCAGGGTCATCAGCGACGCTGCAAGCCGGGCCGCCTGGGCGTGGAAGAACCGATCGTTCAAGAAGTACAGGGCCTGCGTCGGGACGGTGGTCGTCTGCCGTTGCGGGGTGCTGGCGTTGGGGTCGGCTCCGTCGAACAGAGCGAGGAACGGGTGACTCCGCTGCCGCTGGACCATCTGGTAGGCACTACGCTTGTTGTTTTCGTAGACGGCGTTGAAGGGGGCGTGCTGCGAGAACGTCCAGGTGGAAGGGTCGGGGAACGGGTGCCCCTGGGCCGGCGCGAGATCGAGGTTCCCGGACGCCGCTAGCAGGCTGTCTCGGATTTCCTCGGCGCCGAGCCGGCGTCGAGCGAATCGAGCCAGTAGGTGATTGTCGGGGTCGTTCCTGATCAGGGAGTCAGTGCGGGTGCCGCTGCGCCGGTATGCCGCGCTGTTCATGATAAGCCGGTGCATGGCCTTGATGCTGAAGCCGGACTCCTGGAATCGGACCGCCAACCAGTCGAGCAGCGCGGGGTGCGTGGGTCGTTCGCCGCGCGAGCCGAAGTCATTGGGCGTTCGCACCAACCCCTGGCCGAAATGCCACTGCCAGATCCGGTTCACCATCACACGGGACGCAAGCGGATGATGCACAACCCATTCGGCGAGTTCTTTACGACCGCTCCCCGCGCCGGCCGGGACCAACTCGCCGCCGAAGACCGAGAGCCAATGTCGCGGGACAACCTCCCCGAGTTTTTCGGGGTCGCCGCGTTCTTGGACTCGGGTATCATGCGGGTCCCCCTCGACGACCGCGTAAGCAACCGGAAGCCGCGGTTCTGGACCCGGGTCAGGCAAGGGAGCCAACAGCGTGCGGCCGGCGAGGGTCAAGGCGGCGCCGAAGTTGGCCGAGGCGATGTGCTCCAGGCGGAACGAGACGCCGTCGAGGTTGGCCGGATGCGCGTCCGCGACCCGACCTGCTATGTTAAATTCTCCGTCGCGCGGACAGACCCAGGCAATCGCAACCGGGCGATTCTGCCCCGGATGCACGAAGATGGACCGCGGCTCGAGCTTTGTCCAGGCGTTCACACGCCGGTCGGATGCGTTTACGAAGACCGAGGGTTCGCCGCCGAGGCTCCACGACCGAATCCAGTTGCTCCCACCGTTGCTCTCGCGCCGCTGGGCCAGAAATTCGGGACCGTCGGTGACTTCGAGGTAACACCAACTGCCGGCGTCACCGATATCTTGCGGAT
>JAJYDB010000215.1 GCA_021777845.1 Planctomycetota bacterium
GGCGACTCGCCTTTGATTTTCGCGACGCTCGCCGAGGGTGCCGCCGGCGCCGTCTTCTTGCTTCCGGCCGCCGATTGGGACGCCCTGATCAAGTCGCCGCATCCCGCGACGCAACTGCCGTCCGACGTCTTCGCGCCCCCGCGGCCGAAGCCCGCGAAGTGACCGCCGCCTGCGCGCGCCGTAGCGCCGCGCGAGTGGCGGTTTCGTCGCGACTCGTCTACGATATGGCTGCTTCATTGCGGTCGACCACGCGAGGCGATGCTTGCACGCGAGCCGACCGCCG
Organism: Planctomycetota bacterium; assembly: GCA_021777845.1. GTDB lineage: Bacteria > Planctomycetota > Planctomycetia > Isosphaerales > Isosphaeraceae > JAJYDB01. The sequence goes on from JAJYDB010000215.1 coordinate 284, forward strand.
ACCCCCGATCAACGAGGTTCTTCGTGCTGAAAGTCGTCAAGCATCCGCATCCCGCCTTGCGTTACGAGTCGCGGCCGGTCTCTCGGATCGACGACGCTCTGCGTACGACGATCGCCGAAATGTTCGAGCTGATGTACGAACACCGCGGGATCGGCCTCGCGGCGAATCAGGTCGCGATCCCGTACCGATTCTTCGTCCTCAACCTGACCGCCGACCGCGAGCGTCGGGGCGAAGAACTCGTGTTCATCAACCCCGAGATCGTGAAGCGGCACTCGACGTTCGAGGGCGAGGAAGGCTGCCTCAGCTTCCCCGGTCTGTACGGCGAGGTACGGCGGGCGCGCAAGATCAAGGTCCAGGCGTACAACCTGCGCGGCGAGCCGATCGAGGTCGAGGCCGAGGATTTGCTCAGCCGCGCGATCCAGCACGAGCTCGACCACCTTGCGGGGAAGCTGTTCATCGACTACCTCGACCCCGCGACGCTGAAGTCGTTTCAAGAAAAGCTGCGTGATTTCGAGCGCGAGCACCGCGCAGCGCAGACCGAGGGCGCTTTGCCGTCGGACGCCGAGCTGAAGCGGCTGCTCGACGAGGCGTGACCGGCCGCGCGGAGGATTCGCGAGCATGGCTCCTCGAATCGTGATGTTGGGCACGGGCGACTTCGCGTTGCCGACGTTCGAGCACCTGTGCGCGGCGGGTCTGCCGGTGGTCGCGCTGTGCACGCAGCCCGACCGTCCGCAGGGCCGCAAGCAGGAATTGGTGCCGAGCCGGATCAAACTGGCGGCGCTGGCGCGCGGCGTGCCGGTCGAGCAGCCCGAGAACGTGAACGCGCCGGAGTCGGTCGCGCTGCTGCGGTCGTATGAGCCGGATCTGCTCGTGACCGCGGCCTACGGGCAGATCCTCTCGCCCGAGCTGCTGGCGGTGCCGCGTCTGCGCGCGATCAACCTGCACGGTTCGATCTTGCCTTCGTATCGAGGCGCGGCCCCGGTCGCGCGGGCGATTGAACGCGGCGAGACCGAGGCCGGCGTCACGGTGATCGAAATGAGCCCGCGGATCGACGCCGGCGGGATGCTCGCGGTGGCGCGGACGCCGATCGATCCCGACGAGACCGCGGGCGCGCTCGAGGATCGGCTCGCGATGCTGGGCGCGCCGCTGGTGCTCGAGACGATTCAGGCGCTGCTCGACGGCAAGGCTCGCGTCATCCCGCAGGACAAGTCGAAAGTAAGCCGTGCGCCGAAGCTGAACAAAGACGAGGGCCGCGTCGACTGGTCCTTGGCGGCGCGCGCGGTGCACAACCATATCCGCGCCATGCAGCCATGGCCGATCGCCTGGACCGACTGGTCGCCCGCGGCGAATCCGGACTCCAAAACCCGCGTGATCGTGCACGTTTCGCGCGTCGTTGACGACGACGTGTCGGCCGGCGTCGAGCCGGGGGTCGTGACGATCGCCGACGGATCGAACCTCGTGGCGGCGGCCGGTCGCGGACTCGTTGGACTGGTCCGTCTGCAAATCCCCGGCAAGAAAATCCTCGACGCCGAGGAGTTTCTCCGCGGCCGACGGGTGCAGCCGGGCGACCGGTTTGTTTGAAGTCCCTCGGTCGCGGCGCGACGCTTCGATGCGCGCTTTGAGGCGAGTCGTGTTAAGATCAAGGCACGCCGCGTTGCGGACTCGCCTGCCCGCGACGGCTCAAAAGGTTTGGGAAATCGCCGATGTCCGACGTCGTGAACCCGAAAAAGAAGCTCTATATCGAGACGGTCGGGTGCCAGATGAACCTGCTCGACAGCGAGCTGGTCGTCGCGCGGCTGCGTCAGGACGGCTACGAATTGACGACCGAGGTTGAGGACGCCGACACGATCCTGTTCAATACGTGCTCGGTCCGGCAGCACGCCGAGGACAAGATTTACAGCGCGCTGGGACGGATCAAAGGTCTGAAGGCGCGGCGGCCCGAGGTGTCGATCGGCGTGCTCGGGTGCATGGCGCAGAAGGATCAGAAGCAGGTGCTGAGGCGAGCGCCGCACGTCGATATCGTCGTCGGGCCGGGGCAGCTTGAGCGCGTGCCTGAAATGCTTGAGGCGGCTCGGGTCGAGGGCAAGCCGCAGCTCGCCGTCAGCCTGGCGCGCAACGACGGTTCGCGCGACGCCGTGACCGCCAGCTTCGCCGAATACGACCCGTTGCGCGACCCCGAGATGCGTCCGAGCCCGTTTCAGGCGTTTGTGCGGATCATGATGGGCTGCGACAAGTTTTGCACGTACTGCATCGTGCCGTCGGTGCGGGGTCCGGAGCAGAGCCGTCCGCCGGGCGTGATCGTCGAGGAATCGCGGCGGCTGGTCGATGCCGGCGTCGTCGAGATCACGCTCCTTGGGCAGACGGTCAACAGTTATTCGTACCGCGAGCCCGACGGCAGGGTCACTCGGCTCTCGGACCTGCTTGAGCGGCTGCACGAGATCGACGGCCTGCGACGCATCCGGTTCATCACGAACTTCCCGAACGACATGACCGACGACTTGCTCCAGGCCGTACGCGACCTGCCTCGCGTTTCGCGCTACCTGCACGTCCCGGCGCAGAGCGGCTGCGACGAAATGCTGAAGCGCATGAAGCGAATGTACTCGGTTGCGCTCTACGACGACATGATGGCCCGAATCCGCGAGACGGTGCCCGACGCCGCGGTTTCAAGCGACTTCATCGTCGGCTTTTGCGGCGAGAGCGAGGCGTCGTTCGAGCGCTCGGTTCGGCTCGTCGAACGCTCGCGGTTCAAGAACAGCTTCATCTTTAAGTACAGCCCGCGCACCGGCACGAAGGCCGACCTGCTTTACGTCGACGACGTGCCCGAGGAAGTCAAAAAGCGCCGCAACAACGAGCTGCTCGCGGTCCAAAACGAGATCTGCCGCGAGGACAATCTGAAGTTCGTCGGTCGGACAGTCGAGGTGCTCGTCGAGGGTCCGAGCAAGACTTCGTCGCGTCGTTCCGAGACAAGCGCCGGCGACGACGGTCTGCAACAGCTCGCGGGCCGGACCTGGTGCGACCGGATCGTCGTTTTCGAGGGCCGCTTGCGTCATATCGGGCGTTTCGTGCCGATCGAGATCGACGAAGTCTCGACGGTCACCCTTTATGGACGGCTCGCGACCAGCGAGGTGGTCCACAACGAGGCGGCGCTCGCCTGAGGGGTCGCCTCGCGGGGTCAGGCCTCGGAGGCGTCGCGCACGATGCGTTGATAGTGCTCCCGGACGCGTGCGCGATGGGCGTCGAGGCGGGCGCGGAAGACTTCGATGGAAGGCGGGCCGACGCTCGGCTCGCTAAAGCGGCGCGCGAGGCGGAGCATGTCGTCGTCGGCTTCGGGCAGTCGGTCGGCCTGTCGATTCTGGATGATCCGCGTGCGCGCTTCGACGCCGCGCATGAAGTCGTAGGCGTCGCGGAGTTCGGCGTGGGCGGCGCGATCGAGCAGCCCCGCGGCGCGGAGCATATCGAGCGCCTCCCAGATATTCGTCCGCAGCAGGTCGGCGTGCTCGTGCGCGTGGACGAGTTGGAGGAAGCGGACGCTGAACTCGATGTCGACGAGGCCGCCGGGGGCGCGCTTGAGGTCGTCGCGGTCGGCGCCGTTCTCGAGCCGGCGGCGCATCTCGTCGACCTCGCGCGCGAACGGCCGCGGATCGATCGGCTCGGTAAGGATCTCGTGGAGCGTCGCCTCGATGGTCTTGCGGAACTTCGACGATGCATGCACGACCCGCGCCCGCGTGAGTGCGAGCCGTTCCCAGCCGCGCGACTGGCTCCGATAATAGGACCGAAACGCTTCGATCGAGATCACGAGCGGCCCGGAACGTCCGTGCGGCCGCAAGCGCGTGTCGACCGGATAGAGCGCGATCGTCGGGCCCGCGGCGTCGAGTGCCTTCAGGACGCGTCGGCCCAGATCGCTGTAGAACTCGAAGTTCGAGATCGACGCCGGCCCGCCGACGGTCTGGCCGTCCGCCTCGTGCACGAACACGAGGTCGAGGTCGCTGTGATAGCTCAGCTCGCGGCCGCCGAGCTTGCCGAAGCCCAGGATCGCCCAGCCCGAGCGGGCGTGGTCGTCGCCGTGCGTCGGCGTCCCGTAACGTCGCACGCAGCGGGCGGCTTGGTCGTGCGCGGCCTGACCGAGAATCGCCTCGGCGACGTCGGCGAGCTCGCGCGTGACGTCCCGCATCGACTCGCGCCCCAGGATGTCGCGACTGCCGATCCGCACCCACTCCTTATTGCGAAAGCCAAGCAAGATCGGCGCCAGATCCTCCGCGCCGCGGCATAATTCAGCCAGTTCGCCGCGGATACTCGTCGACGGACGCGGTCGATCGACGACCAGCGAATCCATCAGGTCGTCGATCATGCCGGGGTTGTTGACGAGGACCTCGGTGAGGAAGCGGCTTGTCGCGCAGAGCTCGACGTACAGCCGCATCGTGGGCGGATTGAAGCTGAACAGCTCCCACAGGACCGCCTTCGCGCCGAGCGAGGCCGAGACTTTTTCGAGATTCGTGAGCGCGCGGTCGGGGTCGGGCGTGGCGCCGAGCGACTGGAGCAAGCGGGGCGCGATCGCGGCCAGAAAATGTCGGCAACGCGCCTGCGAAAGGAACGGGACGTCCTCGCGCGCCAGCGCCATCAGATTTTGATAGGCGAGCTTGCGGTCGCGGAACGGATAAGGTTCGAGCGCGTCGGCGATCATCTCGGGCGTCGGGTCGGGGTCGAGGACGAGGTCGACGACGGGGTCGACGTGCGCGCCGTCCTCGTCGCGAAAGGCGTCGTGCAGCAGGTGGTTGAGGATCCGGCGGTTGAGCTCTGTCTTTGCGCGATAATCGGCGCCGAAGCGGCCCGCGGGGCCGGAGCGGTCCTCCCAGACGCTCGCGGGCGGGTAACCCATGCGGATCGCGAGGATCCGCAGCGACTCGGGGTCGCGCGGCAGTTCGTGGGTTTGCAGGTCGAACATCGTTTGCAGCCGGTGCTCGACGCGCCTCAAAAATCGGTACGTGTCCTCCATGATGTCGCGCTCTTGCCCCGAGAGGCAGCCCAGGTGCTCGAGCCTCGACAGCGCCTCGAGCGTGTTGTGGTGCCGCACTTCGGGATACTCGCCGCCGTGCAAAAGCTGAAGGAACTGCACGACGAACTCGACGTCGCGGATCCCGCCGCGGCCCGTCTTGACCTCGCTTTCAGCCGCCCCCGCCGACTGCGTCCGATGCTCGATCCGCCGCTTGATCGCCTTGATCTCCGCGATCTCGCTCGCGCTCAGATAGCGCCGGTAGACGAACGGCTCGATCGCGCGGAGAAACGTTCGGCCCAACTCGAGGTCGCCCGCGATCGGCCTGCATTTGATCAGTGCCTGGCGTTCCCAGGTGCGACCGCTGGTCTCGTAGTAGCCGAGCGTGGCGTCGAGCGGACGCGCCAGCGCCCCCTGCTCTCCGTCAGGCCGCAGCCGCATGTCGACCCGATACGCGATGCCGAACTCGGTGTGATCCGAGAGGAGCCGCACAATCTCCCCGCCCAGCCGCCCGAAAAACTCGGCGAGGTCGACGACCCGCGGGCCCGTCGTTTCGCCCTCCTCGTCGTAAAGAAACACGAGGTCGATGTCGGAGCTGTAATTCAGCTCCTCCCCGCCGAGCTTGCCGAGCGCCAAGACCACGAACCGCGCTGGATGCCCGTCGCGCGCGACCGCCTCGCCGCAGCGCGTCTCGACGATGTTTCGAGCCATCCGATAGGCACACTCGACGCAGGCATCGGCCAGGTGCGAAAGGTCGAGCGTCGTCGTTTCGAGCGGGATTCCCCGCACGATGTCGTTGTAGCCGATCCGCAGCAGCTCCTGCCGTCGAAAACGCCGCAGCGCGAGCCTCCCCGCGTGATCGTCGAGCGTCTTGACCTGATCCCAGAGCGCCGCCACCAGCGCCGCGCGGTCGCGACGATCCGCACCGCGACGCAACCACGACAGCAACATCGGGTCGCGGATCATCATCTCCGTGAAGTGCTGGCTCGTGCTGAAAAGCTGGACGACCACCTCGAGATGCCGCGGATGCTCCGTCAAAAAGCTCAGAATCTCGCCCTCGGGCCCCTCTGTGGCGAGAAACCGCTCGATGTTCGAGAACGCCATCCCGGGGTCAGGACACGCGGGCAGCAGCTCCTCGAGCCTTTCGAGCAGCTTCGAGAGCAGCTCGCGACGCGTCGTCCGCGCGGCCAGGTCCCTGAGGTCGCGCACGCTTCTTTCGAGGTCGCGCACCCCCAGCCCCGCCAGCCAAAGTCGGGCAAGTTCGGGGTCGTCGAGCAACCGTTGCAGCCGGTCGGAATTCATAACGGTTGCGCTTGGCCCTTTGCCCCTGGGTCGCTCGACGCCGATCGTTCGAACCGTCGCTCCAACCGATCGCCCGCCCGCGTTCAGCTTGCGTCGACCACGGCCCACGACCCCAGAACACGCCGCGATCGATCCAGCGAAACCGAGCGAACCTCCGACGGAAACGTGGTGTCTTAACGGTTCGCGACCCCAAATCCGTCGATAGCCCAGGTCACGATCCGTCTGCCGGAGCTTGACAGCGGACACGCTCGTTTTTTAACGTTACTCGCATCGCCACCGTAGCTCAATCGGTAGAGCACCGCTTTCGTAAAGCGGGGGTTAAGGGTTCGAGTCCCCTCGGTGGCTTTCAGTCAGACCCTCCTGCGCCGGGATTCACCGAGCCCGTTGCGGCCCGATTCCCGCACCCGGCCCCACTTCGCCGCCTAACTGTCGAGCCGTCGCGTCAATCACCGACGTGCTCTCGGCGTGAGTCAAACCACGACCGCAGCGATTTTCACCTCTCGAACCGCACGCGACCTGCGGCGGGCAACGCAGATGCGGCTTTCTTAAGCCGCCGCGGCTCCGTCTTAAACCCGCCGCGTCGCGGGTGGGGCGTCCACGAATCCAATTCTTGCTCGCATGCACTCGTTTTCGCGATTTCAAAGGGAGCTTTGCGGCGCCGGCGAGGGTCGCGTCGTGTTCGCGGTCGAAAGTTTCGCGGCATTTGGAATTTTTCTTGTCGCGACTCGCGACGTTTCACGGTTCCTGAACTTGGAAGCGACGGGCTCGACCCTGAATGTACGGCTCCAGTGACGGAGATGACATGCATCCCACGAACGAAGAGCTCGAATTCCTCGCGGAGCGAATCGCCGAGGCCTACGTGCGCCGACGGCCCGGCGTTCGGGTTGAGGACCCGTGTTCGGGGGTCTGGAAAACCGCGGCGTCGATCCTGTGGGGAATCGCTCGGGAGAACGGCAAGTATCCGGTCGACCCCGAGTTGTTCGTGGCGGCGCAGTCGAATTCGGACGGCTTCGCGGATCCTTGGGTGGAACTCACCGATCCGCGTGCTTCGGAGTGTTATCGACGGCTGGTCCGCAGCTTGATTCATCGTTTGCGACGCGACCTGGGGCGCGAGATGCGACGGATTCATCGTAAGCTCGACGCCGACACGTTGATGGAACTCACACCTCGATGGTTGGCGCGCCGATTTTCCCCCCTCGCGCTTTACCTCGCGGCGAAGGAACATGGACGGGACGATCTCGCGGCGGCGTTTCACGAAGAAGCGCTTGCTCAGCATCAGGCATGCCCGCTCTATCGCATCGCCGCTTGCCCGACCTTGGTCGACCACGGAATCTACCCGCACGGCCTCGCCGTTCGCGAAGAGAAGCGATCGTACGCCGACTACCTCATTCTGAACTGAAACCACGAGATCGCGCGGCGGCGAACGCCTCCTCCGCCGTCCCGAATTGCGAAAGCTCAACTCAACACGCGGTTGGCGTCGATTGGTATCGACGTCAAGCCAGATGATCGGATTCCACACTCAATTGCGGAGATACTCGAATGCGACGTCGCAACTTCCT
>JAJYDB010000216.1 GCA_021777845.1 Planctomycetota bacterium
CGGCTCGAAGTACCGCCCGCTCGCCGACGGCTCGTTCTTGCAGGAAGGCTACGCGCCGACGAAGCATCGCGTGAAGATGACGGTGAAGGTCGATGAACCGTCGATCGCCTCGTTCCGTCTCGAGCTGATGAACGACCCGAACCTGCCCTGCGGCGGGCCCGGCCGCTCGATTTTCGGGACCGCGGCGCTCACCGAGTTCGAGGTCGAGGCCGCCCCCGCGGACAATCCCGCCCAGGTCGAGAAGGTCAAGTTCCGCCGCGCGACCGCCGACTACAACCCGCCGGAACGGCCGCTCGACGCCATTTACGACGATAAGAGCAACCGCAAGCGCGTGATCGGACCGATCGGCTGCGCGATCGACGGCAAGGACGAAACCGCGTGGAGCACCGACGCCGGTCCAGGCCGTCGCAACGCGCCGCGCGAGGCTGTTTTCAACGCCGAGAAGCCGGTCGCGCACCCGCACGGGACGATTTTGACCTTTTATTTGAAGCAGGATCACGGCGGCTGGAACAGCGACGACAATCAGAACCACAACCTCGGCCGGCTGCGGCTCTCGATCACCCGCGACCCCGACGCCGAGGCCGACGCGACGCCCCCCGCGGTGCGCACGCTGCTCGCGATCCCCGCCGTCGCCCGCACCGACGCCCAGCTCGCCGTGATTTTCCGACATTGGCGGACGACCGTGCCCGCGTGGAAAGAGGCGAACGACCGCGTCGAGGCGCTCTGGAAGACGCATCCCGAAGGCTCGACGCAGCTTGTTTTGGAGGAGCGCGAGCAACCGCGCGCCACGCATCGACTGCAACGCGGCGACTTTTTGCGGCCGCTCGAAGTCGTCGAGCCGGGCGTGCCCGCGTTCCTGAACCCGCTCCCCGCCGGAGCCCCCGCGAACCGGCTCGGGCTGGCGCGTTGGCTCGTCGATCGCCGGTCGCCGACCGCCGCGCGGGCGCTCGTGAATCGCGTCTGGCAGGCGTATTTCGGCGTCGGACTGGTCGCGACGAGCGAGGATCTCGGCACGCAGGCCGAGCCGCCGTCGCATCCCGAATTGCTCGACCGGCTCGCGGTCGACTTCATGGACAACGGCTGGAGTTTGAAGTCGCTGCATCGGTTGATCGTGAACTCGTCCACGTATCGGCAGTCGTCGCGGGTCGACGCCGCGCTGCTCGCCCGCGACCCGGCGAACCGGCTGCTGGCGCGCGGGCCGCGGTTTCGGGTCGACGCCGAAGTGGTCCGCGACGTCGCGCTCGCCGCGAGCGGGCTGCTCAATCCGGAGCTGGGCGGGCCGTCTTCGATGCCCCCCGCGCCGATGTTCCTGTTCCAGCCGCCGACGAGCTACGGGCCGAAGGTCTGGAACGAGGCGACCGGCGCGGAACGTTACCGCCGCGCGCTCTACACGTTCCGATACCGCTCGGTGCCGTATCCGATGCTGCAAGCGTTCGACGCCCCGAACGGCGACTTCGCCTGCGTCCGTCGCGGCCGCTCGAACACGCCTCTGCAAGCGCTCACGACCTTGAACGAGCCGATCGCCATGGAGTGCGCCCGCGCGCTCGCGGCCCGCGCCGTCGCGGTCCCCGGCGACGATCGCGCGCGGCTCGCCTACGCCTTCCGACGCTGCGTCGCACGCCCCCCCAACGCGCCCGAGGCCGCCGCGCTGCTCGACTTGCTCGCGCGTCAAACCAAGAAGTTCGAGTCGAACGGCGCGCACCCCTGGGAACTCGCCGCCGACGACCCCAAGAAGCCGCCGACGCTCCCCCCCGGTGTCGCTCCGGCACGGCTCGCCGCCTGGACCACCGTCGCCCGCGTCCTGCTCAACCTCGACGAAACGATCACGAAAGAGTGAGGATCCGAACATGAACTGTCAGGATCATCTCTACAAAACGGCGGACCCGCGCACGGTCGCGCGGCGCTGGTTTTTCCAGCAGTGCGGCGTCGGCCTGGGCACGATCGCGCTCGGAAGCTTGTTCGCGGACGCCGGCGCGCTCGCGAGCGACGCGGGCGGACGCGGCGTCCCCGACCCGCGCGACCCGCTCGCGCCCAAACCGCCCCACTTCGCCCCGAAAGCGAAGCGCGTGATCCACCTGTTCATGGCGGGCGCGCCCAGCCATCTCGAACTCTTCGACTACAAGCCGCAGCTCGCCAAATTCAACGGCACGCTGCCGCCCGCCGAGCTGCTCAAAGGCTATCGAGCCGCGTTCATCAACCCGAATTCCACGCTGCTCGGGCCCAAGTTCAAGTTCGCGAAGCACGGCAAGTCCGGCGCCGAGCTGTCCGAGCTCCTGCCGCATCTCGCCGAGGTCGCCGACGACATCGCGATCGTCCGCTCGATGACCACCGACGCGTTCAATCACGCTCCGGCTCAAATCATGATGAACACCGGCGCGCAGCAGTTCGGCCGGCCGAGCCTCGGCGCCTGGCTCACCTACGGGATCGGCAGCGAGTCGCGCGACTTGCCCGGCTTCGTCGTCTTCAGCTCGGGCAAAAAGGGGCCGAGCGGCGGCGCGTCGAACTGGGGCAGCGGCTTTTTGCCCACCGTCCATCAAGGCGTGCAATTCCGCGGCGGCGGCGAGCCGGTCCTCTATCTGTCGAACCCGCGCGGCGTCGACCGCGACCTCCAGCGCGACACCCTCTCCACCCTCAACGAGCTGAACACGCTCCGGTTCCAGCAGATGGGCGACCCCGAGATCACCACCCGCATCAGCGCCTTCGAGATGGCGTTTCGGATGCAGGCGAGCGCCCCCGAGCTGATGGACCTGTCGCGCGAGCCGAAGCACATCCTCGAAATGTACGGCGCGGAGCCGGGCAAGTCGTCGTTCGCGAACAACTGCCTGCTCGCGCGCCGACTCATCGAGCGCGGCGTCCGCTTCGTCCAGCTCTTCCACGAGGCCTGGGACCAGCACGGCAACCTCGTGCACGACATCAAGGAGAACTGCAAAGACACCGACAAGGCGTCCGCGGCGCTCGTGAAAGATTTGAAGCAGCGCGGCCTGCTCGACGATACCCTCGTGATCTGGGGCGGCGAGTTCGGACGCACCCCGATGGTCCAGGGGGGCAACGACGGCCGCGACCACCACCCCAACGCCTTCACGATGTGGCTCGCCGGCGGCGGCATCAAGCCCGGCATCACCCACGGCGCGTCCGACGACCTCGGCTTCCGCGTCGGCCGCGACCCCGTCCATGTCCATGACCTGCATGCAACCATCCTCCGGCTGCTCGGCTTCGACCACACCCGCCTCACCTATCGTTTCCAAGGCCGCGACTTCCGACTCACCGACGTCGCCGGCAAGGTCGTCGAGGCCCTGCTGGCCTGATCCGGCCGCCTGACCTCCCGCACAGCCTGCGTGGTCGCACGCACGGAGAAGGCGGTCGCCTGCGCGCGTCGGGTACGTCCCGACGGAACTCGACGCGCGCTCGCCCGCACCTGGATGATGATGGCCAACCTCGTCCGCGATTGGATGATTTCGACCAGCTCGTCGGCCTGGTGGAGGGTCGAGCGGCGGCGCGGTCGCAAATTCGGTCGCCCGACAAAACGAAGCCAATCGAGGTTAAAAGTCGTTGGCGGTTGAGGTTACGGCGCGTATTGCGAGGTTTGTACAGCGCGGACGTCGGTCGGGATCGGTCGCGCCGCGGTCCTTTGGTCGCTCCACGGAGTCGGGCGCGGGGTGCCGGCCGAAAAAAGTTGGTGGAAAATGGGGCAAATAGGGGGAGAAAGTCGGAACTTTTTGAAAAAAGAGGTCGCGGTGGGTTCGTTTCGGTAAATTGTCGTCGCGCCTCGGGTGGATGTCGGGGTTCGCGGGGGGCGTCGAGTGGATGGATGCGTCGACGCGCGAGTCGCGGTAATCGTTAATCTCGACGAAATTGGTTCAAGCCCCGCGGGTGATCGGACCGATACCACGGGAAGGTCCGACGACCGAGGTCGGGTCGTTGGCCGCGCGTCGCGCGTGGATGCAGGTAAGGTTGAGGCCGCAGGGAGGTGGCTGATGTTGGACCGCGTCCGCAAGGAGGCGAAGCTTGGATTTATCGACGAGCGAGGGCGAAGGGTCCGCGACGCGGGTGCGCGTCGGACCTCGCCGAGGTTGGAGAGCCTGGAGCGTCGCGACGTCCCCACCGCGTCGTTGGCGCCGATCGCGGCGGCCACGGTTCCGCAATTCCTCGGTTTGCCGGTCCCACTGAACGGCTCGGGGACGACCGACGCGCAGACGTTCTCGGTGACGTCGAGCAGTCCGACGATCACCGCGAGCGTGATTCAGGGGGAATTCCTCACGCTGTCGGTCTCGCACACAGCCTCGTCGACGCCGGGCGACATCTCGTTCGCCGGTCAGATGACCTTCCAGCTCTTCGGGACGATCACCCCGATCACGGTGAACCGGATCGAGCAACTGGTGACGCAGGGCTTCTACACCGGCAAGAACTTTCACCGGGTGGCGAACAACTTCCCCGGCCCGACCGACTATATTGTGCAGGGGGGGTCGGTGAACGGCGACGGCACCGGCACGATCAACCAGCCCGGTTTCCCGTTCGTCGACGAGTACAGCCCGACGCTCGTGAACGACGGCTCGGGGCAGCTCGCGATGGCGAACGCCGGCCCGGTGACGAATTCGTCGCAGTTTTACATCACGACGGGCCAGCCGCGGTTTCTTGACTTCCAGCACACGATTTTCGGTCAGCTTGTCTCCGGGACGAACATCCTTACTGATATGACGAAGGTTTCGGTGACCGCGAACGCCCAGGGCGAGAACTCGAAGCCGGTCAGCCCGATTATCATCAACACGGCGTCGCTTTCGACGACGAATCCGAACGGCGTGGTTTTGATCAACGCGGTGCACGCGCTCGCTCCGCAAACCGCGACGATCACGGTGACGGCGACCGACAGCGTCGACCACACGACCACGTCGCAGTCGTTCCCGGTGACGATCCTCGCCGAGCCGGGCACGATTGAGCGGCCGTACGTGAATCCGGTCGCGAATCTTTCGGTCGGGCAGAACCAAACCGCGACGTTCCAGATTCCGGCCGTCGCGCCCACGCCCGGCGACACGCTCAGCTATGCGATCGAAGGGGGGACGCAGACGACCGTCGGCACGGGCGGGACGCCGGTCACGACCTTCACGCCGGTCCAGAACGCCACGGCGACCGTCGATGGGAACGGCAACGTGACGGTCACGCCGACGCCTGGTTTCAGCGGCACGATCAACCTCTTGCTCGCCGTCCGCGACTCGCAAAACCGCGGCACCGGCACGATCAACGACCCCTCGAACTTCAACTGGACGACGACGACGTTGACGGTGAACAGCTCGTCGACCCCCGTCCTGCAGGTCCCGCTGGCGAATCCCGTCGGAGTGAACGCGGTCGCGAACACGCCGCAGCCGGTCCAACTTTTGGGCCTGAATCCGAACGCGGGAGGCTCGGCGGTCTCGTATCAGATGCTCACGAGCCCGACGTACGGCAAGATCTCGGCCTTCAACGCGGCGACCGGCGCGTTCGTGTACACGCCGAACGCCGATTTCAGCGGTCCCGACACCTTCCAGTACGTGACCACCGCGACGACCAACGGTCAAACCCTGACTAGTTTGCCCGCGACGATCACGATCCAAACCACCCCGGCGAACACCCACACCGTCCGTTTAATCGGGACCGTGCTCACGGTGACGCCGCCGCCGCGGACCGACCACGGCACCAACAACATCAACGTGAGCGAAGCGCCCGACCCCGCGAACCCCGGCTCGTTCATCCTGCAAGTGACCTTGAACGGCGTGCTCGACGCCACGCAACCGTCGGTTTCGGCGGTCACCGAGATCGTGGTCCAAGGCGGCAAACTCGCGAAAAACAACGTCACGATTAACTCGAACGTCGATTTGCCCGCGCTGCTCATCGGCGGTCAACGCGGCAAGAACGTGCTCGTCGGAGGCAGCGGGCCGACCCGCGAACACGGTTGGACCGGCTACAACTCGCTGGTTGCGGGCACGAACGCGAACAACTATCTCGCGGGCCGCAAGGGGATCGCCCAGCTCCACCCGCATTCGAGCACCGACACGCTCTTCCTCGGCAGCCCGAACCCGCATTTCCATCACGGCAGGCCGTCGCCGCCGGTCGGAACGTTCTACCGATATGTGCATGGGAAGATCGTTCCGCTGCCGCCGGTGCGCGGGCCGCGCATCCATCATTTTAACCACATTCCTTGATTTTGACGATCTCGTCGGGACGACGGGCGGGTGGAGGTCGCGAGCGTCGCGGTTCGACGCTATGCTGGTGGCCTCCACCGGTTTGTTTCATCAACCTCGGGCACCGCGCGCGGCTCCATGCTTTCCACTCGGCTCGTCTTCGGATTCCTGATGGCCGGGGCCTTGGTCTCGGTGCTGATCGTCGATGAATGGGTCGCGCCTTGGTTTCCGTTCTGGTTCTTGACCGCGCTGATCGTGCTTAACGCGGCGTCGCTCGAACTTGTCGGTCTGCTCGGCACGACGACCGCTCAGCCCTCCGGGAACACGGTCTTCGGCGGCGTCTCGGCGCTCGTGGTCGCGAACTGGGCGCCGCACATTGTTGAGCATCTTTCGACCGATCCGCGCTGGGCCGACCGGATGGCGCTCGAGTCGGTCGGGCCGATCAGCGTCTTTGCCTGGCCGCTGTTCACCTTCGCGGCCTTGGTGATGGCGACGTTCGTGATCCAGAGCCTCCAGTTCCGGAATTCAGGCGGCGGCGGCACGATCGCGACGATCTCGGTGACCTTGCTGGCGATCGCCTACATCGGCGTGCTCGGCGGCTTTATCATGCAGATGCGTTGGCTCGACGGGTCGCATCACGGGGTAGTGCCGCTGGTCCTTTTGGTGTCGACCGCGAAGGGGGCGGACATCGGTGCGTACACGCTCGGCCGGTTGGTGGGGCGTCGGCGCTTATGGCCGCTCGTGAGCCCGAGGAAGACCGTCGAGGGGGCGGTCGGCGGGCTGGTGTTCGCGATTCTGGCCGCGGTTCTGGTCTCGATGACCGCTCGACATCTCTTCGGCGTCCTGTCGTTTGGACTGATCGAGGCGGTCGGCTTCGGCGTCTGCGTCGGCACCGCCGCCCAACTCGGCGACCTGATGGAGTCGATGATCAAGCGCGACTGCGCCCGCAAGGACGCCTCCGACTCCGTCCCCGGCTACGGCGGCGTGCTCGACGTCGTTGACTCGCTGCTCTTCGCCGGCCCGGTCGCGTACTGCTACTGGGTCTGGTTCGCGCGCTGAGCGACCTCGACGGCCTTGGCGATCCCCGCTCGGGCCCGATTCGCGAAGTTCGACGCGGCCCTGTTGCATCGCGACCCATATTCGGAACATAATCACGCAAGTGCTCTCAGCGACGAAGGCGTCATTTCACGCTCGCGGTCGCGTCACAGACGGAATGACATGGCGGAAGCGACCATCAGCCTGGACGGTAACGACGAGGAGCTTGCCGTCCTCGGCAGCCGGGACCAGTATTTACGTCAGATTCGCGATGCGCTCGGCATCAAGGTCCTGGCTCGCCACGGCGAGGTCCGCCTTGAGGGCGAGGAGGACCGCGTCGAGATCGCGCGGCTGATCTTCGAGGATCTGCGAGGCATCTACCGGAAGCGCCGGGCGGTGACTTCGGCCGACGTCACCGAGTTGCTCGAGTCGGCACTGCGGGCGATCGACCCCGACCGCCCCGAGTCGCTCGAGATCCGCGAAGGAGGCCGGACCGTGCGGGCACGCACCGACGGCCAAGCTCGCTACATGAAGTGTCTGCGCGAGAACCCGCTCGTCTTTTGCATCGGACCCGCGGGCACGGGTAAGACCTATCTCGCGGTGGCGATTGCGGTTGCACTGCTGCGGCGAGGCAAGATCAAGAAGATCGTGCTGGCCAGGCCGGCGGTCGAGGCGGGCGAGCATCTGGGTTTTTTGCCCGGCGATCTCGAAGCGAAGATCAACCCGTACCTGCGTCCGCTGCTCGACGCGCTCCACGACCTGATGGATTACGAGCAGTTGCGGCGCTACATGGGGAACGACCTTATCGAGATCGCTCCGCTGGCCTACATGCGCGGCCGGACTTTGAACGACGCCGTGATCATTTTGGACGAGGGTCAGAACGCGACCGTTCCGCAGATGAAGATGTTCCTGACGCGGATGGGCGAAAACTCGCGGCGCG
>JAJYDB010000013.1 GCA_021777845.1 Planctomycetota bacterium
CCGCGCGCCAGGGTCGCGTCGTCGACCGCATACGAGATCCGCAGGTGCGTGTCGCGCCGGCTGAACACGTTACCTGGAATAATCAGCAGGTTGCGCGCGATCGCGGCCCGCGCGAAGTCGGTCGCGGTGCCCCACGGGGCGCGTGGAAATGCGTAGAAAGCCCCCCGCGGCGGGATCAGTTCATAACAATCCGCGAGCGCCTCGACCACCATGTCGCGCTTGCGGCGATAGGACGACTGGATTGCGCTCAAATCTTGGTCGAGTGCGACCACTCCCGCGTATTGCGCCATGCTCGGCGCGCACACAAAGCTGAATTGCTGGACCTCCGCCATTCCCTGAATGATCCGCCGCGGGCCGTGCGCGAAGCCGAGCCGCCAGCCGGTCATCGCGTGCGACTTGCTGAAGCCGTCGACGACAAGTGTTTCGTCGTTCCAGCGCGCCGGGGTCCCGCACGGCCCGTCGTGACTGAAGCCGCGATAAACCTCGTCGCTGATCAGCAGCACGCGGCGCTTTTGGCATAGTTCGGCGAGCGCCCGCAACGTCTCGTCGGGCACGACGACGCCGGTCGGGTTGCACGGGCTATTCACGACGACGCACTTGGTCCGCGCGTTGATCGCCGCCTCAACCAGATCGACGTCCACCTGAAAGTCGGGATACGTATCGAGCTCGACCGTAACCCCGCCGGCTAGTGTCGCGAGGTGCCGATACATCGCGAAATAGGGGTCGAACACAATCACTTCGTCGCCGGGATTGACGACGACGCTGAGCGCGAGCAGAAGCGCACCCGACGTCCCCGACGTCACCAGTACTTGACGATCCTCGTGGCCGAATTCGAGGTCAACCCGGCCTTGCAACTTCTCGCGCAGCTCGGGGATGCCCTGCGTCACGGTGTACGCGTTGCGGCCGCCGCGGATCGCGTCGATCGCCGCTTGCTTCACCGGCTCGAAAACGTCGAAGTCCGGCAGTCCGATCGAGAGGTTGATCGGATCCTTCATCGACTTCGCCATATCAAACGCCTTGCGGATGCCCGAGGCGTCGATCCGACTCATCCGCTCCGCGATCCAGCTGTCTTGCACGACTCTTGTCTCAGAGAATTTTGGCGTCACACCACGACTTAAAGAATAAGGCATCGCTTTGCCCCGAAACAATGTCGACCCGACTTTCAGCGCGGGCATCCGCCCTGAGCAACATCCGGAATCGAGAGCCGAGGGAGTGATTTTTCGCGCGAATGACGGTAAACCAGGGTTGGCCTTGGCCACGATTTGAGGACGGATTCACACACCACGCGAGGATATACGCATGAACGGCAAGAGATGGATCGGCGTTGGGGGAGGCGCGTCGGCGCTGTTGTTGGTCGCCGCGGCGAGCTTTGCCCAGCAGGGGATCGGCTCGAAAGTGGGCGAGAAGCTCGACGAGGTTGGACGCGGGATCAAGCGGGGCGCGCAGCAGGTCGGCGAGGGGCTTCGCAAGCAGTTCGAGGTCGTCAAGGGCGACGTCAATCGTATGGAGGCGGGCTCGCGGGTTTATGCCCGGATCCATTGGGATAAAGCACTCACGAGCGCGAAAGTTGAAGTGCACATGATGCGTGACGGGGCCGTCCTCCTACGCGGCACCGTCGCCGACAAGGCCGCCCACAACCGCGCGGTGAACCTGGCGATGAACACCGTCGGCATCTCGAGCGTAATCGACGAGTTGTCGTCGGTCGTTTCGAGCGAGGAGGCCGCCCCGGCCCCGCCGCCGGCCGCGCTCCCCAACCCAAAGTAAAGGACGCTCCAAACCGTTGCCGCACTCAAGCCTCGCCGAGGTTGAACCTACGCTTCGACCTCGGCGAGTTCGGTGTCGTCCGTTGCATAAAATGCGAAGAATTGCTGACCGGCAAAGTAGTCCGATAGGGCACGCCGGACATTTCGCATCTGGTCGAGATACTTCGCGTACTGGCGAATCAGCCGCTTGCGGCGGGCTTCGGGCAGTCGTGTGATGTCCGCGTAGTAGCGCCGCTTCAGCCGCGGGTCGCGCAAACTCCAGAGCCGCTTCACTTTCTGGCCGCTGTCCGGATCCTCGAACAGGAGCTGACGCGCGAGTTGCCGCGCCTTCATTTTTTTCGCGAAGCGAATCAGGTCGGCGTCGGATTCGTAACCGCCCTGCCCTTCGATCCAAGACACGATTTGCTCGGTCGTCAGATGCGGGCCCTCGGTTTCGCACAACTCCTTCAGGCTCGCGATGATCTCCGCCGGTCCCATGGCGCGATGTTCCTCAACGGTCGTCGATCCTTCACCAACGCTCGACTCCCGAGCGTCGGTCGGCTGATTCTAGCCGGCTCGCGCGGCAATTGTCGATGGACCTTTGTCTACGACGCCAACCCGCAAGTCAACCCCGGTGGAACCGACCGATGAGGCAGTTGACCATCGCGACCATTCCCGAATCCCAAACTCGGGAATATAAACTAGATGGAGGCTGCTGACGCGTCGGGCGGTCGGCCGACCCCCGGATTGATCTCGATCAGCTGCGCCGGCCTTTGGTCGGCACCGACGTTTGCGACAATGCTCTCAAAGTTTGCTCCACTCGCATGGATCTCCGAAATGTTTCAGACAACGCGACACACCCCGTATGAATGCGGCTGCGGAACACTCTGCCGTTCGCTTTCGAAGTGCGGCTGGTCCAAATTCAGCGCGGGCACCGTTGGGCGGTTCGCGGCGTGGGTAACTCTAACCGCTGTATTGACTGCGGGTTCCGGATCGAAGTTTGCTCAAGGCGGAGAGCCGCATCGTGCACGCGCGGATCAGACCGCACCGGACCCGGCGGCGGTCGAGCGGGGCTGCGCCGCGCTCACGTTGCGGGGCTATCTGAAGCCCACTTGGAAAGACGACGCAATTACGAAGGTGCGCAAGCTCTGGGAAAATGCATCGCCTGATCCGGTCGCGGACCCGAAGGGCTACGCGGCGGCTTTTCGTGCTCGATACGGGCTGCACTTGCCCCCCTATCCGAACGACGGCCTGCCGATGGGACTGCGTCGCGGCGTGTTGCGCGACGGCACGAAGACCGGCATTCAGCTCGATTGTTTACTTTGTCACGGCGGCTCATTGGGCGGTGTGAGTTACGTCGGCCTGGGCAATACGCAGCTCGACATGACGCTCCTGCTGCGAGAGTTGACCAACTCGGAGGGGCGACAGATGCCGCCGTCTCTGTTCATCTTGAACTCGGCACGCGGGACGAACAACGCGGGCATGGTGTCGGTGGTGCTGTTGAGTTTGCTCAACTCGGACTTTTCGCGGCGAGTGTTTCCGTTGCCCATGGGTGCGAACCTCCCCGAACTCGATGTCCCGCCCTGGTGGAACTTGGCAAAGAAGCGGTCGATGTACTACGACGGCCGGACCGACGCTCGCTCAGTGCGCTCGATCATGCAGTTCTTCATGGGCGAGAAGTCACTCGACGAAATGAAACGGTTGGAGCCGATCTTCCAGGACGTGCAGACGTATTTGAAGAGCCTAAAGCCGCCGAAATACCCGTTCCCAATCGATCGCGAGCGTGCCGAACACGGTCGGACGGTTTTCGAGAAGACCTGCGCGCGCTGTCACGGCACCTACGGGGAGCACGCGAGCTATCCGAACAAAATCATCCCGCTGGACGTGATCGGGACCGACCCCGCGCGGGCAACGGGGCTGTCGCGAAAGTTCGTCGAGCATTACAATTCAACGTGGTTTGGTGAGGATTTCCCCGCCGACCTGGAAATGACGGGCTATCAGGCGCCGCCGCTCGACGGCATTTGGGCGTCCGCGCCGTACCTGCACAACGGCTCGGCGCCGACGTTGTGGACCGTGCTCAAGTCCAAGGAACGACCGAAGCTTTTTCTGAGGCCGCCCTCGACCGAATTTGAGCATTACGACCGCACAAATGTCGGCTGGAAGTTTGAACCGCTCGCAGAAGAGGCCGTCTCGGCGCTGACGCCCGCGCGGCGGCGGGGTCTGTACGACGCATCGCGGTTCGGGCTGGGCAACCAAGGTCACACGTTCGGCGACAAGCTCTCGGACGACGACCGGCGTGAGGTGATTGAATACCTGAAGACACTTTGACATCCAATTGCGAGAAGGGCTTGACGGGCGTGCCGACGAGTGCGCGTCTTTAAAAACCGATGATCGATTACGAACAACAAGTAATGCGGCTCGTGGGTCGGCCGAACTACGCGCCGACGACGCTCAAGGGCCTGGCGCGACTTCTGGAGATTGAGCCGGAGCAATACACCCACTTTCGGTCGGTAGTCAAAGCGCTGCTCCGCGAGGGTCGGCTGGAAATCTCGAAGAGCAAGCGGCTCACGACGCCGAAGTCCGCAAAAAGCGAGGTCGTGGGGACCTTCCGCCGCGCGGCGAAGGGGCACGGCTTCGTGCGTCTGAAGGGATCGGCCGCCGACGATGCGGTGTTCATTCCCCCGCATGAGGGCCGCGACGCGGCAAGTGGCGACGAGGTTGTGATCAAGGTGGTGAAGACGGCGCGCGGGCCGGGCCGAAAGTCGGAGGGGCGGATTGTCCAGGTGCTGAGGCGCGCGACCGCCGGCGTGTTTGTCGGCGTCTATTTCGAGCGCGGCGACGCCGGTTGGGTGCGCGTCGACGGTACCGGATTCGCCGAGCCCGTCGCGGTCGGCGACCCCGGCGCGAAAGGGGCGAAGCCTGACGACAAAGTCGCGATCGAAATGGTGCGGTATCCGTCACCGGGGGTGGTTGGCGAGGCTGTCATCACCGAAGTGCTGGGGCCGCGTGGCGAGCCGGGCATCGACACGCTCTCGGTAATCCGAGCGTTCAATCTGCCCGAGGAGTTCGAGGAAGATGCGCTCGCCGAGGCTCGTGAACTGGCAGCGACTTTTCGCGAAGACGAGACCGAGGGACGCGAGGATCTGCGCGGGCTGTTCACGATCACGATCGACCCCGTGGACGCGCGCGACTTCGACGACGCAATCTCGCTCGAGCGCGACGAGCGCGGCTTCTGGTCGCTGTCGGTGCACATTGCCGACGTCGCGCGGTTCGTGACGCCGGGCTCGGCGCTCGACCGGGAAGCTCGCAAGCGCGCCACGAGCGTCTATCTCCCCGATCGCGTGCTGCCGATGCTGCCCGAAATCCTCTCGAACGGCCTCGCCAGCCTGCAAGCGGGTCGGCCGCGAGTCGCCGTCACGGTGCAGATGGAATTCAGCCCCGACGGCATCCGTACCGCGACAAAATTCTCGCGATCCTTGATCAAGGTGGATCGCCGTTTTACGTACGAAGAGGCGCTCGCGGTCTTGCGAGGCGACGATGAGGCCGTCGCGCGCCTTGGTCCCGACTTGACCGCACGACTCAATGCGATGCGCACGCTCGCGAATCTGCTCAGGGAGCGTCGACGCGCGCGCGGCGCAATTGAGCTGAACATGCCTGAAGTGAAGGTGATTCTCGGCGATGCGGGGGAGGTCGCGGCGGCGCGTCTCGTCGCGGGGGACGAGAGCCACGAGTTGATCGAAGACTTCATGCTTGCGGCTAACGAGGCGGTCGCGGCCCATCTCCGCGAGCACAATGTCGGCTTCCTCCGGCGTGCGCATCCCGACCCCGACCCGGCCAAACTCTATGAATTCGCCGACTTCGCGCGCGGGCTGGGGCTGAAAGTCGAAAGTCCGCAAAGCCGGTTTGAGTTACGACGTCTGCTCGCCGAGAGCAAGGGCCGGCCGGAAGCCGAGGCGCTCCACTACGCGTTTCTGCGCAGCCTTAAACAAGCCCTTTACACCCCTGAGGACGAGGGTCACTACGCACTTGCAAGCGACGATTATTGCCACTTCACCTCGCCGATTCGCCGCTATCCCGACTTGCAGGTGCATCGGCAAGTGATCGCGCTCCTCGAAGACAGGAAGCCGCGGAGCGACTACGAGGAACTCACGGCGCTCGGCGAACATTGCACTAAGAACGAGCGTCGCGCCGAGGCCGCCGAGCGTGAGCTAACGCGGATCAAGTTGCTGACGCATCTGGCCGGGCAAGTCGGCGAGGTCTTCACGGCGGTGATCGTCGGCGTCGAGGATTACGGCCTGTTTTGCAGGCTAATCGCATGGCCGGTCGAGGGACTGCTGCGCGTTGATGCACTCGAAGACGACTACTATTACCTCGAGCCCGAAACTCGCACCTTGATCGGTCGCCGCGCGGGACGTCGCTATCGCCTTGGAGATAGGCTCGATGTCCGTGTCGCGCGGGTGGATATCGATCGCCGGACGCTCGACTTAGTACCATCGTCAACGGAACTCGACCGCTCGGCGACGGACGGCTCGGACTCGGCGCGAACATCCCCAGCGCGGGCGCGCGCCCACGGATCGCGTCCAGGTGGAACTCGGCCGGCAAGCGGACCTCATTCGAAGGCCAAGAAGCAGCGCGCGACAAAGCACCCCGGCTCGAAACGCAAGCCCAAGCGTGGCCGTCGCAAATAGTTCGAGAAACGCAAGTCACCACATACAAGACATTTACGGCCGCACTGGACGTCGAGAATCCGCCTGCGATCGCGCTGTCCCCGACGTCGAGGCAAAACCGTAGCGATCGGGGAACTCCGGTCGACCCGCATCGACGCCGAGGCTTGGCAAGACGGCGGTGCGCGCTTGCGAACCATCACGGGCGATCTCAACGAGTGTCCAGCCGTGACACGACGGACAGGTACCAAGGAGTCGATAGGGGGCCGCCTCGTCGGGCTGATGAACCCCGAGCGGCACCAGACATTGTGTGCAGAGGAGGTTGTTCAAGCCCTCTGCCGACAGCGAAACAGGGACGATTTCAAGGGCCAAGCGAGCTTTATTAATGCTTGGAGGAGGCATCGAAAGGACTCCCAAGCGAGACGTAACGATCTTGGTAAGGAGATCAACCTCCGGCATCGCGGCGACGTCGCCGCACTACCTCTCGACCAATTCGACCCGGGCTCGTACGCTCGATCGCAAGCCAGAGGTGGGACCTTTTGCCCGAACCCGTGTTCCGACCGCAACCCGCGACGAATTGTTAAGCTAGTATCCACTATGTTGACAACGATCGTCAAACGTCGATGTCATTTTTTCAAAATTATGGAGCGACCGCTCAAATACAGCCGAGATGCGTAACGCATATTGAGGGTCGTCGCGAACTGCCCTTCACGGAACGGCGAGGAGTCGCCAGAATCCGTCCGATTTCTCGCCGGTCACCTTATCAAGTGGGGGGACCGCGAAGAGGCGGGCACGTCGACGCGAAAGAGGTCAAGGTCTTTACCATGGATCGGGAGCGCAAGGCCATGACACGACTAAGATGCGGGTTTTTGGCGGCGTTGATCGGGCCTGCCGTCAGCGGAGTGCTCGTCGACGAGTCGACGGCGCAGCAGGTGGTGCGCGAGCGCGACGTCTCAGTAACGGGCCCGCGCGGTCGGACCCTCCAACGCGACGTCCGGACGCAGGCCGGACCCGGATACGTCGATCGCCAGGTGCAGATTCGGCGTCCTGACGGCACCTTCCGCAGCAATACACTAGTCGAGCGCGTGCCCGGACCGGGCATGGTTGGGCGTCCCGCGGTTGGTTACGGACACGGCGGCGGCGTATTCGTCGAGGAGGTTGTGGTCGCACCCCCTCCCCCTCCACCGCCGATTTTCGGCCTCGGCTTGTTCGGCGGGGTCCCGCTATTTGGCGGTTTCGTGGGAGCCTCGATCGCTCCGCCGCCGGTTGTCTACACAGCCCCTGTGCCGCGACCGACGCCGGGTGTCGACGTCGTCGCCGAGAACTTGGCGAAATTGAAGAGTTGGCACGAACACACGCGTCGCGACGCCGCCCTCTTCCTCGGTCAAGTCCGCGACCCGCGGGCCGTCCCCGCGCTCATGGATCGGCTCAAAAACGATCACTCCCGCGACGTCCGGATCGCCTCCGCTCACGCCCTTGGCGAAATCGGCGACGGCCGTGCCGAGGATTTTCTTGAGAAGGCGAAGCTCTTTGACAAACACGTCGAAGTCCGCGACGAGGCGGCCCGTGCCATCACGGCGCTGCACACGCCTCGACGGGATCCGCGGCAAACCGAAGCCCGCACCGCGGCCGCGAAGACTTCAAATTCGACCTCGCCCCGCACGCGCATTGCCCGCGCGGGCGCAACCGACAACGCGTCTGCCGTGACACGCGACGGCGCGGTCGGGAGCGTGGGGCACACGGTCGGCAACGCGGGAAACGACGCTCCGCCGCCCCCGCCGGCACCCGACCCCGCGCTCTCAAACACTCCCCGACCCAAGGGCGGCTCCTGAGCGACCCACGACCGCGGCCTGTCAGCGCGTACCGAATATGCTCAGGTCGAGCGGTTCGTCGGGCGTCATGATGACCGAGCGACGCAATCGCGGCCAAAGCCGCTTAATCGTGTCGGCATACAAGCCGCTCACTGTTCGCGCGGGGTCGCGTCGATACTCGCCGAGCATCGATTCGAAAGCGCCGACCCGTGCCTTCGCGAGCGTGACGAGACCTTCGGAGTCGGCACGGGCGCGTTCGAGGCGAGCCTCGGCCTCGGCGCGAGCGGCGGCGGCGTTAACCTGCGCGCGTCCCCGCGCTTCGAGGACGCTCTGATCGCGAGCGTTCCTTGCCGAAGCCGCCTTCGCGAAGTCGTCGGCAACCTCGTCGGGAGGGCGGGTATCCGTCAGATTCACGCCTAAGATCGCGAGGCCGAGTCCGGCGCGCTCGACGCCGCGCGTCAGGTCGTCGGCGGCGGCGTGGGCCACTTCGGCGCGCTCCGCGCGAAGGATCGCGTCGATCCCGCCGCGCGACAGCGCCCGCGTCAAACCGGCTTCGGCCAACCCGCGCAGCACCTCTTCGACAACGCGCGACTCCGCCGCGATCACGTAGGCTCGAGGGTCCGCGACGCGGTACTGGACGACCGCCGCGACCACCGCCAGGTTTTGGTCGCCGGTGAGATATTCTCCCGCGCCGGGTGCCTCGCCCACCGCGCGCACGCCGATCGCGAGCATACGCACGGCTCCAAGCCGTACCCGCACCGGCCTATCGATCCCAAACGGCCACGCGAAGTGCGCGCCGGGCGTCCAGGGCTCCTCGAGGATCCGGCCCAAACGACGAATCAGTACGACCTCGCCCGGCGCGACCGGGGTCCAACTCGTCGCGAGAGCGGCCGCGATCAAAGCCAAGACCGCAACCTTCGCAACCGTCCGCTTCAAGTCGCGTCGAACCGTCCCGCTCCGTGAATCCGCGCTCATGACGACGGCCCCGCATTCTTAATCGACGACGACCGCGGCCCAGGAACGGCTGTCGTCGGGGCGGTGGTGCCTTGGTCAGCGGCCTTCGATTCGAGGGGTGTGGACGATCCGGGTACGGTCGGGAGGATCGGCGTTCGCGGTGCGCGATTCATGAGTTCGTCGGCGGGACCGCGCGTCAGGAGTCGCAAAAGCGGGCTCGAAGACGACAGCACGACGGTCGCGCGCTCGTCGAGGAGACCGCGATACGCGTCGAGGGTGCGTAGGAACTCGGCGAAGCGAGGATCGCGCGCGTGCGCGGCGTTCGTGATCCGGGCCGCCTCGGCCTCGGCGCGACCGCGGATGCGTTCGGCGTCGGCGTCGGCCGCGGCGAGCCGCTCATCGCGATCGCGGTCGGCTCGAGCCGTGATCCCGCGCGCCTCGGCGTCGCCCGCGGCCCTCAATGCCGCCGCCGCCTGGCGACGTTCGGCCCGAATCAGATCGAAAATCGCCGGCCGGACTTCAACCGGGTCGCTGAACCGCGTTAAGCGCACGTCGACGACCTCCACGCCCAGCTCGTCGAGAGCCGGACCGGCAACCGCGTCGCGCGTCTCTTTCGTGACCTCGTCGAGCGCCCAGACGCCCGGCTCAACCGACGCCAACGCCGCCGCACCTCGACGTCCCACCGCGACGCTCAGCGCCGCCGCAACCCGCTCGGCCAGCCGCGCCTCCGCCGATTCGACCGTGGCCGCCGCCCGCAAGAACCGCAGTGGATCCCGCACCCTCCACAACACGCAGCTCGACACTTCGAGCCCGCGCTTATCCGCGGTAATCATGCCGCGCGGCGGCGGCTCGAACACGTGCAATCGCCGGTCGACCGCAAAGCTCGATCGCCACGGCGGGCACACGTGCGGACCCGCCTCGCCCGCCTCGTCGCCGTAAATCGACACCGGCCGACCAAACTCGGTCACGACCACGAACTCCGTCTCGTCGACCAAGACCAGAGAGCGCCGCGCAACCACAACGACCACCCCCGCCAACAGGAGCATAGCGACCGGTCGTCGCCATCGACCTCGAGTCATCTCACATCACCCCGCGCCGCAACGTCCGGAAACAACACGGATCGACTCGCGATAGCGTCGCGACCCTCCCGCCCTCAACAACCATCCCGCTATTATCCTGCCAGCCGACCGCAACTTCCAGGGAGCGTCGATCAAGCGTCGCCGCCGAACCGGCCGCGACGGGGGTTGCCGACAACGCCAAGTCTCGACGCCGCAAGATTCGCGCGGCAAACCGACGAACAGATTCGTATAATGCGGCACAAGTGAGCGTTCTCGAGGGTCGATTCGAGGGCGCGGCCGCGTCGGCGGCTGATTGACGGCAAGGATCTCTCACGGAGGCGACTTCCCATGCGAGGCGAGATGCGACGCACCGTTTCCGGCCGACTCAAGGTCGATGTCACTCCCGCGGCGGCGTACAGTGCGTTAGCCTGCGCAGCGATTTTTCTGGGACTTTGTGGCCGAGAAGCCCGCGCGCAGGCCGCAAAGGTCGACACGACGAAATTGAACGAGGTGCTCGCGACCGTGAACGGCTCGCCGATCACGCGGGGGGACTTCATCGGGCTCGTCAGCAAAACGCCGATCAACCCCGGCGAGGAAGAGTTGATTTATAACCAGGCGATCGACCAGCTCGTCAACCAGCGGCTGCTGACGGCGTTCCTCGCGCGTCAAAAGCTCGTCGCGCCGAAGGACAAGATCGACGCGGCGGTCGAGGGGCTGAAGAAGGAACTCGAACAGACCGGGAAAGACCTGCCGAACGTCCTTGCCGACGCCGGCATGACGCTCGACGAGGTCCGCGAACAGTACGCAATCCAAATCCGCTGGAATGAATACGTCAACCAGATGGCGACCGAAGCGGAATTGAAGAAATTCTACGCGCAGAACAAAGACCTCTTCGACCGCGCGCAAGTCAAAGTCAGCCATATTCTCATCGGCTTTGAACCCGACGCCTCCGCCGGCGACAAGGCCAAAGCCAAGGCCAAGGCCGACGCTGTCCGAGCCGAAGTCGAGGCGGGCAAGCTCAGCTTCGCGCAAGCCGCGGACAAATACTCGCAAGACCCGAACAAAACCGAGGGCGACGGCGGAGACATCGGCTTCATCCTCCGCGACACGTTGCCGAACGAGCAGTTCACCCGCGCGGCGTTTGCACTCAAAAAGAACGAAGTCTCACAACCGGTCGAAACGGAGTTCGGCTACCACTTGATCCAAACGACGGAGCGCCTCGAAGGCAAGCCGCTCGACCTCGAACGGCAGCGTCCGCTCGTCATGAATCGATACGCCCTCAACCTGCAAAAGTCGATCATCGAAGCCGAGCGCAAAAGTGCGAAGCTGGACGTGAAACCAATGCCGAAGGATCTCTTCCCGCCCGCGCCGAAGCCGACCGAGGGGACCGCGAAGCCCGCCGCGCCGAAATAAGCTCTCGGAATCGCGCTGGGCCGATCACGCATTACGATGTTGAGTGCGAGGTTATTTGGGGGCTGCCGCGGCGGGAGGTTTGACTGCGGCGAGCGGCTCGATTTCGATGTGCTCGACGCCGGCCCCCGCAACACGAGCGCGGGCGGCGTCGAGGTCGCGGAAGGACGTCGCAGCGGCGGCGCGCAGCGTCACCCGGGTCGCGGGCGTCTGCCGGACGAGAAGGCGAAGTTTCGCGGCCAGCGTTTCGGCGTCGATCGCCGCTTCGCCGTTGAGTTGGAACCGTCCTTCGCCGACGATTGCGACGACGACGTTGGAAAAACCCGCGGCGTCGTCGGGGTTGTCGCCCCGTCGCAGCTTGAACCCCTCGCGGAACGCGAAAAAGCCGTAGCCGCGGCCGCGCATCGTCGAGGTTCCCGCAATTACGCCGCGGCCCTGCGTCCAGAGCCTCGCGTCGAAATCCATTTCCGCTTGCGGGAACGACACTTTGAACGCGGCCGTCGCGCTCGATTCCGGCGCGACGTGCCCAGAGACGTCGTATGAGGCGCCGTTCGTGTCGGACCGGAAGAAGCCGCCGACATCGCCCGTAGCGCTCACCTTCAGCTCGAGCAGGCCGGACCAGCGTCCATCGACGAACAACAGCCAACGGCCGTTGAAGTCAGCCGAGGCGGCGGGCAATCCCGCGGTCGCCGCGGCAACGGCATTCGAGGCCGACAGCGGCGTTGATTTGAACGTGTAGATCTTCGCTCCGCCAACGGTTTCGAGCACCCCCTCCCCCGGTCCCGCGGCGACGAAACGCAGGTCCGCGCCCTGGTCGTTCGGCACGACCAGCCCGGCGTCGAGATCAACCTGGAACCCGCCGAAAAGAACGAGATCGCGTCCGCGCGCGAGACGCGTCGAGAGCCGTCCGGCATCAAAGACGTCAAAACGTTCGATCACGAGCACGGGTATGGGCTCGCCCTTGCCCCCAGCGGACTTGCGCAGTCCCGGAGCGATGATAAGACGCGCAAAATTACCCTGATCGGTCTTGATTATGACCGGCGCAGCGCGGCTGTCGCGGAGTACGGGCGGCAGCGCGAGCAAGTCGGCGACACTCAGACTCTCGTGCGCGGTCGCCGACGGAAGTTTCGGAGCGTCGGCCAGCGCGCGGCCTTCGAAACGATCGAAGTCGTCGGCGCGGACCGTCGCGACCGACAAGGCAGCACCCACAATCAAGGCCGATACCGCGAGTCTCGCTCGATAAGCCCGGAGGCCGGTCTTGCCCGTGAATTCCATCGTGACTTTGCTTCCTTTCGCCAACGAGACGCGTATTCGCCTCCGGTCAACGCGTCGCGGGGGACGACGTCTTGGATTCCGGCTTGATCTGCTTGGTTTCGGGCTTGATCGACTTCAACGCCGACTGGGCCTCGCGGTCGCCAAGAAACGCCAGCAGGTCGGCGAGTTCGGAGAGAGTGAGGCGGCCCGCAACGCCGGCGGGCATGAGGCTGGCGGGGTCGACCCCCTGCTCGTCGACCTCGCCGGTCGGGATCCTTAGCTCGCGCCCGGTGGCGTCCTTCAGCGTGACCGCGTCGGGACCCTTCGACGCCAGAAGACCGGTAGCGATCCGGCCGTCTTTGGTCGCCACGCGGTACGTCGCGTAGCCCTCCTTAATCTCTTTCGAGGGTTCCAATATCGACTCGAGCCGCTTCTCGAACGAGAGTGTCTCCCAGACGCGGGTGAGGTCGGGACCGACCGAGCCGCCGTAGCCCTCCATCCGGTGACAGGTCACGCATGCGGTGCGTTGCTCGTCGAGATAGAGCGTGCGGCCTCGGGCGGGGTCGCCGCCTTTTTTCACATAATCACGGATTTGAGTCATTTGCTCAGGCGTCGGGGCGCTTAACATCATTCGCTTCACGATCTCTTGGCGCAATGCTTCGAGGTCGGGCGAGTTATGACGGCGGACGCCCTCAAGGACGGTCGAGAGTTCGTCGGGTGGGATTTTGCCGTCAAGGAAGGCGCGAGCGACCTCGCGGGCGGTGTCGGGACGCTGCGTAAGGAGTCGAATCGAGTCGCGTCGAAGGTCGTGGACGGGGTCGTTGAGAAGGCCGCGGGCGGCGGTTGCGGCGGCGTCGAAATCGAGCGCGGCGAGCGCGTCGAAGATCGACGACTTAAGGTGCGAGTCGGGAGTTGATTTAAGGAGCTGGAGCAGGCGACGGGCGGCGGATTTGTCGCCCGCGGCGCGGAGGGCGTCGACCGCGAGCCGGCGTTCCTCCGACGGTGCGGCGGCGTTCTCGGCGATCGCGAACAGTCGGGTAGCGAACTCGCGCGAAGGCCGCGCGATCACAAGCGTGAGCGCCGCGGCGCGGACCTCTGATCCCGGGTCGTCGAGGAGGCTCGGCAAGAGCGAAGAGACGGCGAGCGCCGCGCGCTCTCCGAGTGCCCGCAGCAGTCGGATGGCCGCGCCGCGGGCAGCGGGGTCGGCCTTCGGGTTGCGCATCAGCCACTCGGTGACGCGGTCGGGCGGGACATTGTCGCGGAGCTCGCGCAGAGCTTGAAACATTGCAACGCGGTCGGTGGTTGCGAGGGGCGCGTTGGTCGTAGCCTCTGCGAGCAAGACGGCGAGAGCGTCGGTCGTACGTCGCCCTTCGATCGCGAACAGGGCCGCCGCCGCGCGCGTCTTGTCGGTCGAGGCGATCGCCTGCGTCAGGACCGGCAGCGCGGGGGGGCCGAGCCGTTCGAGGCCGCGGGTGATGCCGTCGCGGAGGAAGGGGTCGCCAGCGATCGACTCGACGCCCATCAGTAAGAGTCGTCGCGCGACAAGTTCGACGGTGATCGGCTCGTCGGCGTCTCGAAGTGCGTCGCGAACCGCGGCCTGCAGCTTCGGCAGGTCGTTCTTGAAGTCGGAAAAGGCGCGTTGCAATCGCCTCACGCTCGCATCGTCGAGCCGCGGCGGAGGCGCATTGGGATCGCGATTTTCCGGCTCGCGTTTCAGGTCGCGGAAGCGTCCGAGCGCGACGGCGAGCGCGCGACGAACACGTGCGTCGCTCAGCGCCTTGCCGGCCGCGCCGCCGGTCTTCGCGTC
The DNA here is from genome assembly GCA_021777845.1 of Planctomycetota bacterium. Classification (GTDB taxonomy): domain Bacteria; phylum Planctomycetota; class Planctomycetia; order Isosphaerales; family Isosphaeraceae; genus JAJYDB01. The sequence goes on from JAJYDB010000013.1 coordinate 14,701, forward strand.
GACGTCGGACCACGCGAGCAGTTGCGCCGCCTTGAAGCGATCGTCGGTCGAGTCGAACCGCCCGCGTAACTCGAGCGCGAACCGTTGCAGGGTGGCGTCGTCGTATTGACGATCGATCACGTCGACCCAACGTCCCGATTCGCCGGGACCGGGAGGGTCGGAGGCGACCGCCGCGAGCACGCCGAGCGCGTGTCGTCGCGCCGCGATCGATTTCGACTCGTCGCAGACCAAACCCGCGAGGTCGGATCGATGCAGTTCGAGGTCGCGACGCGCGGCGGCGTCGGGATGAGTCGCGAGCCGCGCATTGACGGCGAGACCGCGCCGGATCAACTCGCGAGAAACCTGCGTCCTCATGCCGAAATCGGGGGAATCGAGCGCCTCGATGAGTGCTTTATCGTCATATTTGCGCAACCTCGTGAAGCGGTCGGAGGGGAAGGTTCCGCGCGCCGGCTCGCGTTCGGTGCCGGCCCAGGTCATTCGATAAATCCGGCCGGTTTGACCGTTGCCCGAGAGTTTGCCGGCACCGCCCGAATCGGTCCGCCAGTCGAGAATATAGAGCGCGCCGTCGGGCCCGACCTCGGCGTCGTTGGGCCGAAATAGCCCTTCGTCGGAGGCGAGCAACTCGAATTCTTGCTCGACGCCGTAGGTTGCGCCGATCTGACGGAGATGGTAGGCGCGGACCTTTTTGCGGAAGACGTCGGGATAAACGAGCAGGTTGTGTGCGCTCGGCGGCAGCGAGGCCGAGTTGAGGACGCACAGACCGGCAGGCGCGCCGCGGCCGGTGTCGGTGATCCAGCCGAGGCGGCCGGGACGACCGCCGTTCCACGTTGCCCGTTCGAAGTCTGGGTTGCAGCAACGGGCCCCTTCGCGAAGCCGCCAGCCGTAGTCGCCGCCCTCGACCACGTGCAACAACCGGCAACCGGTAAAACCGGGCGAGCCCTCGTTGTCGTTGTCGGTGTGAAAGATCTGAAATTCGTCGTCAAAGGCGACGTTGCCCCAGGGGTTCCGCATTCCGAAGGCGACGTTTTCGAGTTGCGAGCCATCGGGTCGGCAACGAAAGACGCCTCCGCAGCGTAAGACGGTTGCGGTCGATCCGTCCGAACCGCGTGCGTGGGCGTCGCTGTCGCCGGTCGTGAGATAGAGCCGGCCGTCGGGTCCGAGCGAGATCCCCGAGACGCGGTGGTGCGAGTCGTCGTTGCCGAAGCCGGTCGCGATCGTTTCGCGGATCTCGAATTTACCGTCGCCGTCGTTGTCGCGGAAACGGACAACGTCGTGATTGAGCGTAACGTAGGTCCACCCGTCAAAGAAGAGCAGCCCGGCAGGCAGATCAAGCCCGTCCATGTAGACGTCGGACTTGTCGAAGACGCCGTCGCCGTCGGTGTCGGTCAGCACCTTGATGCGGTCGTTCGGCCCCCGTCCTTCGTACCACTCGACGACGTAGAGCCGGCCGTCCTCACCCCAGGTCATCGTCACAGGGTTGATCACGAGCGGCTCCGCGGCGGCGATCTCGACGCGCCAGCCCGGCGGAGTTCGATATCCCTTGAGGCGCGGGTCGACTTTCGCCGAAGGTTCCGCCGCGCCTGCCGTCCCCGCGGAAACGCACGCGATCACGACCGCCGATAGAATGCCTGCCGCGCTAACCAACGCCGCGGCAAGCCGACCGGCCCACGCTCGAGTCACGGGATCACTTGTCATCTTTAACGGCTCCAATGTCGTGTCGGTGCGGCGGGCCAAGGGCGGAAACGGTGCGGGAGGATTGCGGACGACCCCTAGTCAAAATCCCGCGCACGGCGGGGTCTCAATCGTTCGTATTGTAACTTGCGCCGACGGCCGCGGTCACCGGGTTACCGCAAACGGGCTGGCGGGGCGGTTTGCGAGACGATTAACTGATAGTATAAGGGATCTGGTTCGAGTGAAACGCGGCGTCGACTAGTCGGTCGCGGAAGACAAAAGTCGTAGACTTCGAAACACGGTCGCGCAGTTTTCGAATAGCTCAAAATCAAGGCTTGGAGTTTTTGCATGGCTCAGCAGTACATTTTCACGATCGAGAATTTGTCGAAGGCGCATGGCAAGAAAGAAGTACTCCGCAACATCTGGCTGTCGTTTTATCCAGGGGCGAAGATCGGCGTACTCGGGAACAACGGTGCAGGCAAAAGTTCGCTGCTGCGGATCATGGCGGGGGTCGATACCGACTTCGTCGGCACCGCGCGATCGGCGCCGGGCACGACGATCGGTTATTTGCCGCAGGAGCCGATTCTCGACGCGACGACCGACGTCCGCGGAAACGTCGAGCAAGCGGTGGCCTCGACGCGCGCACTGCTGACGCGCTTCGACGAAATCAACGCGCGGCTTGCCGAGCCGCTCGACCCCGACGCGATGGACGCACTCTTAAACGAGCAGGCGAAGGTGCAAGACGCGATCGACGCCGCCGACGCGTGGGACCTCGACCGCCGCGTCGAAATCGCAATGGACGCGATGCGTCTGCCGCCGGGTGACGCCGACGTTGCGACGCTCTCGGGCGGCGAACGCAGGCGCGTCGCGCTCTGCAAGATCCTGCTCGCAAAGCCCGACCTATTGCTGCTCGACGAGCCGACGAACCACCTCGACGCCGAAAGCGTCGCCTGGCTGGAGCGACACCTGTCCGAGTACGCAGGCACCGTCGTCGCGGTCACGCACGACCGTTATTTTCTCGACAACGTCGCGGGCTGGATCCTCGAACTCGACCGCGGACAAGGCATCCCCTGGCAGGGGAATTACTCGTCGTGGCTCGAACAAAAGCAAGCACGGCTCGCCCTTGAGGAAAAGCAAGAAAGCGCGCGTCGCAAGAGCCTCGAACGCGAGCTCGAATGGGTTCGGATGGCGCCGCGGGCGCGTGTCGCGAAGAACCGCGCGCGAATGCAGCGTTACGAACAACTCGCCGCGCAGGATTACGAAAAGCGCGAAGAGTCGATCGTCTTGCAAATCCCCCCCGGACCGCACCTGGGTGACCTCGTCGTCGAGGCGCAGGGGGTCAAAAAAGGCTTCGGCGAAACGCTGCTCTGCGACGACATGACCTTCCGACTGCCCCCGGGCGGGATCGTCGGCATCATCGGCCCGAACGGTGCCGGCAAGACGACGTTGTTCAAAATGATCACGGGCCAAGAACAGCCCGACGGAGGCGCGCTTCGCGTCGGCGACACCGTTCTCGTATCGCACGTCGATCAGAACCGAGACGCGCTCAACCCGGAAAACACGGTATTTCAAGAGATCTCGGGCGGCTACGACCCGATCGTGCTGGGCAAGCGCAAAGTCCCCGCGCGAGCGTATGTCGCACAGTTCAACTTCAAAGGCCCTGACCAGGAAAAGAAAGTCGCGAACCTCTCGGGCGGCGAGCGGAACCGCGTCCACCTCGCGAAACTCTTAAAGTCGGGCGGCAACTTGCTGCTCCTCGACGAGCCGACGAACGACCTCGACGTCGACATGCTCCGCGCACTCGAAGAAGCGCTGCTCGATTTCGGCGGCTGCGCCGTCGTGATCAGCCACGACCGCTGGTTTCTCGACCGGATCGCGACCCACATACTTGCCTTCGAGGGCGACAGTCGAATCGTTTGGTGTGATGGAAATTATCAAACTTACGAGCACCAGAAGCGCGAGCGCCTCGGGCACGACGCCGACCAACCGCACCGGATTCGCTATCGACCGCTCACGCGTTCTTAAAGCATCGTTCTTCGTCGCGAAATGAATGGCACGCGGCCACTCGCGATAAGACAGTTCACGCCGTCGGGATGGAAGTCGAAGGTTGATATTTTCGACTAGGTTTCGCAGACCTGAGATTCCGGAAGAATCCTCGACAACTTTTCGGACTCTCGATCCGCCGAGATGAAAACCCGCGTTGCCGGGGCGGCTTTGAGCCGAAAGGCGGCGCGTACGGCCGTGCAAGTCTTCCCCGCCCGCGTTTTCGTCACGTTGCGATCAAGGAACACGCGGAGCGGCTTCGGCGGTTGTGAAGTCGGCGGAATTTGGGTTACAATCTTGCAACAGCCGTATGAACCGGCGGCGCGGCGCGGTGTCGAGAGGGGCCCCCCTTTTGACGAGCGCGGCTCCGTCGCACCTTTGAGGTAAGTCCGGAGGCGTCCGCGATGGCCGGCTCGAAGCGACAGCCCGACGACCACGAAGAACACCCCCACGCCGTCGGAGTGGGCCGATCGAACGCCTCACAACGCGACTTCGAGTTCGACTTCTTCGGTCGACTCGTCGAGCGCGACGCCTCGAACGTCGACTTTCTGAGGGCACATGCCGACAATCTGGCGGCGCGTGGTCGTTACGATCGCGCCTTGCAGCTTGATCGCCGGATCGTGAAGCTTCAGCCCGATCGGCCGATCCCGTGGTACAACCTCGCGTGCAGCTACGCGGTGCAGGGTTTCATCGAGCCCGCGTTAGTGGCCTTGCAGCGGTCGATCGAGCTCGGCTACGCCGACTTCGCGCGACTCCGACGCGACCCCGACCTCGATTCGATCCGCGCCGACCCGCGCTTTATTAAGTTGATCCGTCGGCGGTTCGACCGATCCTGACCGTGACGGGCCGCGGTCGCGCGGCGACCTCAACGCCACCCCATCATCGCGAGCCGCTTCGAAGTTTATGGATCACCACACGTTCGAGGAAATTGACCGCGCGGTCGCCGCGGTCCGCACGCATTGGCAGGGAACCGCCGACGTCGGTGTCGTACTCGGCACGGGTCTGGGCGCGCTTGCCGAAGAGATTCGGGCTGAGTCCGTGATTCCTTACGACGCGATTCCCGGCTTCCCGGCGTCGACGGTCCGCGGTCACGCCGGCCGACTGGTCTGCGGACGGCTGGCGGGCAAAACCGTCGCAGCGATGGAGGGCCGCTTCCATCTTTATGAAGGGTACACCGCGGCGCAGGTGACGTTCCCGGTGCGGGTTTTGAAGGAGTTGGGCTGCGGGACCCTGATCGTCTCGAACGCGTCGGGCGGGATGAATCCGCTGTTCGCGAAGGGCGATTTGGTCGTGATAGACGACCATATCAACCTGATGGGCGTGAACCCCTTGATCGGCCCGAACGACGATCGGCTTGGCCCGCGGTTCCCGGACATGATCGAACCGTACGACCGCGGCTTGCAGCGTTTGGCGCTCGCGGCGGCGCTCGAAGCGAACATAGTCGCGCATCGAGGCGTCTACGCAGGTGTGCTCGGTCCAAACCTCGAAACTCGGGCCGAATACCGATTCCTGCGGGCGATCGGCGCGGACGTCGTTGGGATGTCGACGGTGCCCGAGGTGCTCGTCGCGGTGCACGCGGGGCTGAAGGTACTCGGCTTCTCGATCGTGACCGACATGTGCCTGCCCGACGCGCTCGAACCCGCGTCGCTCGAGCATATTCTTGCCGTCGCGCGCGAGGCCGAGGGTAAATTGCGGACGGTCGTCTTGAAGGTGCTCGAAGGGCTCGAAGATTGAACATTAGACTGAACCGGACGATGCTCCGGGTCTCGATTAACTATCCAGACGTCCATAGAGGAGCCTTCCCCGATGCTTGAAACCGAGACGAAGATCTATGCGTTCATGCGTTCGGCTTTCGACCTCTTGCTGACCGGCGTTGACGAATCGAAGTTTGCCGATCAGCCGATGCCGGGAATGAATCCGCCGGCGTGGATTTTGGGTCATCTCGCGATCGTGGCGGACCGAGGTTGCGAGGTGCTCGGTGCGCCTCGGCAGCTCTCGGAGGCGTGGCACAATCAATTTGGGCCGGGATCGACGCCGTCGTCGAAGTTGTCGGACTATCCGAGCAAGGCCGAGTTGCTGGCCGCGCTCGACGCCGGGCATGCGCGACTGAGTTCGCTGGCGCTCGCCGCCGACCCCGCGCTGCTCGCCGAGCCGCACGGCCGCGAACGGATTGCGGCATTGCTGCCGACGAAGGGCGATCTGGTCGCAATGATGATGACCGCGCACGAGGGGACCCACCTCGGGCAGCTTTCAACATGGCGACGATGCATCGGGATCCCGCCGTTGTTCTGATCGAGTCGAGCCGTCGACAACCCACTTTAAGGAAGCCTTTACCGCAGCATGTCCACGAACGCAAAGCCCTACAAAGAAACGCTGAACCTGCCCGTCACCGCCTTCGACATGAAGGCGAATCTAACGGTGCGCGAGCCGCAAATCCAATCAAAGTGGCGTGAGAGCGACCAGTACGCCAAGATCCGCGCCGCCCGCGCGGGGGCTGAGCGCAAGGTCCTGCACGACGGCCCGCCGTACGCGAACGGCGAGATCCACATGGGGCACCTGCTGAACAAGGTGCTGAAGGATATCGTCGTGCGGTCGCTCACGATGCGCGGCTTCGACAGTCCGTACGTGCCCGGTTGGGACTGCCACGGGCTGCCGATCGAACACAAGGTGATGAAAGATCTCGGCTCGAAGGCGCAGGGGCTCGCAGCGACCGAGATCCGCGCGCGGTGTCACGTCGAAGCGATGAAGTGGGTCGACCTACAGCGCGACCAGTTCCGTCGGCTCGGTATTCTGGGCGATTGGGACCGGCCTTATTTGACGCTCGACAAGAGCTACGAAAGCGGGATCCTCGAGGTTCTGGCCGCCCTGCTCGACGGCGGCTACGTCTTTCGGCAATTAAAGCCGATCCACTGGTGCCCGCAAGATCGGACCGCGCTCGCCGAGGCCGAGCTCGAGTATCGCGACCATGAATCTCCGAGCATTTACGTTCAATTCCAGCTTCGCGAGGACTTGCCCGACTCGTTCGAGCCTGGCCCTTGGCACGCGATGATCTGGACCACGACGCCTTGGACGTTGCCCGCGAACGTCGCGATCGCGGCGCATCCGCGGCTCGCGTACTGCCGCGTCCGCTATACCGACCCCGACACCGGTGCGACCGTTCAAACGATCTTGGCGCGCGACCTCGCCGCGCGCGTGCTCGCGCTCCGCGGCGTCGAGCATTTCGAGGTTTTGGGCGAGATGCCCGGCAACGTCCTCGAAGGCATCACCTACAACCATCCTTTTCTCGATCGGGTCGGCCGCTTCGTGCTTGCCGAGTACGTCTCCGCCGACGACGGCACCGGGCTCGTCCACACCGCCCCCGGCCACGGCACCGACGACTACAACACCGGCCGCGTCAACGGCTTACCGACCATCAGCCCCGTCGACGCCTCGGGACGCTTCGACGACACCGCCCCCGAATGGCTCGCCGGCAAACCGGTCTTCGCCTCGAACGTCGACGTCATTGCGCGGCTGCGATCCTCGGGCCACCTGTTCCACCATTTCTCGTTCCAACATAGTTACCCGCACTGCTGGCGTTGCAAAAAGCCGGTGCTGTTCCGCGCGACCGAGCAGTGGTTCATCAAGATCGATCACGACGGGCTCCGCGAACGCACGCTCGACGAGATCAACAACCACGTCGGCTGGCATCCGTCATGGGGCCGGTCGCGGATCGAAGCGATGGTCGGCCAGCGGCCCGACTGGTGCATCAGCCGCCAGCGCGCCTGGGGCGTTCCGATCCCGTCGTTGCGTTGCAAGAACTGCGAAAAGTCGGTCCTCACGGCCGCGAGCGTCCGGCACGCGAGCCGGCTCGTCGGCGAACACGGCACCGACGTCTGGTTCCGCTCGAACGGCGACGAACTGGCCCCGGCCGGCATGTCGTGTCCCGGTTGCGGAGCCTCAAAATTTGACCCGGAGTACGACATTCTCGACGTCTGGTTCGAATCCGGCTCAAGCTGGCGCGGCGTGCTCGACGCCCGAGCCGACGAGCTTGGCGGCGCACCGGCGTATCTCTATTTGGAAGGCTCGGACCAACACCGTGGGTGGTTCCAGTCGTCGCTGTTGACCTCAATGGGCGCGACCGGACGCGCACCGTTCGAGAATGTGCTCACGCACGGGTTTATCGTCGACGACCAAGGCATGAAGATGTCGAAGTCGGGCGGCAACGCGATTTCGGCGGTGAAGGCGGTCGAGCAGTACGGCGCGGATGTCCTGCGTCTGTACGTCGCGAGCCTTGACTACGCCGACGACGTCCGCATGAGCGAGCGCGGCATCAAAGAGGCCGCCGAAGCTTATCGCAAGATCCGCAACACGTTCCGATTCCTGCTCGGCAACCTCAACGATTACCGAGGCTTCGACGTCTCGGATATCGAGGAAAGCGAACTGGGACACCTTGATCTGGCGGCGTTGGCCGAGCTGAGCAGGCTGACTCTCGACGTCGGCAGAAACTACGAGGAGTTCGAGTTTTACAAGGTCTATCAGAGGCTCTACGAGTTCTGCGCGGTCTTCCTCTCGAGCTTCTACCTGGACGTGTTGAAAGATCGGCTTTACGCCGAGGAGCCGGGCTCGACCGCGCGGCGGCAGGCTCAATATGTGCTTGCGCGGATCCACCGCGACCTCGCGCGGCTGCTCGCACCTATCATCCCGCACACCGCCGAGGAAGTGTGGTCGTATTTGCCTCCGTCCCTTCAAGAAGCCGAGAGCGTGCACGTCGCGCTCTTCCCCGCGAGCAGGTCCGAGCCGGCTCAGGTTTCGCCTCAACGAATAGTCGCGTACCACGTCGTCCTGCAGATTCGCGAGGGGATTCTCCGCGAGTTGGAGAAGCTGCGGGCCGATAAGGTGATCGGCAGCGCGCAGCAGGCCAGGGTCGAAATCGGCTCGTTGGACGTCGGGTATCTTGCCGTGCTGAAACGGTCGGCCGCTGTTCTCGAAGAGGCATGCATCGTCTCGGAAGTGCTGGTCCAGGATGAGCGCCCCGAGGGCGCCGTCACGGTCTCTGGGCAGCCCGCCGAGTACTGGGTCCGCGTCGGCCGGTCGGAATACGCGAAATGCGAACGGTGTTGGAACCATCGAAAGACCGTGGGCGCGGATGCCGAGCATCCAACATTGTGCGAGCGCTGCGCGCGGGTGATCCGCGCACTGACGACCGGAGCCTGAAGTATGGCCGACACACCGCGCGACCCGCCGATTCATCAGCCGCCGATCCGACTGGCGGTCTGCGTTTCCGGCGAGGGCCGCACCTTGCAAAACTTGATCGATCGGATCGCGTCGCGAGCACTGCGGGCGACGATTGTACAGGTGGTGGCGAGCCGTCCGAGGATCGGCGCGATCGCGCGCGCGGAGGCCGCCGGCATCCCTCAGGCCCTGGCCGCGCAAGGCAAGCCGGGCCTCGGCGAGTTCAGCGCCTCGGTGTTCGCCCCAATACGGCAACGCGGCGCCGATCTCGTCATTTTGGGCGGCTTCCTCTCGCTCCTGGAAATCCCCCGCGACTACAACCACCGCGTGATCAACGTCCACCCCGCGCTCTTGCCGTCGTTCGGCGGCCGGGGGCTACACGGTCGCAAGGCACACGAGGCCGTGCTCGCGGCGGGGGTGAAGGTGAGCGGCTGCACCGTCCATTTCGCGAACGACCAGTACGACGCCGGACCGATCATCGCGCAGCACGCCGTGCCGGTCCTCGAAACCGACGACCCCGACACGCTCGCCGAGCGCGTCTTCCAGGCGGAATGCCAGACGCTCCCCGCCGCGATCGCGCTCTACGCCGACGGCCGGCTCCGTATCGATGGCAAACGCGTCCACATCCTCCCTTGATCTTGCGATGCCCTCCACTTTCGATGAGCGTGCCTCCTACACCCGGCGCCGCGCCGCTGATTTTGTAGAAACGCGTCCCGAATTGAGAGTCGTGACGTATGCTTAAGAGGGCTGGTCCATTTGACCGCCGCACCGCCGCGCGCGCTTGCCTTCCGCGGCGATCCGCGTTCCAATAGAATCAGTCGACACTCGGAAATGTCTAAGGCGCACGCCCCCCCCCCGTCGCGCGAGGCGCCGACACCTCGGCGCATGTTTTGGGTTCAATAGGTTGTGACGCCGACGGAGCGTCGGCGCGAAACCGCAGAGGGCCGACGTCATGTTCGGATCGTCAGTTCGCACGGTGGTTCGACTCGCGGCAACCCTGGGGATGGTCGGCGTGATCGCGGCGCATGCCGACGACACGGGGTTCAACGGCGTCCTCTCGAAAAACGGACTCACCCGCGCGCACGGCCTGTACATCCTCAAGGAACCAGAGTCCGAAGCTCGCCAAAAGCTCGCCGAAATGCAGTCTCGGTATAAAGACCTAAGCATGTCTTACAACCAGCAGATGGAGTTTGAGTACGAGGCGATCCAGATCCAAGAACTGACGCAGCAATCCAACGTCTTGAAGAATGCACTTAATCAGTACAACCGCGCACTGGGCGGCGGCCGTCGCGGGCGTTACGGCAACAGCATGGTGAACGGCGAGCTCTCCGCCGAGCGGGTCATGGTCCAACAAAACTACGCCATGGCGACGCAACAATTGCAGATGCTCAAGGGCCGCGTCCCCTCCGCCAAGATAAAAAAGGACCTGTCCGACCGAATCGGCAAGCAGCGATTGGAACTTGAGGGCGCGGTCAATGAACTGCGGACCGCGGTCGACTCTGTCGTTGATAAGTACGACACGCTCGCGAAGGACGAGGCGATCAAATCGGCCCTGAACGCCGCCAGTGACACACCCGTGAAGCCGAAGCTCGGCCCTTCGAAGGAGTTTCACGACATGGTCAAGACGCTCGAGAAAATGGAACGAGCGCTCAAGACCGGCACCGTGAAACCGACCGCCTCGAAGAAAAAGTCGAAGACGACAAAAAGCGCGAAGGGCTCTGCGAAGAGCGCGTTCGACTCCTGAGACGACTTAAACTTGCGGTTGCCGACCCGCTCCCGACCGATCCAGCCCGCGGGCTGGGGTCTCACAATGAGGGCGTTCGTTTCGAGGGTGCGGCAGGGCTCGCCCCGAGGGGTCGCGGCCCCTCGACCATCGTCAGATCCAGGAGCCTGGGACGGGGCTCGATACGCCGGGCCTTGCTGAGGTCGATGCTCTCGTCAGCGAGTGTAACCTCGAACCGGCGGTCGCCCGGCAGCACCTGCGGCAGACGAACCGTGAACGTCGTCCCCTGCCCTGGACAACTCTCGAACGAGATGTCGCCGCCGAGCAGTCGCGTCAACTCCCGGACGATCGACAGGCCAAGACCCGTGCCTTGGTGCTCACGCGTCAGCACGGAGTCGCCTTCGGTGTGATTCATCGCCTGACGGAACTTTTCGAAAATCGTATCGCGGTCTTCCTCCGCGATCCCGATGCCCGTGTCGGCGACCTCGAGCACCGCGAACCGGCCATCCGCGCGCGCCCTGAGCGTCACCCGGCCGCCGTCGGGAGTGAACTTGATCGCGTTTGAAAGCAGGTTGTAGAGGATCTGCTTCAGCTTCCCGACATCCTGCCGCAACAGCGGAATCGCGTCGTCGAGCCGGCACTGCAAGTCAATGTTCTTCCGCTCCGCCATCGGTCGCGTCAGACTCGCGAGCGCCTCGCAAAGGTCCCGGATCGAGAAATCCTCCGGCCGAACCTCCATCTTCCCGCTCTCGATTTTGGCCAAGTCGAGAATGTCGTTGATCATCCCGAGCAGCATCTTGCCCGACGTCAGAATATTGCCCGCGTAGCGCCTCTGTTTCTCGCTTAACTCGGCGTTGTCGGCCAGCACTTCAGAGAACCCGATGATTGAATTAAGCGGCGTTCGAAGTTCGTGGCTCATCGTCGTCAAGAAGTCGCTCTTGAGCCGGTTCATCTCGAACAACGCCATGTTCGCCTGCGCCAGCTCGTCGACTTTGCGGTCGAGATCCTTGTTGACGTCGCGCAGCTCCTGCTGCATCGTCACCAAACTGTGCAACATGCGGTTGAACGCGTGCGACAAATCCTCAAACTCGTCGCCCGTCTGAATCTGACTGCGGATCGTCAGACTGCCCGCCGCGATCGCGTCCGAAACTTGACGTAAGTGCTTAAGAGGCTTAACGATTACGTAACGCACGATGACGTACGACGCCGACATCGCGAGGATCGCTGTCGCGAGCGCAGTCGCGATCAAAATGGCGCGGTTGCGGTTAATCGCGGCGTAGGTCTGCTCCATCGGAATCTTCACGACAACCACCCCGGCCAACTCGCCCGGGCGCGCGTTCGTCCATCTCTTTACCACCTGGCCGGGTGTCGCACCGGCGACCTCGACCTCGCGCATCGCGTGGTTCTTGAGCGGCCCGCTCGACCCGCCGTGGCACGGGATTAAGCAGTTCGGCTTAAGCAAAACGGCCTGAATATACTGATATTTCTGTTTGCCGGGCATGATCCGAGCGTCCCAGATCGGCGTGCCGTCGATAAAGGTGTACGCCTTCCGCGGCCCGGACCTGCCCGCGGCGGCCACCCCTCCGCCCGCAGCCTCGAGCTCGGCCAGACGGAGGAATTGCTGCAACTTCGTCCGCTCGAACTCGTCGGCGGGCTGTTTCGACGCGTCGCGACGGGTCGGGTCGAGCACACGGACCTCGGAGCTCGAAAGATCGTCGAGCGTCGAGAATTGACTCGTCAGGTCGTTGATAAACGCCGCGAAATCCTGCGTCCCGAGCATCTTGTAGTGGATGTTGGTGAGCGTCAGATTCACGGGGCTGCGCGCGAGCTGAATGTTCTGCTCGATCACCAGACCTTCGGTACGCTGCCCGTACAAATAGAAGCTGAACGAGACCAAAATCAGGATGCCGCCCCCGAACATGAAGCGGCACTTCCGCTCGAGGCTGGTTTCGCCAAGCAAGTGCTTGAAGCTTCGATACGACACGATCTCGCCCCGTAGTCGACCCAAGCCGGCTTCTCACTCGGCCCGAGATCCCCCCATCCTCCGTGATCGGCACAATCAAAGGACCATACCCGAACCCGCCCCGCCCGGCCAGCCAAACATTGGACGTCGAGTCGACATCAACGGGACCCGACTCAGGCCCGCGATTGCGTTGTCGCGGCCGGATGCGACCGTTCGGAATACTCAGTGCTCGCGAGCGGCATGCTTGATTAGGCACGTCGGACACGTGGCGGCTGACAGCGTGGGCAATAATATGTCGAGCGTCCAATTAGGCCGCGAATGTGCTCACGCACGATCGGATTGCCGCAATGCGGGCACGGCCGACCGGCCCGGCCATACATGGCGTTCGTCGCCAAGAAACCTCCTTCGAGACCGAGGACGGTCCGATAATGGGCGTCAAAGCTCGACCCTTCGGCCTCAACCGCGCGATGGAGAACCTCGCCGACAGCGGCGTGAAGTCGGTCGAGTTCGGCGGGCTTGAGTTGGGACGCAACCCGCTCTGGATGCAGTCGGGATGCGAAAAGTATTTCATCCGCATAAATATTCCCGATTCCCGCGAGAACTTTTTGGTCCATGAGGGTCGGCTTAATTGAACGCGAGGTCTGCTTGAGCCGGTGCGCGAGGTCGTCGCGGGAGATTTCGAGGGCATCGGGACCTTGCGACCGTGCGCAGGCGACTCGGGCGTCGCCGAGGGTGTCGTGCCAGCGGATTTTGCCCAGTCGGCGGGCATCGCAATACCAAACGACTTGGTCCGACCCTTGCAAACGGAAGGTTAGGCGCGCGTGCTCGGGTCGGTCGGGTGGAACGAGCCAAAACGCTCCAGTCATCCGGGGTTGAATGACGATGACCCCGGAGTCGGCTTCCAGAATTATAAGCACCCACTTGCCGCTGCGATCGATACGCTCCACCTTACGTCCGCTTGCGAGGTGTTCGAAGGTCGCGCAGTTGGTACCCTCGAGTAGGAACGGGTCGTGGACTTTGACGGTGCCCAGAAGCCGTCCGGCCAGAGCGGGCCGCAACCCGCGAACCATCGTTTCAACCTCGGGAAGTTCCGGCATTCCCCCTCTCCTGCAGTCATCGAACGCCTCGCGACGGATCAAACGAACGGCCGGTAGGATCATAAACGAAGCGGGATGAAACTTGCTCAACTTCACGATTTCTTTCATAATCCGCCAAAACCACGCACCATCCTTGACAGATTACAATTGACCTTGCATTCTTAGTACGGGGTTGTTGCAAGTGCGTTTTCAACGGGTCGGGGCCGTCATGCTTGCGGAGACGCGTCGTCGCCAGTTGCTGGATCTGATCACGCGTCAAGGCTTTGCGACGCTCGACGAGTTGGTGCGCGCCTCGGGGGTGTCGGAGAGCACAGTGCGTCGCGACCTCGAGACGCTCGACCTTTCGGGTCAAGTGAGGCGAACGCACGGTGGCGCGGTGCTCGTGGGGGACTCGAAGCCGCTGCCGGCTTTCGAGGATCGGACCGCGACGGCGGCCGCGGAAAAGCGTGCGATTGGCCGCGCGGCGGCGGCTCTGCTTGAGGACGGCGACTCGGTGTTGCTCGACGGCGGCACGACAACGCTCGAGATCGCGCGGGCGCTGGTCGGGAGGCCGATGCAGGTCGTCACGAACAGCCTGCCCATCGCGCAACTACTGGCCATGGGGCCGCGCACCGACCTGATACTCATCGGCGGATACGTATATCCGCGCACGGGTGTCGCGCTGGGGCCGCTGGCGATTGCGTCGATGACGAGCATCCGCGTGCGACACGCGATATTGGGCGCGGGGGGTATTGTTGAAGACGGTATTTATAATCATAATTTGCTCCTTGTCGAGACCGAACTGCGGATGATCGAGTCTGCGCAGGACGTGATGATTGTGGCGGACCACACCAAGTTCGGCCGACAGGCATTGACGCGGCTGTGCGGCTTGGACGCTGTGCGGGTATTGGTGAGCGACGACAAATTGCCCGCGAGTTGGCAGTCGACGTTCCAACGGGCGGGCGCGGCGGTTCATTTGGCCGCGGTGGGCGAGGAGACGTTGAACGTGCCTTCAATTCCGCCCAACGGTTTGTTGAACGCGAATTCTACGGCAACGGACACGGCGAACGTGGAGGCGCGCTTTTCAAGATGAGCACGATGGTTGCCCGCGAGCAGGTTGAGGCGATGGTCCGCGAGATGCTCCGGCAGCGCACGGGCGCGGCGGGCGGCACGGGCGCGGCGCAGGACGGATATCGCCCCAATTTGGTCGCGAACATCTCGGCGCGGCACTGCCACTTGATGCAGGAGCACGTCGAGATTCTGTTTGGGCCGGGTTCGAAACTGACTCCGATGAAGACGTTGTACCAGTCGACCGACTTCGCGGCGAACGAGACGGTGGCGGTCGTTGGGCCTCGGCAGCGGATGATCCCGAACGTGCGGATTCTGGGGCCGTGTCGGACGTTCAGCCAGGTTGAGTTGGCTTTCACCGACGCGATCAGTCTTGGGATCGACGCGCCGGTGCGGCTCTCGGGCGACATCGAGGGGACTCCCGGCTGCGTCTTGATCGGACCGAAGGGGAGCCTCGTGCTGGACAAAGGCGTGATCCGCGCCGAGCGGCACGTGCACATGGGTCCGCGCGACGCGGAATATTACGGCGTGAAGCATCTCGACCGGCTCAACATGCGGGTTGAGAGTTCGTGTCCGACGACGCTCGAGGGTTTGCTCGTCCGCACGCACAAAGATTGGAAGCTCGAGGTGCACATTGATACCGACGAAGCGAACTGCTGCGACCTGGCGCGGGCGACGCGGGTCACCTTGACAAAGCCGTGAGGCGTGCGGGTGCCGGTCGCGCGACGGTCTGAGAGCGATAAGTCTTGAACGCGTGAGCGATTTTACTTTTTGACAACACGGGTCGAACGAGGGGAGGGCCGCGATGGCCGGGACGAATGCGGAAGCGTTGGGGATGATCGAGTGCAAGGGATTCACGGCGTTGGTCGAGGCCAGCGACGCGATGTTGAAGGCGGCGAACGTCGAGTTGGTCGGCTGGGACAAGATCGGCAGCGGCTTGGTGACGGCGTTCGTGACGGGCGACGTCGCGGCGGTGAAGGCGGCGGTGGACGCGGCGGCGGCGGCGGCGAGCCGGATCGGCGAAGTCGTGAGCGTGCAGGTGATCCCGCGTCCGCACGAAGAGCTCGGCGGCATTTTGACGTTCACGAAGCCCGCGGCCCCGGCGGCGAAGGCTTAAGCGGCGACTCGATCGTTCCTACGATTGCAACTCACTATTGAGAAAGGTCGAACACGTGGCTGTTCAGAAAAGCGGGGCGAAGGCCGGCGGCGCGTTGGGCGGCGATGCGCTCGGGATGGTGGAGACGAAGGGGTTGGTCGGCGTCATCGAGGCGACCGACGCGATGCTGAAGTCGGCGAACGTGACGCTCGTCGGCCGGATCGGCATCGGCGCGGCGTACGTGACGACGCTGGTGCGCGGCGACGTCGGCAGCGTGCGCGCGGCGGTCGAGGCGGGCGCGGAGGCGGCGTCGCGGGTTGGCGAATTGGTGGCGGCGCACGTGATTCCGCGGCCTGACGAGGCTGTGCTCGCGGCCTACATTGGTTAAGCGCGGCGTCGTGCGTTTAACCCTTCACTCCTTCTTTGAGACAAGGTTGATTCATCCATGAGCGCGAAAGCCATCGGGCTGATCGAGACGCGGGGCCTCGTGGGGCTTGTCGGCGCGCTCGACGCGATGTTGAAGGCGGCGAGCGTCGAGCCGGTGGGTTCGATCATTAAGTTGGACGGCGGGCTGGTGAGCGCGATCGTCCGCGGCGACGTTTCGAGCGTGCGGGCGGCGGTCGAAGCGGGAGCCGAGGCGGCCGCGCGGAACGGCGAGCTGATCGCGGCGCACGTGATTCCGAGGCCGGGCGCGCGGGTGCTCGCGGTCTTCGCGGGAGGTGCGGCGAAGTGAAGATCCTCGTCGCCAACCTTGGCACCACGAGTTTCAAGTTTCGGCTCTACGACCTCGCCGGAGCGTCGGAGACGCTGCTGGCGCGCGGAGCGGTCGAACGCATCGGCTCGGAGAACGCTCGCGTCCAGATCCCGCTCGCGAACGGAACCTTTGACCGCACCTGCGCGATCGCCGACCATGCCGACGCGCTCCAAATCTGCCTCGATCGCCTGCACGAGGCCGAGGTCCTGCGCTCCGCCGACGAGATCGACGCGATCGGCTTCAAGGCCGTTCACGCGCAGGACGTCACAGGCGTCCAACTCGTCGACGAACACGTGCTCGCGGCGATGGAGGCTTACGCCGACGTCGCCCCCGCGCACAACCCGCCGTACATCGCGGCGATGCGAATGCTCGGAGGGCGGTTCCCGAAGCTGCCGCTCGTGGCCGCGTTCGAGACCGGCTTCCACCGCACCATGCCCGAGTCGAACCAACGCTACGCGGTTCCCGAGCAATGGGCGACCGAACTCGGCGTGCGCCGCTGGGGCTTTCACGGAGCGAGCCATCGTTACATCGCGGGTCGCGCGGCCGAGGTCTTGGGCCGTCCGGACTTGAAAATCATCTCGTGCCACTTGGGCGGCAGTTCGTCCTTGTGCGCGATTCGCGGCGGGAAGTCGGTCGCGTGCAGCCTAGGGATGAGCCCGCAGTCGGGGATGCCGCACAACAATCGCGTCGGCGATTTTGACGTCTTCGCGCTGCCCGTGATCTTGAAGGCGACGGGCGAGTCGCTCGAACAAGTTTTGCACACGTTGGCGAACACGTCGGGGCTCGAGGCGCTCTCGGGAGCGGGGCGCGACCTCCGCGACATCGAGGCCGCCGCCGACGCCGGCAACGCGCGGGCACAGCTTGCACTCGACGTCTTCGCCGCGTCGATCCGCCACTATCTGGGATCGTATCTCGTCGAGCTCAACGGCGCCGACGCGATCGTCTTCACGGGCGGGATCGGCGAGAACTCGTCGCGGCTGCGAGGCATGGTTTGCCGCGAGCTCGACTGGTTCGGAATCGAGCTCGACCCCGCGCGGAACGCGTCCGGCCCGGCGGAGCGTCTAGTCTCGTCCGACGGCTCGCGGGTCGCGCTTTGGACAATGCCGACGAACGAGGAAATCGTCGTGGCGCGGCAGGCGCGCGACCTCTTAAGCGGAGGGGCGTGATGTTCATGGCGCGCGTCGTGGGCAGCGTGGTCGCGACCCAGAAGTTGGCGTCGATGACGGGGCACAAGCTGCTTGTCGTCGAGCCGTATCGCGTCGACGAGAAGACCCGCGACCGCCTCGTCCCGACCGGCCGGAGCTTCGTGGTTGTGGATGTCCTGGGCGCGGGGCTGGGCGAGTTGGTGCTGGTCTGTCAGGGTTCGAGCGCGCGACTGGCGCCCGAGACCGAGAAGCTGCCGATCGACGCGGTGGTGATCGGGTTGATCGACGCGGTCGACGTTGAAGGCGCCGAGGTGTTTTCGAGGCGCGACGCGAGTCGTTGAGGACGGGTTGAGTCCCTTGTGAAGTACCGAGCGACGGCGAAATAACTATGCAAACGACCGGAATGATGAGCGAGGCCTTGATTCGCGGCGTAGTCGAGCAAGTCCTCGCGCAGATGGGCGTGGGCGCGTCGTCGACGGCCGCCCCCGCGAGCGGTTCGAACGGTCGTTACGGCGTCTATCCGAGCGCCGACGCCGCGGTCGAAGCCTCGGGCTCGGCGTTCGCGAAGTTTCGGACGCGGCCCCTCGCCGACCGCGCCGCGGCGGTCGCGTGCATCAAGAAGATTTGCGTCGAGCAGGCCGAAGAGCTGGGCGCCGCCGAACTCGCCGAGACGAAAATCGGCCGCCTCGACCACAAAATCGCGAAGCTCCGCGACGCCATCCCGCTCGTCCCGGGCGTCGAATACCTACGCACCGACAATGTTTCGGGCGACAACGGCCTCACGCTCACCGACTACACGCCGTTCGGCGTTTTGGGGGCCGTGACGCCGGTCACGCACAGCCTGCCGACCCTCGCGGGCAACGCGATCAACATGCTCGCGGCGGGCAACACCGTCGTCTTCAACGCGCATCCGTCGGGAGCGAAGATCGCCGCCGAAGGGGTCCGGCGCTTCAATCGAGCGATCGAGGCCGCGATCGGCATCCCCGACCTGCTGACGATCATCGACCCGCCGACGATCGAATCGGCGAACGCCTTGTTCAACCACAACGGCGTGCGGCTGCTGGTTGTGACGGGCGGTCCGTTCGTGGCGCGTGCGGCGCTCGCGAGCAAGCGGCGCGCGATCGTCGCCGGGCCGGGCAACCCGCCGGTTGTCGTCGACGCGACAGCGTGCCTTGATCACGCCGCGAAATCGATCGTCGCGGGCGCCGCGTTCGACAACAACCTGCTCTGCATCGGCGAGAAACAGGTGTTTGCGGTGGCGGCGATCTTCGACAAGCTGCTCGAAACGATGTCGCGGCACGGCGGCCTGCGGCTCGATCCGGCGCAAATCGATCGTCTCACGAAGGCGGCGTTCGTGATGGGCGACGACAACAAGCTGCACGTGAACAAGGATTGCGTCGGCCGGGACGCGAGCGTGCTCGCGAAGCTCGCGGGGGTCGACGCGCCGGCGGGCACCCAGCTGCTCTTCGGCGAGACCGGATTCGACCACCCGTTTGTCGATCAAGAGCAAATGATGCCCTTCCTGCCGTTCGTGCGTTGCTCCGACGTGAACCGCGCGATCGAACTGGCGAAAGAGAGCGAACACGGCTTTGGCCACACGGCGGTACTGCACTCGCGCGACACCACGGTGATGTCGCGGATGGGAAAAATCATGGACTGCACGCTGTTTATCGTGAACGGACCGAGCACCGCGGGGCTGGGCCTGGGCGGCGAGGGAACGCTTTCGTTCTCGATCGCGGGTCCGACCGGCGAAGGCGTCACGACGCCGCTCACGTTCACTCGGCAGCGGCGGACGACGATCACCGGCGGTCTGCGATTCGTTTGAGACCGTAGGTGGTCGAGGAAGGACAACGATCGATGCAGCTTGGGCGCGTGATAGGAACGGCGGTCGCGACGGTGAAGCATCCGACGTTCCGCGGCGAACGGCTGCTCGTGGTGCAGCTTGAACAAATCGACGGCCGCGACGACGGCGAGCCGGTGCTCGCGTTCGACCGCTTGGGGGCGGGCCGCGGCGACCGCGTGCTCCTGACCAACGACGGTCAGGCTCTCCAAGATATGCTCGGAAAAACCACGCCCGGACGTTGGAGCGTGATGGGGTTGCCCGACTGATGACGACGGCCTCGCAAGAAATCGATCGCGTCGAAGCCGCCGTGCGGGCGATTCTCGCGCCGGCGGTTCGCGCCGCGAGGTCGACCGCGCGTGCCTCGTCCGCTCAATCCGGCGCGACCAAGCCGTACGAACAGGTCGTTGACGGCCGGCTGCTGACGGCGCGGCAGGTTGAGGCCGTCGGCGAGCACGTCCGAACGCTCGTGCTCGCGCCGACGACGGTCGTAACGCCGCTGGCCCGCGAGGCCTTGAAAAAGCGCGGGCTGTCGTTGCGATTCGTCGCGCGCGGCGTCGTGAACGACGCCGGCGAGTGGGGCTTCGCGATCGACGCGCAAGAACCCGCGGGCGCGCTCGCCGCACTCGCGAGGCGGCTGCTTGAAGACAATTGGAGCGAGGTCGAGGCTCCCGCGGAGTGGGTCGCGGCGCAAGCGAATCGCGGTGCGCTGGTCGTGACGAACGCCGCGGCGCGGGTCGTCTGGGAGGCGTGCGCCCATGGAGGAACGCGTGCCGCGCAGACGCGCGACGTCGCCGAGCTCGACCGCGCCGTCCGCACTTTGGGCGTGAATTTGGTCGTAATCGAAGCCGAGGCGACGCCGACCGCGCTCGCGCGCGCCATCGCCGACGGCTTCCGCAAAGCGGGCGCGCCGCGACCGCCGGCCGACCTCGAGAATCATCAAACGGAGGCGTGCTCATGCGAGTCGCGGAAGTGATAGGACGCGTGACGCTTGCGCGCTCGCTGCCGAGCCTGAAAGGCGCTCGCTTCGTGATCGCGCTCCCCCTGCCCCGCGCCGCGATCGAGGGCGAATCGATCACCCGCGGCGAGGAAGTCGTCGCTTACGACGACCTCGGCGCAAGTCCGCGCGGCTGGATCGGACTCTCCGAAGGACGCGAGGCCGCGAATCCGTTCGGTTCGGCCAAAACGCCGATCGACGCTTATTGCGCATGCCTGATCGATCAAATTACTCGATGAATCAAGGTCCGACACTACTTACGACCGACAAAACGAGGAGGTCGAGACGATGGCCGGCCAGCCGACTTTTATGAACGAGTGGAAGCTTCGCGAGCAAATGTGCGAGATCGGACGCCGTCTCTACGCCCGCGGCTTCGCGGCCGCGAACGACGGCAACATCTCGCTCCGCCTCGGCGAGAATCGCGTCCTGTGCACGCCGACGCGCGTCTCGAAAGGCTTCATGAAGCCCGACGACCTCTGCATCGTCGACCTCGACGGCAAGCAAATCTCGGGT
>JAJYDB010000217.1 GCA_021777845.1 Planctomycetota bacterium
GGTGAAGTTCGACAAGGACGCGTACAAGCGACGGAGCATCGTCGAGCAGAGCATCGGTTGGCTGAAGGAGTGTCGGCGCATCGGAACTCGATTCGAGAAGTTGGCGATCAACTTCTTGGCGATGATAAAGGTCGCTATGATCAAGCGTGCACTCAGACTGGTGTTTTCAAACAGAGCCTAGAAGTCGCTCGTCAAGCTGCGCGAGCATTTCGCCGGTGGAATCTCCGGCCGCGGTTTCGGCGGGTACCCGAGTTGCAAACCCCTCTGGAATCCGGTCGGTAAAGAATGTGATATTTAGAAGCAGTCCGCGCCGCAGGTTGTGATCCCCACCGAAAAACTGCGTTAGGCCCTGCACTCGACAATGTATGTCTCCGGCCTGCGCGGCACTCAGGTAAACTTCTCGTTATCTCCGACCGCCGCTCCATCCGAACGGGAGTTCCGCCGCCTACGTTCATGATGCCGGGCGCGCGGAACGAGTCGAACGGGAACACCGCCCAGTGGACCGAGCGGTCGTGGGCCGGCACAATCCTGTTAACGCGACCCCAAGAATTCGAAACGTCGCTCTGAACGCTCTCAATCCCTCTCAAATGTCACGGACCGGGTCATGAGTCGATACCTCCTCGCACTGTGGTTCGCGATCGGAGCGGCGTCCGCGGTCGTCGCCTCCGAGCCGCGACGCCCCAATATCGTGTGGATCATCGTCGACGATATGTCCGCGAACTTCTCTTGCTACGGCGAGACTGCGATCCGTACGCCGCATGTCGATCGGCTTGCAGCGGAAGGCACGCGATTCACTCGCGCGTTTGTCACCGCTCCGGTCTGCTCCCCGTGCCGCTCCGCTCTGATCACCGGGTGTTACCAGACGACGATCGGCGCCCAGAATCACCGCAGCGGTCGCGGCGAGTTGAAGATCCGCCTGCCGGAGGGAGTCGTCCCGGTGCCGGTGTTGTTTCAGCGCGCCGGCTATTACACCTGCATCGGAGGTCCGATCGCGGCGCAGCGGGCGCTCGGGAAGACGGACTATAACTTCACGTGGGACCGGTCGATGTACGACGGCAACGACTGGTCCGGACGCAAGCCGGGCCAACCGTTTTTCATGCAGGTCCAGCTTCACGGCGGAAAGTATCGAGGCCAGAGTCCCAACAAAGCCTGGGAGTCGCGCGTGCTCCGCGAGTTGGGGTCGAACACCCGTCCCGAATCCGTCTCGCTGCCGCCTTACTATCCCCGCGACCCGGTGATTCTCCAGGACTGGGCCGACTACCTCGACGCGTGCCGCTACACGGACAAAGAGGTCGGCGACGTCATTGCTCGGCTCGAGCGGGAAAAATTGCTTGACGAGACGGTCGTCTTCTTCATGACCGACCACGGCATCAGCCACGCGCGCGGCAAACAGTTCCTCTACGATGAGGGGATTCACGTGCCGTTCGCGGTGCGCGGGCCGGGGATTGCGGGCGGGGTTGTCCGCAACGACCTGATCGAGCACATCGACCTGGCGGCCACGTCGCTCTCGCTCGCGGACGTCGCAATCCCGCGGTGGATGCAGGGGCGGAACGTGCTCGCGAGCGACTACGCGCCGCGAGACGCCGTGTTCGCCGCTCGAGACCGTTGCGACGAGACGATCGATCACATACGCAGCGTCCGAGACGCGCGATTCAAGTACATCCGCAATTATCTGAACGATCGCCCGATGCTCCAACCCTGTGCCTACAAGGATGACAAGGCTGTCCTACAGCAACTCCGCAAGCTGCACGCCGAGGGAAAGCTCAACGCGCTCCAGGAGCAGCTCCTGTTTGCCCCGAAGCGGCCCCAAGAGGAGTTGTACGACCTCGCGGCCGACCCGCGCGAGCTTGCCAACCTTGCGGCCGACCCCAGGTTCAAGAGCCGGCTCGCGGCGCTTCGGAAGCGGCTCAACGATTGGGAGCAGGCGACCGGCGACAGGGGACGCACTCCGGAACCGACGGCGATGTACGACGCGGAGATGAAGGTGTATCTCGCCGCCTTGAAAGGAGTGAAGCGCGAGGAACTCCGGCAGAACGTCCAACTGAACAAGGAGTGGGCGAATCGAGAAAACTCGCGTTGACCGAGAGGCTGGCGCGTCGCGGCCGAACGAATCTCCGGCCGATAACGAGGAACACATGAGAATCAACAAACTTGTGCTCTTCCCGGCCACTCCGGAAGCACTAATTTGCGCGATCGCGCGGGAACGCGGCCTGATTCTCGGCCTGCTGCCGGTCGCGCTTCTCTGCCTTGCGGGCGATGAACCCGCTCGCGGAGGCGAAAGACCGTCGCCGCAGATCGTTCTCGTACTCGTCGACGACCTCGTGCCGGGCGACGTCCTGTGCTTGGGCGGGACTCTCGTTGCCACGCCGAACCTCGACCGTATGGCCAAGGACGGCATACGCTTTACTCGCTATTACTCGCCTTCGCGTCACGGGCTAATCATTGGGCAATTCTCGGCGCGTTGTAGGTTCACTAGCTATCTGCAAATGCGGGCAGGCACTCGAGCGTGCAGCCAGGTTGATTACCTAGACCCGCGCGCGCCGTCGCTGCCGCGCGTGCTCCACGATGTTGGTTATCGGACGGCCCACTTTCGCGATTGGCCCCTCGGCGGCGGACGCGACCTGGACGATCTCCCGAAGTTCGCCGCTTACGGCTACGATGAGCACGCGGGCACATGGAGGAGTCCCAAACCGTATTCGGACACCACCGGCTCGAACTGGATCTGGTCCGACAAAAACAACGTGAAGCGTTGGGAACGCAGTGCATTTTTCGTCGACAAGACGCTCGACTTCCTCGCCCGCAACAAGGACCGCCCCTGCTTCGTGAACGTTTGGCTCGACGATGTGCATACGCCGTGGATACCGAAGGCCGCGACGAGCAAAGGGGCCTCGACGCCACGCAATCTGAGGCTGGTCTTGGAAGCGGTGGACCGGCAAATCGGGAGGGGCGCGACGGCGAGGACCGCTCACCCGAACTATTGGGGACGCCGCGGACTAAACGCTCGAGGCCCTTGTTCTGGGAGTACGATCGGAACGATACCTCGTTCGACTACCCGACGGTCCGGAACTGCGCGCGGGGTGGCGATCGCTCCTCCCACTTTGCCGTCCGCGACGGCTGCTGGAAGCTGCTCGTGAATGCCGACGGCACGGGGGCCGAACTTTACGACCTCTCCACCGACCCGGCGGAGTCGAAGGAACTCGCGGCGAATCGGCCGCAACAGGCGACCAGGCTCACTAAGCTGGTACGCGACTGGAGGAATCGCTGCCGTGATACGACCGGCTAGGCGACCGCCGTCGTCTGCTAAGCCGCGAAGTCGCAAGCAAAAAACCAAGCCCACTCCGGCGTGTCGCCCCGAACGTGCGGGGCAATCAGGACCGAGTAGATATTCGGAGATACCTCGTATGCGAAGGCTCATCGTGTTTGCCGTTGCCGCGTGGTTGGCCTCGATCGCGCATGCGGAACAACCGCAACATCGGCCGAACGTCCTTATCGTAATGTCCGACGACCAGGGCCTCGGCGACTTCTCGATCTCGGGCAACCCCGTGCTCAAGACGCCCAATTTCGACGCTTTCGCACGCGAGGCAGTCCGCCTGACAGACTTCCATGTCACCCCGATGTGCAGCCCGACGCGCGGGCAGTTGATGACGGGATTGACGGCGCTTCGAAACGGCGCGACCTCGGTCACCGCGGGACGGACCTTCCTCCGACCCGGTCTCGACACCCTCCCCGCCGTGTTCGCCCGAGCGGGCTATAAAACCGGCATCTTCGGCAAGTGGCATCTCGGCGATTCCTACCCACATCGTCCGATCGACAAAGGCTTCCAAGAGAGCGTGTACCACCTCGGCTGGGGGCAACTGCAATCGACGCCCGAGTTCGACTGGCCGCTCATCGACGGTCGTTACTTTCACAACGGCGTCGAGCAGCGGTTCCATGGCCATTGCACCGATTTCTGGTTCGACTCAGCTCAGGCCTGGATCAAGCAGCGTAGTGAGCGACACGAGCCGTTCCTTTGCTACCTGCCGACGAACGCCGCGCACGCTCCTTACGTTGAGCTTGACCGTTACATCGAACCCTACAAGGGTAAAGGCCCGGCCGGCTTCTTCGGCATGATCGCACACCTCGACAAACGCTTCGGTCAACTGCTCGCGTTTCTGCGCGACGAGGGCATCGAGGACGACACCATAGTTGTCTTTATGACCGACAACGGCGGTACGGCCGGGGTCAAGACGTTCAATGCCGGCCTCCGCGCCGGCAAGACGACGTACTACGAGGGAGGACATCGTGTCCCTTGCTGGATTCGCTGGCCCCAAGGGAATCTCGGCGCGCCCCGCGACATCGACGCTCCCACGCAGAACCTTGATCTGCTGCCCACGCTTTGCGACCTCTGCGGGGTTGCTCCTCCCCAACGCGACACGCGTGATGCCCGCTACGCCGGCGTCGATCTCGCCCCGCTCTTGCGCGGGTCTGTGCCCGCGCTGCCCGAACGGATGTTTGTCGTCCAGTACGGGCAAACGCCGAAGAAGTTCGAGTCGTGCGTCGTTTGGGGCAAGTGGCGGCTTGTGAAGGGCAAGGAACTTTTCGATATCCAGGCCGACCGCGCGCAACAGACCGACGTCGCGACTCGACACCCCGACGTGGTCGCGGCGATGCGAGACTACTACGAGCGATGGTGGCAAGGGCTGGAACACACCCTGAACGAGTTCGTCCCGATCAGTATCGGCGCCGAGGCGCAGCCGTCGGTGGAACTCACTAGCGGCGACTGGGAGGGCATCTACGCGGACAACTCCGGCTACGTGCGACAAGCGACGGGCGGGCCGACAGGCGGCCATTGGAACATCAAAGTCGAACGGGCCGGCACGTATGAGTTCACGCTCAGGCGCTGGCCCGAACGTACCGAAGCCGCACTCGGAGACAAGTATGAGCCGTCGCCGCGATCGCCCGCGAATATGGCGAACTTGAAAACCGTCTGCTTCCCGACGATCGCCGGTACGCGTGTCGAGATCGCGGGCGTGAGCGTCTCGGCCGCCGCCGATCCCAAGGCAACCGCGGCCGTCCTCACGGCAAAACTGCCCGCGGACCGCACCCGGCTCAAAGCCTTTTTCGTCGACGCCGACGGCAAACCCCTTTGCGGAGCCTTTTTCGTCACGATCAAGCGCATCGAGCAACCGCAGTAGCGCGCACGCGGAGCCGGGGCGTTCGGCCTCGGCTTCTAGTTTGCGGCCGCGACGTTGCCGGAAGGCGGCGGGTTTCGAGGCGAGACTTTCCTCGATAACATATTATCGCGTTGCTTCCCGACTCCGCGTGGCAATCCCCCCATGGTCGACAGGATCGATTTCCAGCAGCGTCGCGAAATCACGACCGCCTTGTGAATCCATAACCGCGAGAGCAATTTATGTCCGAGCGTGGAGTATCCGTTCGTTACCGCGCCGTCGTGTTTGTCGTCGCGTTCCTCGCCGGGGTGCGCGCGGCGGACGCTGGATCCCCCAAAAAAGGCCCGATACAGGTCTTCATCCTGGCCGGCCAGTCTAATATGGAGGGACAGGCGGTCGTCGACTTGGACGGCAAGAACTACAACGACGGCAAAGGGACATTGAATGATTTGATGCGTCGCCCCGACCAGAGCGAGCGCTATAAGCACTTGAGAGATCGGCAGGGTCGATGGACGGTTCGCGAGGACGTGTGGGTCCGCTATCAGCCCGAAGGCCAAAAGTTGCAGGCCGGCCCGCTGACTGTGGGATTCACAGTTTACGGCGACAAGCACCACTTCGGCCCCGAGCTTCAGTTCGGACACGTGTTGGGAGACCACTGCGCCGAGCAGGTCCTGCTGATCAAAACCGCCTGGGGAGGCAAGAGCCTGTACCGCGACTTCCGGCCGCCGAGTTCGGGAGGCGAGGTCGGCCCTTATTACACGAAGATTCTGAAGGAAGTGCGAGAGGCGCTCGCGAACCTCGCCACCGACTTCCCCGATTACGACGGCTCGGGCTACGTGCTCGCAGGCTTCGTCTGGTATCAGGGCTGGAACGACGGCGTTGACCCTCGGACTGCGGTCCCGGAATATGAGCAAAACCTGGTGAACTTCATCAAGGACGTGCGCAAAGATCTGAATGCTCCGAATCTGCCGTTCGTCGTCGGCGAGCTCACCGGCCCGTGGGTTGAGGCGCCGGGCGCTTGGACGACCTTACGCAAGGCCCAGGCGAACGCCGCGGCGCGACCCGAGTTCCGTGGCAACGCGGCTTTTGTCGCGACCCGTGACTTCGTGCGAAAGCCCGAGGAGTCGCCCAATCCCGGCCACGGGCACCACGAATTCGGGAATGCTGAAACCTACTTCCTCGTTGGCGACGCACTCGGAAAGAAGATGGTGACGCTCATGAGCGCGCAGTCCGATCGTAAAACCCATTGACCAAGGTTCAAGTTCGCCGTGAGAGTCGACCCATCCCTGGAGTCATGAAATCTAATGTCATTCACAGAGTTCACGCGTCGTGGTCTCTTGCGGAGTTCGCTGGCCTGGGCAGGCACCGCCGTTATGGCAAGTCGCCGCGAGCGCGCGTTGGGCTTCGCCGCCGCGAGCTCGCGTCCTCGGATTGGCGCAGTGGGCACGGGAAGCCGATGGTGTCAAAAGGCGACGGGCCTAAATGGTCCGTACGGCTCGGCTCCGGGAATACGTCGCTACGGCGATTTCGTGGCCGTGTGCGATGCCGACGAGAGTCGCCGCGATCGCGCCCGCGACTTGGTCAAAGGATGGACCGGGACCGCTCCCGACTCCGTCGCCGACTATCGGGCGATCATCGATCGAAACGATATCGACATCGTCCACATTTCGACCCCCGACCACTGGCACGCCAAGATCGCGATCGAAGCCATGCGATCGGGGAAGGATGTTTATTGTGAAAAGCCGATGACGCTGACCATCGAAGAAGGTCAGTTGATGGTCGAGACGTGTCGCAAGACCGGGAGAATCGTTCAGATCGGCACCCAGCAGCGCAGCGAGACGACTTTCATTCGGGCCGTCGCCATGATTCGCGACGGACGGATCGGCAAGTTGAAAAAGGCGACCTGCGCGATCGACGGTGCTCCGACGAGCCCCGTAATTCCCGTGGCCGATCCGCCCAAGCAGCTCGATTGGAACCTTTGGCTCGGGCCGGTCCCGAAAGTTCCTTATCGATACCTGGGCGGGGATCACGGCGAAACCAAGAGTTGGTCGCGCAGCCATTACGAGTTCCGTTGGTGGTACGAATACTCGGGGGGAAAACTGACCGACTGGGGCGCCCATCACGTCGATATTGCGACCTGGGCACTGGGGAAGACCGAGACCGGGCCCGTCTCGGTGGATCCGATCATGGTCAAGCATCCCGTCGCCTTCAGAGACGGTCTCCCCTTGGACGACTCTCGATACAACACCGCGACCGAGTTCCTGATCAGGGCGACGTACGCCGATGGCCTGGAGATCGACATTCGTCACGACGGCAACAACGGCATTCTCTTTGAAGGAACCGCCGGCAGACTATTCGTCAGTCGTGGACACTTGTCCGGATCGGCCGTCGACCAGTTGAAGTCGAGACCACTGCCGGACGGGGCGCTCGAACGCGTCTACAAGGGGCGAACACTCGTCGATCACTACCGAAATTTCTTCGAGGCCGTCGCGGAAAGGAAAGAACCGATATCGGACGTTTTCAGTCATCACCGGGCGTTGACAACCTGCCACCTCGCCGGCATCGCCGCGCGGCTCGGCCGTCGGATCCACTGGGATCCGAGTCGCGAGGTGATCCTCGACGACCCCACGGCTCAAAGCTTCATCGCCCGGGAGCGGCGCAAGGGCTTTGATATCGAACTCTAGCCGAGTTGCCGTCGTCCCGACTTTGATTCAACGAGTCCGCGGCGCAGACGTCCGTTTGGGGCGAGGATCCTTGCCCGCCAGGGCGTCCACGCGTCGGACGTGGGATTTGCGACCGTTAGAGCATTTTCCAGTCCACTCTAGCGCCCGCCGTTCACATATGTTATGACTTATGCGAATTCCCCGCACGGAGGGTTCGCATGAGAGCGTATTCGAGAGATCTTCGACTCAGAGTCCTCTCCGC
>JAJYDB010000218.1 GCA_021777845.1 Planctomycetota bacterium
GGCATCGATCGCGGCGCGCAGTCGGGCAATTGCGACTCGGGCTACAGTTGCGCCTATTCGTCGAATATCGCTTGGAAAAGCCCGACGACGCCGGTCGCGAAGGAAGTGAACCCGCGGCTCGTCTTCGAGCGGCTCTTCGGCGACGCCGACTCGTCCTCGGGGTCGGCCGACGAGCGCGTGCGGCGTCGCTACCTGCGCAAAAGCGTGCTCGACTTCGTCGCCGAGGACGCCCGCAACCTCGCTCCGATCTTGGGCCTGAACGACCGCCGCAAGCTCGACGAATATATGACCTCGGTCCGCGAGATCGAGCGCAGAATCGCCCGCGCCGAGCACAAAATCGGCGACCCCGCGGCCCCGAAGCACCAGCCGCCGGGCATCCCGAAGGATAATCAAGAGCATATCCGACTGATGATGGACATGCTCGTGCTCGCGTTCCAGACCGACCAGACGCGGATCGCGACCTTCATGCTCGCGAACGAGGGGTCGAACAAGAGCTACGAGTTCATCGGCGTGCCCGAGGGGCATCACGACCTTTCGCACCACGGCGGCGACCCGAAGAAGCACGAGAAGATCAAGAAGATCAACGACTATCACATCAAGCAGTATGCGTACTTGCTCGAGCGTCTGAAGTCGATCCGCGAGGGGGACGGCACCTTGCTCGACCACTCGATGATCGTCTACGGCAGCGGGATCAGCGACGGCAACAAGCACAACCACGACAATCTGCCGATCATCATGGCGGGCCGCGGCAACGGCACGATTCACACCGGCCGACACGTCAAACTTGAGAAAACGACGCCTCTCAACAACCTGTACGTCGAGATGCTCGACCGCGTGGGGGTGAAGGTCGACCGCTTCGGCGACAGCGACGGTCGTTTGCCGCAGTTGACGGTCTGAGGCGGGGTCGTTCAGAACGAGTCGGCCGAGACGACCTCGCCGCCGTTGCGTGTCGAGAGCGCCTGGTAGACGCCGAAATTCGTTCCGGGCGCCATGAGGTAGATCGAGCCGAGGCCGCCGTACAGGCCGACGGGCATCCCGCGCGCCGGGTCGAGCGGCCACGAGTTGATCGTGTCTTTGAGGAAGTGGACTGATCCGTCGCAGAACGCGAAGTTCGCACCGCCGGGATGCCGGCTCGCGGCCGACGTCGTAACCTGGACGTAACCCGTCGAGCCGTTGCCGAGGTCGATTGGGGTTCCGAAACGGTGGTTGATGGGGTACGTGGTCGCGAACATCGTGTCCCCCACATAGCCGTCAAACCACCAAAAGAGTGCGCGCGCGAGATAACTGTTCTCGCGTTCGAGAAAGCGCACGTGCTCGCCGAGCAAGAACGTCTGGCTCAAGCCGTCGGTCACGGAGCTCAAGGTGAAGACGCGATTCGTCGTCGCGATGCCGTTGTCCTGCGCGGTCAAGCCGGGCAGTTTCTTGAGGTCGTGGGTGACGTGCAGCCAGGTTCCCGCGTTCGCGGAGTAGCTCGAATCGCGGACGCGAAACGTGCCGTTGGGAAAGTCGAGAAAGTTGGGGAAATACGCGTCGGGGTTTGCGAGCGCGGCGATTTGCGGGTCGCTCGGGCACCAGAGCAGCCCCGGGCCGGATACATGGACGGTTTGATTCGCGATCGTATAGATATTCTTGTTGAAGTTGACGGCGTTGTAGAGCGCTTGCTGTTCGATCTGTCCAAGAAGCGCGATGAAGACGCTCGGGCCGTCCTGAACATTGCCGACGTCTTTGTAAAATGCGACCGTGTTGCCGAGCGGGAGCGAGCCGTTGACGTCGTGATAGCCGTGCATCGCGAGCGCGAGCTGCCGGAGTTGGCTCGCGCACCGGAGCCGATTCGCGGCTTCGCGCGCCGATTGCACCGCGGGCAAGAGCAGGCCGGCCAGGATCGAAATGATGCCGATCACGACGAGCATTTCGATGAGTGTGAAGCCCGTTGGGCCGCGTCTCATGTGCCGCTCGCGGGTTTGGGTTTCAGGAGCTTCCAGAGCACGCCGAGAAAGACCAATCCCGAGCCGATCGAAACCATCAGCAGGCTCCAATTCGTCCCGCCCGTGACGGGCTGAAAGACGCGCGGCGCGGTGGCGAGGGGAGGTTCGATGACCTTGATCTCATGGCCGTCCCAGACTTGCTGCTTGTGCGTCGACGGCGGATTCTCGTTGATGCCGGTGCCGGGCAAAATATCCATCCCGGCGAGCGTGAAGAGCTTGGGGGCGATCGGCTTATTCAGGTGCGAGAGACGAATCGTGAGTTGCTCCGAGGTTACCTCCTTGCCGTTCTCCTCGCGGCGATAGGAAACCTTCGAGGGAAACCAGATCCCGGAGTCGGAGACGCTGGGAAGTTCGCTCTTAACAGATTCGATGATCGACGTCCCTCCCGCGGTCGCTTTGATCTTTCGGCTCAGCAGGTTGTAGCCGCGACCGATGTCGACCACCCACGCATCCTCGTTGCCTTTCTCATCTTTGTAGCTGACCTGCTTGCAAGGGCTGCCGTCAATCGTCGCATCAACGATTTGGATATCCTTCATCTTACCTCGCCAGAGGAAGCAACCCGACCCCAAGTTGAAATGAACCGTGTTCCGGAGATCGTCGCAACTGTTCCCCAGCAGGCGTGGGTCGGTTATTTGCATCCCTGTGTTGTCGGCGCCGATTTTGGTGAGATCGAAGTAATTGAGCATGATACGAGCTTGCGAGACGCTGTCTCGCGCCTCGGTGTACCAGACGTGTTTTTTCTCACCGAACGCCACCAAATCTCGATAACGATCCCCCTCGGTGAGAACTTTCCCGCGACGCGTCAGCCACTTTCTCTCAATTCTGCGCAGCCTCCCTTCCAGTGCATATGTATCGTCGAACTCGTCGACCCCCAGACTGTACCTCCCCGCGCAATGGATCTCGAAGATGCCGCTTTTGATCTCGCGTCGATGTTCGTTGACAGCGCGTTGCAGTGTCGAAAGCTCGGTTTGCGGATCGACCGGCGACGAACAGGTCAGTATCAGCACCGCGACGTTAAGCATTCTCATGGTCGGAGGCCTCACGTATCTGGAAAGAGACCCGGGGAACGCGCCGTTCTCTCGATTTAAGAGATCCATGAATGTGCGATTAACGCGGTCGACCACGCTTGTCGCGATCCCAATCGGACCCTTCAACCCCCGCCCGGAGGGCAAGCCAAACCGGTATTAGGAATCGCCTGGAAAATCTGATCGTCCACCGCATTAGTGACGCAATAATCAGGGTTTATACTACTCACTTTGCACTTATACTGAGTATAACAAAGAACCATTTGGACGCTCGTGCCTGGGGTACACTGGTAATTGGCCGCGACGATGCAGCAAAATGCGCCGTCGGTCGGCTTCTGATAGAAGCTGTTTGGGCACTCTACGCCCGAAGCACATTTGGAGTAGGACGCTAATGCCGGACATCCGCACATGTTAGGACCTGTATTTGGGCAGGTCTCCGCCAACATCACGCTCTCGAACCCCACAAGTGCGGCGGCGAAGGCGACGACGGCGCAGGCGCGGGCGAAAAGAGGACGGGAGAATCGACGCATCGGTTGCACTCCTTCAAGAAACCCAGGGTCGAAACACGACGGCGACGCGCCGTCGTCATTGACGAACTTTCAAAGGCACCACAAACGTGGGTTCGTGCGGGCTGTCGGTCAAGACGCGCAACTCGGCATCGCCGGCATCCAGCCGCCGCTTCGAAGCGTCGAACATCACGACGACCGCGCGGTGGTCGCGGTCAAGCGTCGCGGTAAAAGCGTCGTCCGAGCAGGTCACGCTCAGCAGGTTGAGCTCAGGCACGCGGAGCGGGCGGAATAGAAGTGATTGCCCCCCCTCCCCCCCCACGACGAACGTAAGATGGTCGGGCGCAACCTCGTAGTCGGGCTCGACGGTCGCTTCGAGTTCAAGCCGCGTGTAGCGCGACTCTCCCTTCTCGGTCAGATAGGCGATGGTCATGTCGGTCGAGCTTGGTCCGCGACGTGTGCGAGTGTGCCAGACGGCCTTCAGCACGGCGCGTTGGCCGGGCGTCATCACGCGGACATCGCCCAGCGTCGGGTCGACGCATTCGCAGTTGCGCAGGACGTCGAGGATTTGGATCCGCATGTTCGAATCGTTGCGAAGCTCGAATTCGACCGGGATCTCCTCGCCCTGCCCGCGCACGCCCAATTTCGCGACGGGAACGCTCGCGACCAGTCCGCGATCAACCCGCGGCCGCGCCAAGAAGCCCGCGGCAAGCGACGATGCCAGAGCGGCGGCCCCAACGATCACCAAATGGATGCGATTCATGCCCGAACCCTCAAGCAAACGGCAAATCCGAACGGATGCAAATCGCAACGGCATCGGCCGTGAACTTCATGAGTTGTGGTCTACGATTGACGAACTTCTCATGCCGAAGAAAACACGTCAAGCCTCAAGATCCGCGGTTTTACGTTTTTTTAAACGAATCGACGTGTTCAATTGACCGAGGCCGAGACCTCAACCGATCCGGCATCAGATTCGGATCAATCGGCGCGATGCGCGCGGCGTGTCGGCGCGGCACAACGGGCGCGACCGCGACGAGCGTTGTGCGCGCAGTTTCGGGCGTGATTCGTGCGGCCGTCGTGCGCGGCGCGGGCTGGTTGGGAAGGCGTCGGGAGGCGTGAAGTCGCGGGCCGATCGGGGCCGAACCTCTGTGGGTAAGGCGTGAAAGCCCGCGCTGATCGCGCGGCGACTCCCGGCGCGGTCCGTCTTCCACGACGGTTCGTCGCGGCGGGTCGCGGCGAACTCGCGGGCGGCACGCGGCGGAAGCGGCGCGGGCGATCGACCCCGGGCCGCGAACGACGCGGATATACGAGTCAAGGCCGACGGCGACGAAGGCGACGAGGCAGCGCGCGGACACGCGACGCGGACGTCGCCGCAAGGAGGGATCCATCGATGCGGGGTAATCGACGAATCGATCGGCGCGGCTCGCACGCTCGCGGCCCGATGCTCATGAATCTGGAGGCGCTCGAAACGCGCACGATGCTCTCGGTGATACCGGGCGTCAATCCGTACCGGCCCACCGACCTCAGCATCATGGCGACCCTGCCGGGCACGAAGGGCACGCCCTTCAACGTCGCGAATCCGAACTCGCCCTACTACAACAACGCGGGCAAGTACATTACCGGACAGGATCGCGCCGGCAACAACTGGACGATCCAGGTCTTCGGGCCCGGCCAGGTGATCGTCACCGACATCTCTCCGAACGACGGCGTGCTTGATGATAATATCAACACGATCCAGCTCGTCGGCACGACGAGCCAGACGCGCGTCGTCGGCACGGTGAGCCAGTCGATTTACACCCAGGACGCGAACAGCGGCACGATCCTCTTCAATCAGTTGACCGACAACAGCCCGGTTGGTTCGATTGTTCTGAAGGGCTTCACGCTGCAACAGACGGTCACGCCGCCGGCGGGCCAGTTGAACAACTACAGCACGTATATCTCGCTGCTCGGCGGGGTCGGGCTGCTCGAACTGCACAACATCGAGGCGCCGATCGACGTGGCGACCTCGGACCTGCCGATCAACATCACGATCGGCGACCCGTCGGCTCCGATCAAACAGCACCCGGTGATCCGTATCGACAGCATCTACAATACGGTGATCAACAGCTCGCAGACCGCGATCCCGAGCACGCCGCAGGTGACCCCGACGGTCAACCTCGATATCAACGGCGTCGCGCAGAGCATCAGCGTCGGCTCGATCGGGCAGCAGGCCGAGCCGGGCGCGTACCAATACCTGTTCCCGAACGCGTTCACGACCGGCCGGACCTCGATCCGCGCCAACGCGATCAATACCTTGAACGTCGCCGGTTCCGCGACGAACGTCACCGCGGCGCGCGAGTCGCAGCCGTTCAAAAACGGCTTCAGCGGCCTGAGCTCGCTGCGAAGCGCGCACTTCGGCGGCACCGCGGACGGCGTCGGCATCGACGTCGCCGGCCCGATCGGCACGCTGCGGTTCGACCGCGGCCTCGGCAATCCGCTCGGCGCGCCGACGACGCTCGCCTCCTCGGGCATCCCGACGAATCTCTACGGATTCCCCGCGGCGGGCCTGCAAGGCGGCCTCGTGACCGCGAACAGCATCCACCGCGTCGTGGTCGGACCGGCGAACCAGATCCTCCAAACGCCGATCAACCCGAACAACTATATGCTGTACTCGACGCGGACGCCCGCTTACAAAGCGCGGCCCGGCAACGCTCTCACGAACGCGGCGATCACGTCGGCGGCCTCGATCGACTCGGTGAGCATCACCGGTCAAGCGGTGAACAGCGAGGTGAAGTCGGGCTTCTTCTACCCGTCGTACGCCGCCGGGCTGCACGGGACCCGCGCCGCGAGCCACATCAACTACGCCCAACAAGGCGACCTCACCGGCAGTGTGATCTCGGCGACGTACCGCCCGTACCAACACTATTACGGGACCCCGCACGACATCGCCGGTCAGGGCTACATCGCGAGCGTCGCGCACGGCTCCGGCTACTCCACCGGCAAGACCACGCCGCTCGGCAATATCGGCGTCGGCATCTACGCCCGCAAGGTCGGCGGACCGATCAAGCCCCGGCACAAGTAAACCGCTACGCCTATCAAAGCGAGCAGCTTGCGCCGCTCGCGACCCGGAACCACGATCGCCCTCGGCTTTGCACGGCCGGGGGCGTTTTTTTTGGCGTCACGCTCGGTTCGCGGGAGGAGCGTCGAGCACCCAGTCGAGAATCTGTTCGGCGACGCGCGGACACGCGTGCGCCCGAGCCCAGGCGTGACGCTCGAGACAACGGCCGTCGTTCGAGTCGCGCGCGAGAATCGAGCCGACCGCGGCGACGAAGGCGTCGTGATCCACGGCGACGTCAAAGAGCGACTCGTACAGCCGGCATTCGGGCAGCGCGGTCGAAACGATCGGCCGGCCGGTCGGCATCGTGTCCATGATTTTGGTCGGACAGCACGCGATATTAAACGGATGATCGATGAGGTAGGGGATCAGGCTGATGTCGAAGGCGCGATAATATCGGGAAATCTCGTGTTGCGGCCGCCAGCCGACCGCGTGCACGTTCGGCCGCGCGAGGCAACGCGCCGCGTCGGCAAGCGGACCTTGCGGGTGGACGGGCAGGGCGGGCGGACTGCCGATCAGCACGATCGACGCCGCGGGAAAGTCGGTCGCGAGCCGGTCGACGAGCCGCCAATCGATCCGGTCCGACAGCGATCCGACGAACCCGAGCCACGGACGCGGCAAGTGCGCAAGATCCTCCGGCGCGCGCCCCGGCCGGAGAAACGGCGCGTCGGGTATCCAGTCGCGCGGGGTGCCGTGCGGCAGGTGCCGGATGCGTTCGGCGGCCTCGGGAATCGCCGCGCGGAGCTCGTCGGCGCGGCGACGCGCCACGCACACCGTCAGGTCCGATTCGAGCACGATCCGCCGCTCCAAACGACGGACGACGTCGGCCGAACGCGGCCAATAGAGCGTGTAATCATCAATGTTGTAGTAGACGGTGCGCTCGGGCCGCAGCTGGTCGCGCAGAAACACGAAGTGCGGGTACGTCATCACCAGCGCCAGCGACGCGCCCGGCGCTTCGGCCGCGCGCCAACTCTGAATCGCACGCGCGATCGGCCGCATCCCCCACCGCGGAAAGCGCTTCATCCAGCCGGTCGGCAGCACCAGGTCGCGCTCCCAGTGCCGCGGGCCGCAACGCTCCAGACGACCGCTCCAACGCCACGGCGGCCGACCCTGATTCCATGCGTTCCGGTAGTCGACGCAATCCAGCAGCAAGGTGTCGACGTCGGCGTTCTCTACCTCGCCGAATAAGTGCTTCGTCGTGTAGAAATTGGTGTCGGCTACCGCGAGCGCCACCCGCGACGACGCAGGTCCAACCTCACGTGCTCTCAGCCGTTGCGTCGAGCCGGCGGTCATGCGGATCCTTCCCAGGGTGTCGAAGTGCGACCTGCCCGTGCGCACCGCCGGCGTTTTATCCCGACTCGGCTTCAAGATACCGCCGACCCGCCGCCGCGTCGAGACGACGATCGCGCCGACCACGCCCAACGACGCCGACCCAATCGATCACTTGCGAGCCGATTCC
>JAJYDB010000219.1 GCA_021777845.1 Planctomycetota bacterium
TTTTCGATCCCGCCTAAAAAGCACAAGAAGCGGAAGTCGCGGTAAAAGGCGTGATCAAACCCGCGTGTCGGCGGTGCCCGCGGCGGTGCGGCCGCGGCCGTCCTGACCGAGGAGTGATATTAAACGGTTTTCGGTCGGGTAAGGATGGCCGCGGTATTGGCGGAAGCCTTCTGCGTACGCGACACCAATTTCCGCGCCGCGACGAGCGCCGTGGTCGCGCTGTAGGTGCAGATACTCGTCGATGCCGTGTTGTTTCAACAGCCAGTTCCTCTGGCTGGCGTGGCACGCGAGCATTGCCGCCTTGGTTTCGAAGACGCTGCTGACGTCGACGTAAAAGTCGGGCGCGACGGCGCGCAAGTCGCGGTCGACGCCGCCGATGGGGTCTACGAAATAAAGCGTTGGGATCGTGGGCAAGGGGGGGGCGGGCTCCCACTGTAACGTCTTATAATTCGCGATCGGTGCCGCGAAGCAGGCGTCGCGCACGAGCACGCTTGTGATTTCGTGATCGCTTAAATAGTCGGCGGGAGGAGCGGTCAGGACGATTTCAGCGCGGGTGCGTCGGAGGCATTCGACGACGCGTCGGCGAGCGTCGAGGTCGTTGACGATCGACAGGTCGCGGAATTCGAGGCAGACGTATTCGGCTCCGATGAGCGCCGCGGCGGCGGCGGCTTCGGCGCGGCGAATAGCGGCGATGGATTCGTTGTCGTGCTCGGCGCTGCCGCAGTCGCCGGGGCTCATGGTGGCAATGGTCACGTGGTGACCCGCCCGTCGGAGCAGCGCAAGTGTGGCGGCACACTGAAATTCGACGTCGTCCGGATGGGCGTGGATCGCGAGGACTCGGGCTGTTTGCGACATCAAGGGCAGGGACTCCCGCGGGGCGAAGTTAATCTGGAGCAACATCATGACCGATCCGATTTTTTTTCCAAAATGTTCTTGCGTGCGCTAGATTACCTGTGTACATTACCTCTCAAAGGGTCAGGTTGATGAACGCAACTCCAGGAGAAGCCTCATGGCCGATTTAAATGCGTTAACGCCTCGACAGAAAGAGATTTACGAGTTCATCCGCGACAAGATTCAGGGCCGGGGCTATGGTCCGACGGTGCGTGAGATCGGTCAACAGTTCGACATCAAGAGCCCGAACGGGGTGATGTGTCATCTGGCCGCGTTGCAGAAGAAAGGGTTGATTCACCGCGAGAAGAAGATCTCGCGTTCGATCCAGTTGCTGCACGACCCCGTCTCGGCGCCGAGGGGTGTGAAACTTGTGGGTCGGATCGCCGCGGGCCAGCCGCTTGAGGCCGTCGAGACCGAGGAGGAGCTGGAATTTGGCGAGTGGGAGAACGCGGACGACAAGTTCGCGCTCCGGGTCACGGGGGACTCGATGATCGAGGCGCACATTGCCGACGGCGACTTCGTGATTATCAAGAAGCAAACGGCGGCGCGCGACGGACAGATTGTTGCGATCCGCGACGAGGACGGCGCGGCGACGTTGAAGAAGTTTTTTAAGGAAAAGAACCGGGTTCGCCTTGAGCCCGCCAACAAGACGATGAAGCCGATTTTCCGCGACAAAGTGAACATTTTGGGCGTTCTGGTCGGGGTGGTGAGGAAATACTGATCGAGGTGCCTGCTCGGGTCGACCCGGCGGCGTTGCCACGCTACGATCGCGTCATGAGCAAGAACGACGAGAGCGAAGCGGACTTTGTGCAATTGTTCACGGACGGCGCGTGTCAGGGGAACCCGGGGCCGGGAGGCTGGGCTTATATTTTGAGGCATCCGGCCACTGGCAAGGAATTGTCGCGTTGGGGGGCGGATCCGGCCACGACGAACAACCGAATGGAGCTTGCCGGGGTGATTGAGGGGCTGGCGTCGTTGCGTCGGCACTGTCGCGTGGAGGTGGTCACCGACAGCCAGTACGTCGCACGGGGGATCAGCGAGTGGCTGCCCGGCTGGAAGCGTCAAGGCTGGAAGCGCAAAGAGGGCAGACAGTCAAAGCCGATCGCAAACGAGGATTTGTGGCGTCGTCTCGACGAGTTGCTCGCGGGTCACGAAGTGCGGGTACGGCACGTGCTCGGTCACAACGGGCACCCTGAAAACGAGGCGTGCGACCGAATGGCGGTCGCCGCGATTCGCAATTTGCGCGACCTGTAGGGAATAGGGTCCACTTGTGAAAGGATCGTGTGATTGACCGCCCCGACCGCCGTCAACGACGATCTTACCGAACGGTTAAAGGCCGAGGGATTACGTCTTGGCTTCGATAAAGTCGGGGTTGCGCCCGCGGTAACCGCTCCCGATTATCCGAGATTCTTGGATTGGCTCGAAGCGGGATGCGCGGCGGGCATGGGCTACTTGGAGCGTCATGCGGACGCGCGAGGCGACCCGAATCGGATCCTTCAGGATGTTCGGTCGATCGTGATGGTGAGTATGGTTTACGGTCGTCCCGACGACCGGGAACCGGGTCCAACCGAGGGCAAGATTGCCCGCTATGCGCGCGGGCTTGATTACCACGACGTGCTGCGCCGCAGACTGGAAGATCTGCACGCCTGGCTCGTCCGCGAGCGACCCGAGGCGCGTGGACGCGTAGTAGTGGATACGGCTCCGTTGTTGGAGCGAGACTACGCTCGGCTTGCGGGCCTGGGTTGGGTCGGCAAGAACACCATGCTGATCGATAGGAAACTCGGCAGTTTTACGTTCCTCGGAGCACTTGCGACCGACGTCGAGTTGCGTCCCGACGCTGCTCACGAGCCGAATCATTGCGGGACCTGCACCCGCTGCCTCGACGCGTGCCCGACTGACGCTTTCGACGGGCCCTACCGCCTCGACGCGCGGCGTTGTATCAGTTATTGGACGATCGAGCACCGCGGGCCGATCGACGAGACGTACCGCGATCGACTTGACGGCTGGGTCTTCGGGTGTGACGTTTGTCAGGACGTGTGCCCGTGGAACCGCAAGGCGGCGATCGGACGCGAGGAGTCCTTCACGCCGCGTGATGATTTGACGCATCCCAATCTCATTGAATGGCTTACGTCCGAAGGACCAGAGTTCGCAAAGACGCTGCGATCGACTTCATTGCAGCGAGCGAAACGATCGGGACTGATGAGGAACGCCGCGCTGATCCTCGGCGCGAGACGGGTCGCCGAGGCGGCCCCGGCACTCGAAGCCTTGTTGACCGATCAGGATCCTGTGATTCGCGACGCGACTGAGTGGGCATTGCGCCGCATAAGGACTGTGGACGCAATCGTTTCCACGTCTGTTACGGCGCCGTCGAGCCCTGCCGGTGGGGACGGAACGGGCAGGGCAGCCGGCGAGGGCCGCCCGCTCGTCGCGGGCGGGGTCGGCCTCGATCTTTTTTAAGCGCGTGGAGGGTTCGGGGTCAGCGTAACAGTCGCCAGCGATCCGGTGATGGTTTGTCCGAAGCTGTCGTGTGTCGTGAGGGTGAAGTTGTTCGCACCGCTCGCCAACGGGGTGTAAATGCTGTAATTCCCGTAGGAATCGGCAGTTGTGGACACGGGGGCGATTGAGGTATTGGAGTTGGTGTAGGTCACGGTCGAACCGGGGCTCGCCGCGCCCGTGAAGTGGATCGGATTCACGCTTGTGATTCGATCCTGAAGGCCGGAGTCGGTGGCGGGGTCGAGGTTGGAGGTGATCGAAGGAGTGATGCTCGTGGAGACGCCGAGGTTCATCTTGGCGATTTTGAGATCGATCGGCCCGATCAGGCCGTCGCGGTTGGAGTCCACGTAAAAGCTGTAGCTCGAAGAATTTGCATCGACTCCGAAGCTTGATTTAATGGTGTTGAGGTCGGCTTGGGTGACGGTTCCCGCACCGGTCACGTCGCCTGGGAGGTAGAAGCCGAGCAAGAAGTTTCCGGTGGTGTGAGCGAGTGCCCTCACCGTGACGGTGAAGGTTTGCGGCTGACCTTTCATCTTGGGGTCGAAAGTGATGGGCGTGAGGACGGCCGAAGTCGTGAAGCCGGAGGATGCGTTCGATCGGCTGACCGTCGGGTCGTACCTCGAATGCATTGTGGCGGCGTGGGTGGCGTGGTCGCTGGGGGTGACCGAAATAATCATCGGTTTCAGCGTTGTGGACGGATCGGGGGCGATGTCGAGTCCGAGGACCATTTTGCCGTTAGGGATCGTGAAGTTCGCCGGATTGATGGTGAACTGAATTTGCGCGGTGCCGCCGGCTTGCTTGATCGAGCCCGGGATGATCGCGAAGGTATCGCCGCCGGTTCCGGTGAGGAGTTCGCGCGACTCCAGGGCTTCCGGCTCAAGCCGCGATCTCGACCGGCTTTTTCGTGTGTTTCGGACGGACATTATTCGGCCCTCCCAGGCCAGGCGACAGTCGTTTGGCGATCGAACCGCATACGAGAAGTGACGAGATAGGATGCGAT
Organism: Planctomycetota bacterium; assembly: GCA_021777845.1. Classification (GTDB taxonomy): domain Bacteria; phylum Planctomycetota; class Planctomycetia; order Isosphaerales; family Isosphaeraceae; genus JAJYDB01. The sequence goes on from JAJYDB010000219.1 coordinate 4,385, forward strand.
CGCCGAAGTGATGGAAATGGCCACAAGTATTGACTAGCGAGTGGGTTAGTTTGAGAAACATTCGGTCGCCGGCCCGAGATCGGGTGTCTCGACCCGTGGACGGCGTTTTACTCGGTAGGCTCTGGAGAGCCTGGCTCCGCGAGAGGTGCCGGCAGTTTTCCTTCGACCACGACGCGCCACGCGGTCAGCCCGTAGAGCACGAATCCCGCGGCAAGGAACATCCCATAGGCTTGAGCAAGTTTGTGCCCGACGCCGTTCACGAACAGGCCGCCGATTTCGCTCGACGTCGTAGCCATCAGCAGGCAGGAGAGCGCGAGCCCCGAAGCGATTAGGATGCGTGCGCGTCGGGATAAGGCCGGCATGCCCACTCGGTACATAAGGTAAGTGTACGGAAGGAGTAAGGTCACATAATGATGCTTCCAGCTTCGTTCCGACACGAAGAGCATTGTGAGCACGACCAGCGAGAACTCGCCGAGCATGCGGGGATCGTCGCGGCGCTTGCTCTTGGTCCGGCAGAAGAGCGCGAGCAAGCCGACGAGTCCGATCGAGATGACCTTGGCCAGCCGGGCGACTTCCGCCGCGGGTCTGAGGAGCAAATGAACGTCGAAGTGCGGGTCATAGATGCCGGCGTCGTCCTTGGGCGCCGTAAAAAGGCGCATCATCAGGCCCACAAGCGACTGGTTAATCTCGGAGGCCCCCGCTTCGCCCTTGGTCACGAACGGCGAGACGATCCGATGCCACCACATCGCAAGGCACTCGGCGTTAAAGCCAACACCGAGAACAAGACTTGGCACAATCAAGAGAAAAATGCCGAGGCCGAGCATCGTCCAGAGCACGGTTCGCCAGGACTGTTTGTACATAAAGTAAGGCACGAACAATGCCGGAGTGACTTTGTACGCAATCGCGAGTGCAAGTAGGATGCCGGAAAGGACGTCGTAGCCTTTCCTCCAAGCTTGCAGGGATGCGACCACGACAAAGAGGATCAACAGATTGTTGTTTCCGTGATGTAAGTCGCTGAGGATCGGCCTCAGGCTAAGTAGGAGCGTAGGTCCGATGACCCAGGAAGGGAGGGGGGATTGGGCCCCCGGCTTTCGGACCATGTCGAAGCAAAACCATGCTGAGAAGGCAGTTATGACGATTTTGAAGGCGAACCAAGAGAGCGCGCCGGGCAGCTTTGGCAACGCCATAAAAGGCGCAAGCGTGATTGGCATGATCGGGGGGTTGGGGAAGAGGAGCGTGTCATAGATATTGACGCCGTCCCAGAGCATGTGGACTTGGTGCCGCCAGCGCACGAAGGCGCTGCGGTTGTCGGCGGCTTTGCCGGCGTAGGCGATGCCGGCGCCGAGGATCGTGAGTGAGGTCAGCACCCAGACCAGTCGGCGGAACAACCAATCGACGTCGGGGCGCGCATGCATCCCGGCTTCAGCTTGCGGCACGGCGGACTCCTTCCGTGGAGACGAACGCGTCGCCTGGGTCAAGACGATCTAAACGGCGGCATAAGCACCGTCCGAGAGAGAGGTTGCGTCGTTCGCGACATTCCCTCAGTCCTTCGGCTGGCCACCCCGTCCTTGGGGAATCGCCAGCTCGATAACGCAGGCGTCGGGGGGCGGACGGAGGCGGATGAAAGGAACCGGGTCTCCTTCCAGGAGCACCCCGTCGAGTTCAACCGCGGGTTTCGTCCGCAATCGCGGGACGTAGTGATAGCGGAGCACGACAAACCCGTCAAGGCCGGGTCGTGCATCGCGAACGGTCAATTGACCCGGTCGACTAGAGACGAGGGCCGATCCCGCGATAGCGGCTCCGCCGAAACCTCGTATTTTGCCCAAAATGAAGGTTCCGTCAGTGCTTTCGGTGACAATCTGAATTAAGTCGGGGTTGGATCGACAAAAGCCGCGTGCGTGCGGGGTCCAGCAGAGGATCGCCTCAGGGCGGTATAACCTGGCGTACTTTACGAAATGATCGCGATCCCAGCCGCTCCGCTCGAACAGTTTGCCGCCGCCGAATTGCGTAAAGTTGGTTGTGAGCGAGGCTTTCAAGTAAGGGCCGCCGATGACTTCGACGCCGGTCAGCCAGGGGAGTAGGCCACTGAAACGGCCGCCTTGGAACGGTTCGGGAACGCCGGGGACGGGAATCCCGCCCTCTTCGTAAAGTAATCTCTCGCCTGGCTTTACATTAGCCTTGACCTGTTCGACGACCCAGCGAAGCCGGGGTGACGGCCGGCTCGACAAGAACGGTTCGGGCCCCAACAATCGCAACCTCGCCGACTCTACGACGGCAGGTCCCAAGAAACGAGTCCCGACCAAGAGCAGACCGAGGATCGCCCACCGATCGAGCCGGACGCGTGCGCCTGCACTGTCGCCGTCGCGTCGAAGACGAGCAAGGCCGACTCGGAGCGACTCCCCCGATGCGACCGCAAGTCCGCTATAAAAAGCGAAAGTGTGCCTGCCGGGCTGGAGGAAGTCGAATCGGCGCGACTCGCCCGCGAGGTAGCCCCACCCGAACCCGGCGGCGATGAAGCCCGCTAAACCCCATCCATTGATTGGCTTACGTCGAATGAGCAGGCTCAACCCTGGGAGCCCGAGGGCCAAGAGTACGACCTCGAGCGGGGACTCGGTCCAAACGATTTGCACGAGCCGAGGCCAGGCACCTTCAATGTGACTGAAGGCGAAATCGCTGGCCCCTTTTGTCGAGGCCAGCCAAATTCCCGGCCACCACCAGAAGGCATTGCACAGCAAAACGATAGGTCCGATCGACCAGAATCCAAGGTGGCGTGAGAGCGGCATGCGGGGAGAGGCTGGAGTCGGTTTTGAGCAGATCGCCGCCGCATAGGAGGCGAGCACCGCGGGGATGAGAAGCATTGCCGAGGTCAGGTGAACGAGAAAAACAAGGCAGAGGGCAAAGGTGACGCCGAGATAGTGCGGCAAGCCTCCGGTTTCGAGCCAGTTCGCGGTGAGCGCGAGCGCGTACAACCCGAGCGGGACTGCCAGGAAGTACGGCAGCATCCCGAATCCGACGTAATTGATCGGGAAATCGAGCCACACGTAGAGTAGGAAGAGCAGGGCCGCCGCCGAGGTGGAGGCTTTTGAGGGGGTCGCGAATCGGCGCGCGGCGAGGATGATGAGGATTGGCGCGAGCGTAGCTGAGAGAGCTACGTACGCTTTGTAAGCAAAGGCGGCGCGGGTGGAGGGGAAGATGGCCAGGACGAGTTCGGGCAAGGTTGAGGAGGCAGGAAAGACAACGCTTTTGGGGTAGCCCGCCATGAAGCTTGGGTCGTAGCCCGCGGTAGTCCAAGATTGTGCCAGGAAGGACTTTGTGACTAGAGCGCTGTGGAAATACAGCGGGTGGTCGTCGCGCCAGATTGGCCAGCCGTTGGTCAGTCCCGCCCAACCGCCGACCGCGAGCCAGATTGCGAGCGCGTGGGCCGACACGAGTGTCCAAGCGAGGATCGAGGGGATCATCAAGCCTGGACGAAACGCCGGCCGGGACGCCACAACTTGCGGAATCGATTGGCCTTGCGTCGCGGAGGTGTCGGGCATTACGCGCGTTGCCGGTGCGTGTGAAGTCTCGTTTCGAGCTGGGGAAGTGCGGCCCGCAGGATTCGAACCTGCAACCAAGGGATTCAAGTGCCCTCGCGTTTCCGCGAGGCTTGGACTATCTCATCCTCCTCCGTCTGCACGGCCGAGC
>JAJYDB010000220.1 GCA_021777845.1 Planctomycetota bacterium
GATCTTCAAGGAGAGCCCTGCCCTGTTCGTCGAGATCCTTGCCCGCGCCCGCCATCACCTCGGTCTTGTAATCGGCGGTCTCTTGCTCCGGGTCGATGCGGCTCACAGAGAGGTTGGGCACGTTCGCGCCGAGCGCGAGGTCGAGATGCGCCGCGGGGTCGGTCGTCGAGAGGTAAACCTTGTGCCCGAGGCGGGCGACTTCGAGCGCGATCATAGTCGCGATCGTCGTCTTGCCGACTCCCGCTTTGCCCATCGCGAGGATCACGCCGCGACCGCCGCGGGTTAACTCGGGGATCAGCGCTGCGAGCGGCGGCGGCGTCGGCGCGTCGAACTCTTCCTGAGGGGCGGTCGACATCGGGTGCCGGCTCGCGAGCGACGGGTCGTTCAGCACCCGCAGCGCGGGGACTCCCACGAGGCTGAACGGCAAGAGTCGCACGTCGAGGCGCGGCAGTCGCGCGAGCCCCGCGGGAAGGTCGTCGAGGGCCGCGCGACCGCGTTCCTCCAGCGCGGAGGCCACCGCGTCGGCGGGGTCGGTCGCATGGAAGAGCCCGTTCACGACTAGTCGCTGGTTGCGGATGCCAAGATCGGCAAGCTCGCGGCTGGTCCGGTCCGCTTCGAGCAGCGACGTGGATTCCGGCCGCGCGACGAGCACGAGCGTCGTCGTGTCGGGGTCGGCGAGCGCCTTCAACGCCGAATCGTAGAGCGTGCGCTGGGCGGCTAAACCCGCGAGCGGGCCGAGGCACGAGTTCCCGCCGACGTTGTTCTCAAAGTACACCGTCCAGGCCGCCGGAAGTTGGAGCAACCTGAGCGTGTGCCCGGTGGGGGCCGTGTCGAAGAGGACGTGATCGAACTCGGCCGTCGCCGCGGCGTCGCCGAGGAGTCGCGAGAACTCGTCGAACGCGGCGATCTCAATCGTGCACGCGCCCGAGAACTGCTCCTCCATGCTGCGCACCGAGGCATCCGGCAGAATCCCTCGGTAAGGCCCGACCATGCGCTCGCGGTAGTCGCGCGCCGCGGCCTCGGGGTCGATGTTCAGCGCGCAGAGGCCGGGAACCTCGGGGATCGGCGTCGGACGCATCCCCAACGCAACGCCGAAGACCTCGTCGAGATTCGAGGCCGGGTCGGTGCTCACAAGCAGCACCCGCTTGCCGGCGTCCGCGAGGCCGACCGCCGCCGCTCCCGCCGTCGACGTCTTGCCGACACCCCCCTTGCCGGTGAAAAAAAGATTTCGAGTGACCGGATCGCGCATCAGCATAAGACACCCGCCGCTTTCTTTCGTCGGTCAGCAACAACCGCCCGAGGAAATTCCCGGCTTCCCGCCGATCGTCACCGTGGTCGGGGACGAACAGCACGAGGAAGCCTCGGGCTTAGAGGTCACGGGCTCGTCGGCGACCGCGACGCCCGCGAGACGCGCCAGCCCGGCGCGATCCGGGTACGTGCCGCGAGCAACGATCTCATCGTCGACGAGGACCAACGGCAGACACTCGTTGCCGTATTCGCGGAGGGCCGCGGTCACCTTGGGATTCGCGACGAACGCCTGAGGTTGCTGCGCGAGGTTGAACCGTTCGACCTCGACCCCACGGCGCTTCAGCCAGTCGAGATCGGCGGTCACCCGCGGCAAAAGCGGATCGACCGACGGTCCGCAAACCCCGGTCGAACAGCACATCGGCGGGTCGTAGACGACGAGCTTGGCCATGATCCTCTCCTGCGCCATCTTATCGTTGATTACCGATGACGTTGGGTAAAAAAACACCCGCGGTTAGAGGCCGGAGACGAGTTGTCGGAACCTTTGCAGAGCCTTCGGCTCGACGCAGTAACAAACCCTCGGTCCGTCGATCGTGCCGCGAATGAGTCCCGCTTGCTTGAGCATCTTCAGGTGTTGCGAGACCGTCGACTGCGCCAGCGGCAAGTGCTCGACGATGTCGCCGCAGATGCACGACTCCTGCGCGATCACGAAACGCAGAATCCGTACGCGGGCGGGATGCCCCAATGCTTTGGAGAGCACCGCCAGCTCGACGTCCGAATCCCGACGCTCAACCTCGCGAACGACCTTGCCGTCCAAGGGAGCACAACACGTCTCGTCCACGACCGCCTCCTGCAACGCCATTAATCGTAATTCTACGATACGACTGGTTTGCCCGGGCGTCAAGCCCCTGCGCGCGGACCGGACTCCAAGCGGCGGTCGCTATCCCCCCGCGATCGCGCCGACGACCAGAAACAGCTCGTCGCCGCACGCTACGGCGTCGGGCAAGGGTTTGTCGGGCGATTCGAGCGAAAGGTCCTGTTCGCAGGCGAAAAAGCGAATAAACGGACGCCGAAGCTGGGTGACGTGGTCGCGCATCGTGCCGCGCAACGCGGGGAAGCGGGCCTCGAGCGCGTTAAGCACCGTGCGCTGCGTGACCACGCCTTCGACGTGCACCTCAACCACGCCCTCGACGCGCGCGATCGTCCGCAAATGTGCCGGCAAAACGATGCGGATCACGCTTGAGAATCCCACCTCATCGAAAACCGAGGAAGATCGATCGACGGACGGCCGTCACGGCGCGAGCGGATGGCCAATCTCCCAGTGATGCCCGTAAGGATCAACGACGCGACCGACGCGCCAACCGTGTCCCTCCGAGACCGGGGACACTTCCGCCGCGCCGGCTGCCCGCGCACTCCGAAAGAAACTCTCGGGATCGGCGACCGTGAGAATCATCCGCACCGTGCCGCCGTGGATCGTCGCGGGGCTGAAGTCGCCGTGCTCGGGCGATTCGTCGCTGACCAAAAACTCGGCGCCGTCGATCGACAGCCGCGACACCACGGCGCCATCCGATGCATCGACGCGATAGACTTCGATCGCTCCGAACGCCGACTTGTAGAATTCGACGGCGCGCGCAGCCTCTCGGACCGACAACCAAGGTGCGATCGACGTGTGATAAGGGCCACCCGTCGCCGGTTTGAAACTCATAGGCGAAACTCCACTGTTCCGAACGAACTCCACATTTCTTCGCCCCGACTCCTCATAAACTCCACCGACTCAAGGCAGCGTTTGGACCTCGACCGACATCACTGCGGGCAGGTCGCGGACGATCGGCTTCCAATTGTCGCCGGAGTCCGACGACGCGTAAACCTGACCGCCCGTCGTGCCGAAGTAAACGCCGCACGAGTCGAGGGTGTCGACCGCCATCGCGTTCCGCAAGACGTTCACGTAACAATCGCTCTGCGGCAGGCCGTTCGTGAGCGGCTCCCACTCGTTGCCCCCGGTCCGGCTGCGATAAACGCGCAGCTTGCCGTCGATCGGAAAGTGCTCGCCGTCGCTCTTGATCGGCACGACGTAGACGGTATCGGGCTCGTGCGCGTGGACTTCGATCGGGAAACCGAAGTCGGTCGGTAAATTGCCGCTGACGAGCTGCCAGGACTCGCCCGCGTCGTCGCTGCGCATCACGTTCCAGTGCAACTGCATAAAGAGCACGTTCGGCCGCGCTTTGTTCATCGCGATTCGGTGCACGCAGAAGCCGACTTCGGCGTTCGGGTCGGGCAGATACTTCGATTTCAGGCCGCGGTTGATCGGCTTCCAGGTCACGCCGCCGTCGTCGGATCGAAACGCGCCCGCGGCCGAAATTGCGATGAAAATGCGGTCGTGGTTGCTCGGGTCGACGAGGATCGTGTGCAGACACATGCCGCCGGCCCCCGGCTGCCAGCGCGAGCCGGATTCGTGACCGCGCAGCCCGGGCATTTCGTGCCAACTCGCGCCGCCGTCGGTCGTCTTGAAAATCGCGGCGTCCTCGACCCCCGCGAGCACGACGTCAGGGTCGGTGAGCGACGGCTCCAAATGCCAGACTCGTTTAAATTGCCAAGGGCGCTGCGTGCCGTCGAACCACATATGCGTGCCGGGCACGCCGTCGTACGTGAATTTGTTGTCGACCGGCTCCCACGTCTTGCCGCCGTCGTTCGACCTCTGCAACATCTGACCGAACCAGCCGCTCGACTGCGACGCGTACAGCCGGTTTGGGTCGACCGGCGAGCCCTTCAGGTGATACAGCTCCCAACCCGCGAAATGCGGCCTACTGATCTCCCAGTGCTCGCGCTTGCCGTCCGAGGTCAAAATAAAAGCGCCCTTGCGCGTCCCCACCAACAGCCGAACTCCACTCATGTCAACCTCCTTCCCGGACGATCCGAGAGCCTCGCGGCGAGACCCTGCGCGAGGAAGTCTACTGTACGAATGATCGGAACGCAAGAAATCAGCGGGACTTTTGTCAGATCGCGCGCCGCCGCCCTGTTTTGTGGATGGTTCGTACATCGTGGTCGCCCGAATCGCATCGCGATGGGGCGGGCGGCCGATCCGGCTCGGCGGCAGAGACCGCTCCGAGGCGAGCCCGCCTTCTTGGTCCCGCTCGGAGTCGGGGTCGCGGTCGCGGCGGCCTAGGCTCGCGGGCACTTGCGACGTTTTCCCAGGGCTTGATCGCCGCGCGACTTCAACCGGCCTTACGCGAAGGTGACGTTCGAGATGTTGATCGGCGCCGAGGGTCGGTCGAGAACGCTGATCGAGAGCACGTTGTCGATGACGCGAACCTTCCCGTCGATTTTGACGCACTGCCACTGGAGGAAGGCGTGGTTCGCCCCCGCGGCGGCGAGTTGACCGCCGTTCAAAACGCCGCTGTTGTTCGTCTCGTTCACGACCGCCGGGTTCTGCGGCAGAGCGCGGCCTCGATTCACCTTGTGGGTTGAGGCGCGCTGAAAAAAGTCGGGCGGCGAGACGACGATCTGGTTGTGCTTGCTTGATAGGTCGCCGCCGAGCGCGCCGCTGTTGAAAGTGATGTTGGAGATCGTAATCGGGCCGGAGACGTCGCCGGGCGGCAGGTCGGCGGAGGCGTTGACCGCGAGCGTGTTGTGCACGACGTTGACCGAGCCGAGCACCGCCACGTTGTTCCACTGCGTCGCGACGTCGCCCTGTTGCACGCCGTCGCCGACCTTTGCGTCGATGAACTGCGCGTGACGGATCACACCGCTGTTGCTCGCGGTGTTCAGCAGCGGCGTCGAGGGAAGCGACGCGCGGGCGGACGACGCGCGCCGACCGCTCGGAGTCGCAAGTGCGGAAATCCTGGACGAGGTTCCGAGCACGCCGATCGGCGGGATTTTGTACGGAAATCGGATGTTGCTGAGCGTGATCGGCCCGGTCTGCGGCCCGACGCCGGTGATGTCGATGATGTTGTGGACGATCACCAAACCGCGGCGGTGCTCGATCCCGTTCCACTGGAGAAAGACGTCGTTGCCGTTGGCGACCGCGAGTTGCTGGTTGGTCAGGAAGCGGCTGTTGGGCGGATTCAATCCCTGACCGACGGGTTTGGGCGCGGCGGCGGTCGTGTCCGAGCCGGGCGAGATCACCGCGTACGGCAGCACGGCGAGGCGACGCGCGATGCCCGGCGTGACCGGCGGTCCGTACGCGACGTCGGACACCGTGATCCCCTGCAGCCCGGAGCCCTCCGGATGCACCGAGAGCGAGTTGTGCACCGCCGAGACATTGCCGCCGACGCGCACGTTTTGCCACTGCAAGCCGAGGTCGCCGAACCCGCCGCCGTTGAACTGCGCCGACTGGATCAGGCCGCTGTTCGAGGCGGCGTTCACGAGCGGGAAGTCGCCGGGGAACGGGAGCGCGACCGTGCCCGTGCCCGCGAACGGCGTCGGAAAGTACGGGCTGAGCGGTCCCGTCGGCGTCGGCAGCGGTTGCGTGATCGGTCCGCCGTCGTGCGCGACGAGCGGCGGGTCCGGCGGCAGGACGTGGAACGGCGACGGCGCGGGCCGCGGGGATCCGGCGGGAACGCTCGGGAACTTCACATCCTGGACCGTGATCAGCCCCTGCCCTTTGTTCTGGGGCTGCACCGTGAGCGAGTTGTGGACTGCCGTCACGTTGCCGCCGACGCGGACGTTACGCCACTGCAGCCCGATGTCGCCGAACCCGCCGTCGTTGAACTGCGAATTGAGGATTTGCCCGCTGTTCGTCGCCGAGTTCGTATAGGTCGTACGGAAAGGCGGCGTCGAGGTGGTCGCGAGCGCGGCCGGCGGGACGGTCGGCGCGCTGATCGGCCTGCTCCCGTTCGCGTGCAAGCCGCCGACGCTCCCGGTCGGGTCAAAAACGCGATTCTTGATCGTGATCGGTCCGTAATTGTCCTGCTGAGGTTTGATCAACAGCGAGTTCGTCGACGTCCCGACTCGGCCGCCCACCCCGACGTGCGACCACTGCAGGCCGATATCGCCGAAGCCGCCGTCATTCACCTGCGAGTTGATGATGTGTCCGCTGTTCGTGCTGAAGTCGATGACGGTTCCGGCGGGGCTCGAGACCGCGGCGGGGACCGGGGCCGTGGCGGCGGCGACACGCAACCCCGCGGGCGGAGTCGCCGAGCCCGCGGCGCCTGGCTGGACGACGTCGACGTTCACACCGATATCGACCGGGCCGCGCACCCGCGTGTTCCGCCACTGCAAGCCCACGCGACCCTCGCGCGTCGTCAAAATACCGCTCGGCGACGCTTCGAGCGTCCCGAAGCCGCCGTCGTTGAGCTGCGAGTTCGAGATCACATTTCGATTCGGCAGCGCCGGCAATACCGGCGTGGTCGGCGGGAGGCCGGCGTTCTCATTGTCGGAGCCGGTCACCGTGAACCCGCCTCCGAGTCGAACCCCCGAAAACTGCAGGCCGACCGTGTGGAAGCCGCCGCCGTTGAACTGGCTCTGGTCCACCAGCCCCGAGTTCATGACCTTCGCGGGGGCCGGTCCGCCGGATGTCGCGGGCGTCGCGAGATCGATCGTGAACGGCCCGCGGATCAGGACGTCCTCGAGTTGCGACCCCACCGGCGCCCCAAACCCGTACGGCTGAAACTGACTCGAGACGACCTCGCCGGCGTTGCCGACGATCTCCGCCGCGAGCAGCCAACGTGCTTCAAGTCGATCGCAATCCAAACGATGTATCCGCCGCGGTGCGCTGCGACTCATTGCCGGACCTCAAGTGGTTGAATGACGCTTGGGTCGAAACGCGCACGCGAATCCGTTCGCTCGAAAGCTCGGTCGCGTAGGGATCCGTGTGTAGGAAGCATCCTCGACCGATCCGGCCGCCTCCCATCGCGAAATAGCCTACAATTTCTGGTTGGCCGTCCGTTTAGACGGTTCACACGCGTTGGTGAGGGGCGACGCCTTTTTTGACCGAGCGTCGCACTCCCGCTCGAGCACCGCGCCGAGAGTCGCGACGAGCCCCCCGCCCAAGACCTGAGGGAAATCGCGATCGTTGCGCGGAAGTACAAATGTGACCGCGCCGGATTTACCGATAGAACGGGTGGAGCCGAGTGCATCGGCGTCTCGGTCGAACGCTGCGCGGAACGAGATCGATCGCTTGCCGGACAGAAGACCCTTGGTTACGGTTGAGGAGAGGCTATGGACGCAAGCGAACGCCTGCGGCGATTGGGTTGGATGCAGGCGCGGCGGTGCGCGATCGCCTGCGCGGCGATTCTGTGCATCGCGGCGGCGACGCGCTCGGTGAACGCCGGCTGCACGTGCGGAAAGTCTTGGCCTCACTTGAGATGCGCCCACCACCGCGTCGCGGGTCACGCCCCGGGGCCCGGCGACGTCAGCAACATCGACGACGGCGGCTACTTCACCTGGGTGCGGAGCCCCGAGCAGGAGCGACGCGTCGTCATGAACCTGTTCAACCGATACTGCATCCGCTGTCACGGCGTGGACGGCCGGGGGATCTGGGACATTCCCGACGTGCCCGACTTCACGAACACCGTTTGGCAGGCGACCCGACCCGACGACTATCGATCCCGGGTCATTCTCGAGGGACGCGGGGCGGTCATGCCGTCCTTCCGGGGCACTTTGACGCTCGAAGAGGCCTGTGCCATGGCTCGCTACCTCCACACGTTCGTCCCCGGCTCGGAGCCGTCGCGGCCCATCCTCACTCCCGCCGCCGCAGCCACCCCGCCCGCCGCAACTGCCCCGTCCGCCGCAGCCACCCCGCCCCCCGCAGCCCCCCCCCCCCCCGCAAAACCGCCCCTGCCGGCCCCCAACCCC
>JAJYDB010000014.1 GCA_021777845.1 Planctomycetota bacterium
GTGCATTGTCAAGGGTGCATGGATCGCTCGCCGGCGTGGATGGGGATTTATCGGTCTGTGGTGGAGGGCCGGCCGCTGCTGGAGATCTTGCAGGAGATTGAGAGGCATAGGGGGTATAGGCCGAAGGCGGGTGTCACGGTGCTTTACAATCGGGTGCTGCCGCCGCGGGCAGGGGCCCGCTATGAAGCGGACCCGACGGGTCAGGTGCTGCGTTGGGCTCAGTCGGGTGTGACGGGCCCACCGCCGGAGGATCGGCCGGCGCGCGCGAACCGATCGAGGTTGAGCGGTGACCATGCTCGTGGTCGTGACGTTCCAAAATGACGAGCTGCGCGGCTCCCGGATGGTCTCGCGAGGTCCTGGTCAGTGAACTTGACACCAGGCCGGCCCTCGTTAGAGTACCATTTGGGCGGTCGGGCGGCGGTCAACCTCTTCTGACGGCAAAGATCATCCATGCGAGCATCAGATCACGAGGGTGTGAGTTTAAGTAGTGCGGCGCGACGGACGGACCCGCCGGCGATCAGCCGACTGATGCATTCGGCGTTGGCGTATCCGGACTTAGTCTCTCTTGCGGCGGGGTTCGTGGATCTCGACAGCCTGCCGGTGATGGAGACGAAGTGCGCGATCGACGCGGTGCTGGGTGAAGCGTGGTCGGGACGTCGGGCGTTGCAGTACGGGACGACGGCGGGCGACCATGAGTTGCGGACGCATTTGCTGCGTCTTCTCGATCGGACCGAGGGCGGGCAGGGGTGGCGGTCGGCGGACGTTTTGCCGCGCCTCGTCGTGACGAACGGGTCGTCGCAAGTCCTTTACCTGACACTAGAAGCGTTGCTTGATCCGGGCGATCTGGTGATCGTCGAGACGCCGACGTACTTCGTGTTTTTGGGGATGGCGCAGACGCGCGGCGCGAATGTGGTGGGGGTGGCGACGGACGACGGCGGGATGCGGATCGACGTGCTCGAGCGGACGCTGGAGTCGATTGAGGCGCGGGGCGATCTTGGTCGTTTGAAGCTGATCTACACGATCAGCGAGCACGCGAACCCGTCGGGGGTGACGCTGGCGGCGGATCGTCGGTCGCGGTTGGTCGAGACGGTGCGGACGTGGTCGCAGCGGCGCGGCGGGCCGATTTATATTTTGGAGGATGCGGCGTACCGGGGCTTGACGTTCGAGGGGGAGGAGTCGCCGAGCGTTTGGAGTCACGACGCCGCGGGCGACACGGTGATTCTGGCGAGGAGCTTCAGCAAGACGCTCAGTCCGGGCCTCAAGTTGGGGTGGGGGATCTGGCCGGGCGAGTTGGCGGAGGCGGTGCGGGATTTGAAGGGCAATCACGATTTCGGGACGTCGAACTTCGTGCAGACGGTTGTCTCAAAGCTTGTCGGAGATGGAGTTTACGAGCGTCACATCGAGGCGTTGAAGCCGGTTTATCGGCGGAAGCGGGACGTGATGCTCGAGTCGCTCGATCGATATTTTGGGGGGTTTGAGGGGGTGAGCTGGACGCGGCCGCGGGGCGGTTTGTTTGTCTGGCTGACGATGCCGGAGGGGCTCGACTCGAGCATTGATGGTCCGTTCTATCAGCGTTGCCTCGAAGAGGGGGTGCTGTACGTGCCGGGCGAGTTGGCGATGGCGGACGAGCCTGGTCCCGCGCCTCGGAATCACGCGCGGCTTTGTTTTGGGGTGGGTGACGAGCGTCAGTTGATTGAGGGGACGCGACGGCTGGCGACGGCCTTGGGCGCGTGTCTGGACCTGGTGGTTGCGGGCAAGGAAGTCGTTTGACGAGCGCGGCACGGCCAAGCGCGGCCGGCGGGCGTCGAGATGATGATCGGCAAGGAAGCCGAGGGCGAGACGCGTGGGCCTGGGAATTCTGCAGCGATACGTGATGGCGGAGGTGCTGCGATCATTCGTGCTGGCGCTGGTTGCGCTCACGTCGGTGATTGTGCTGTTCATGGTGATGGTCGAGGCGACGCGGAACGGGCTTTCGCCGCGCGAGGTGCTCTGGCTGCTGCCGTTCGTGGTGCCGAACAGTCTGCCGTACACCGTGCCGGTTTCGCTGTTGTTGTCGGTGTGCGTGGTGTTTGGTCGGCTGGCGTCGGACAACGAGATCGTCGCGATCAAGACGGCGGGTTTGAGCGCGTTGACGGTGTTGGGGCCGGCGTTCACGCTGGGTGCGTTGCTGAGCGCCGCGATGGTTTACGGCAGTCACGGGCCGATTCCGTTGGCGACCTTGCACGGCCGCGAGATGATCTTCAAGAACAAAGAGGATTTCCTCTACGCGATCTTGAAGAAAGAACATGAGATCAACCTGCGGCATCTTGATTTCGTGATCAGCGTGCGCGACGTCGAGGACCGGACGTTGCTCGACGCGATCTTCAAGCATCGGAAGCCTCGCGAGCGTGATTCGGCGCAGACGAGCGCGTTTGACGCGGTGATCACGGCGAAGCGCGCGCGGCTGGCGTTCGACGCGAAGAAGGGGTTGATGCGGGTCTACTTAGACGAGGCCGAGTTCACGCGCTTGAGCCAAAACGCCGACGTTTCGCTCGTGAACGACAGCGAGCTCGAGATGGCGACGCCCGAGGAGCCGGGTTTGAATCAAGAGCGTCGGCTGATGGAGATGACGACGACCGAGCTCTCCGAGAAACAGAGCGAATATCTGGATAAGATCGAGCGCGAGCGGCTGCGGCAGGCGATCCGCGCGTCGTTGGCGATCGGCGCGGGGCGGATTGGGCTGGCGAATTGGAAGGAAGTGCAGACCGCTTACGTCGACTACAACTTCTGGGATCAGCAGTATTATGTGCTCGAGACCGAGAAGCAGCAGCGGACGGCGCTCGGGTTCGGCAGTCTGTTTTTTGTGATCCTGGGTGCGCCGGTGGGGATTTTGTTCGCGCGGCGAGACTTTTTAAGCGCGTTCATCACCTGTTTCACGCCGATCATCGTGCTTTATTATCCACTGACGTTGCTTGGGATGAATCTGGGCAAAGAGAACATTTTGAACCCGACGGCGGCGCTTTGGATGGGGAACTCGCTGCTCGGCCTGTTGGCGTGTTTTGCGTTGCCGCCGATTTTGAAGCATTAACGACCGAGGGCGCCGCGGGAGCGATCGGAGCGCGAGGCACGAGGCCGTCGCGAACGCGATCGATCAGGGAGGATCCATGCGAATTCTCGACCGTGAGCGGTACTGGTCGTTCATCAAGTCGTACGCGATTTGCTTTGTCTCGCTCGTCGGGCTGTGGGTAGTGATCGACGCGTTTTCGAATTTCGACGAGTTCGCGAAGCGCGCCGCGGGCTGGCAAGTCTTTGCCATCATGGGTCGTTTTTATTTGGTGCGGATCACGCAGTATTATGACCGTCTGTGCGGCGTGATCAGCATGATGGCGGCGATATTCACCGTCACGATGATGCAGCGAAACAACGAGCTGCTGGCGATGCTGGCGGCGGGGATCAGCACGCAGCGGGTGATCCGGCCGGTGCTGGTGGCGGCGGTCTTGGTGAACGGCTTGGCGGTCGCGAACCAGGAATTCATGATCCCGCCGCTCGCCGAGGAGTTGCAGAAGTCGCACGACGACGACGGGACGCGGCGGGTGCGCGTGGTGAGCCGGCTGGACAGCAAAGGGATCTTGGTCCAGGGTCTCGACGGCGACCGCGGGTCGCGGACCGTGGCGCACATGAACGTGACGATCCCTTCGGAATTCTTTGGCGGGCTCGTCGAGATCGAGAGTCGCGCGGCGACGTATATCCCCGAAACCGTGATGCGCACGCCGATGCGCGGCGGTTGGCTGTTGCGCGGCGCGAAGCTTGACGTCGCGATGGATCCGCGCGCGCTGCGCGGCGGCGCGCTGGTGCAGCTCGATACCTGCGCCGGCTTCCCGCCGGTGCCGCCGATCGGCGACCCGAAAGAGATGGCGCTGCTCGACTGCGAAGCGTATTTCATTCGCACCGAGGTCGACTTCGAGACGCTCGTCGGCGTCGAGCGCACCGCCGACCCCGCGCGCAACCGCGTCCCCGTCCCCGCGGCGGGCAAGCTCGACCGCAACGGCATCCTGCTGCACGGCAACGACGGCGCGGGCTCGCACGCGCTCCGAAACGCACGCACCGCGTTCATGTTTTACGCGATCTTTCCCGACGCGATGTTCGGCGGTCCGCGCGAGGTCGAGGCGCGTCAGGCGACGTACATCCCGCCCGACGACAAGGAGTCGCCGATGCGCGGCGGCTGGCTCCTGCGCGGCGCGCGCTTCAACCTGCCGATCGACGCGGCGCGCGCGAAAGAGACGCCGCTCGCCGTGCTCGACTCGACCGACGGCTATCCGCCACCCGCCGGCGACGACCCCTTGCTCGTGAGCAACGCGTTCTTCCTGCACACCGACCTCTCGTTTCAAGCGATGACGCGTCGGCCCGACTGGTATCAATACGCGAACACGCGCGACCTCATCGTCGGACTCTACGACCCCGTCAATCGCTCCGAGAGCCGCTCGATCGAAGTCTTTCTGCACGGCCGGCTGCTGCGTCCGTTCTTGGGGATCACGCTCATGTGCGTGAGTCTGCCCCTGGTGCTGACCGGATATAACAAGAATATGTTCTTCAGTCTCGGCGTCTCGCTGGGAGTCTCGGGTCTGTTTTACGCGGTGACGTTTTTGGGGCAATACCTTGGCGGCAGCGCCGACCTGACGCCGACGCTGGGCGCTTGGCTGCCGATGTTCCTGTTCGCGACGATCGCCGTCGCGCGCTGGGATACAATTCGGACGTGACGCACGCCGGCGGCTTGCGATTCGGGCCGGTCGCGTCCGTCGATCGTCGTCGCGGGACGCGGGTCGGCGAAGCGCCGACGAGCTTGCACCGGCTGACCGAGGTCAGGATTGTTCAACGAGCCTTTCGCATCGTGAAGATCACCTGCTTCGTTTCGCCGGGCCGGCATTCGACCTGACGCCCCTCGTCTTCGACCGGCAGGTAAAACCCGGGTCGCGATTCCAAGCCGACCCCCAGCGTGTGCTTGCCGGGTTCGATGAAAGTGCGGAATTTTCCGCTTTTGTCGGTGCGCGGACGGTCGCGCCGAGCGAGCCGAGGAGCTTCCCACGAGCGTAGGACGAACGTCTCGCGACCCGCTGCCGGCTCGGAGCGCCGCCAAAGGTCGACATCGCCGAGCGGAGCACCGGTGTCGGCGTCGACGGCCGTCACTTCAAGGACGCAAGCGCGCCGGAGCTTGGAGACGAGCGGCAGCGCACGCGGTTTCGCGTCGACAACGAGTTCACTGTCTGTGACGAGGTACGGCGTACCACGTGCCGGCCAGTTCTGCATGTGGTAAGTGCCGGGGGGGAGCCTCAAGACGGCGCGACCTTCGTCGTCGGTCGTTTGCCATGAGTCTGTCCCGCCTCCTCCCGCCTGGACGAGTGCCCGTGCCGCGGGCCGGCCGGTGTCTTCAAAAACGAGTTGGATCGGGATGTCGAGCGGCGTCGTGAGCGTGAGTTTCAGTTCGCCGGTGAGGACCGGAAAGCCGTCGTGATCTCGCACGGGACCCGGGACAGATGCGGCTTGGATCCATTGTTCGGGATAATCCCTGACCCGCACGTTGATCCGAAATCGGCAATCCTCGGGCAGGCCGCCGAAGTCGAAACGGCCCGCGGCGTCGGTGGTGCGCACCTTCATCGCAGTCGGCACGTCGGCGGGCTGATTGAGCGCGTCGAAAGTCCAACCAGGAAAGACGTTGTCGACGACTTTCAGCGATTCACACTCGCGAATTTCGAGTTTCGCTTCGGCCAGAGGCTTGCCCCCGGCGTCGACGACGCTGCCGGAGAGGTGCGCGGCGGGCGAAAATCGCAGATCGAGCACAATCGTTTCGCCCGCCTCGTAGCGGCCGGGCGGGTCGCGCCGTTGGGGTTCCATCCTGATGTTCGCGGGTGCGGGACGCGGATAAAACGCTTTGGCTGGACGCCACGCGAAGCCGAAGCCCTGCGCCTGGCCAAAGATCTGGAATCGACCTTGGTCGCGCGCGAATAACTTGTCGGCCCGCGCGATCGGCAGCGGGACGGCGCGGAACGTGTAGCGGCCCTCGACGTCGGACGTCGTCTCGGCCATGCGTTTATAATCGGCCTGCAGCGATGCCAAATAGACCCGCGCGCCCGCGATCGGCTTGCCCGCGGGGTCAAGCGCTCGACCCGTCACCGTGATCGGATGCGTCTCAGTCGCGGCCGGTTCTTGATCCGCCGGCGGTGCCGCGGGCGCGGCTTGAGTCTGTGTCGCGTCGGCGTCGTCCTTGGGACCGACCGCAACGGCCGCGGGGTGGATCGCCGCGAGTGCGATCACTGCCGCCAAGACGACCACATACGAAGCAACGGACCCGCGCGGGGTGAGCGACCCGTGACCGCGGCTCTCGTCAAACAGCCGACGAATACGCTGTTCGAGCGTACTCGGGCGCGACGCGGGCAACGCCGCCGCGAGTGCCGACGGACGCAGCAGTCGCGCGAGTTCGACGAGCCGACCGGCGTACTCGCTGCGTTCGATCCCGACGGAGACCACGTGATCATCGCAGGCGCACTCGCACTCGATGCGCAGCTGTCGCAGCGCGTACCAGACCGGAGGCAGAAACCAATACAGCGACGCCGCGAACCGCCCCGCCAGTTGGAACCCGACGTCGCGACGCTTGATGTGCGCCAACTCATGCAGCAAGACCAGACGCACGGCCGAGTCGGACCATGTGGCCGCCTGCGCGGGCAGCAGCACCACCGGCCGCGCCGGCCCCCAGGTCACGGGCATGGTCGGGAGCGAACTGAGCCGCAATTCAACCCGCCGAGTCATCCCCAAGGCACGCGCGGGAGACTCGAACAAGCGCAAAAGTCGCGCGTCGACCACAAGCGAAGTGCGGCGGCGTCGCAGTTCGTTGCCAACCATGCCCGCGACCAACGGCGCGACGGCGACGAGAAACCCCAGTGCCCAAATGTCGAGGATTCGACTCGAGGCCGCACTCGAAAAACCCGCGTCACGCGGCCGACCCAAAGTGTCCGCGGACCCGCGCGGCGCGCGGAGGTTGATCGAACCTGGAGCGGAGGTTTCCCGAAGCCCGGCCGTCGAGGCCGCGCGGGTTGAGTACGCCGTCGAAGCGTCCGCGGGCTCGGCCTCCGCCGCCTCGCGGGTCCGCGGCTCGAATACGCGCGCCAGGCCGCCGAAGGGAAGCCGTACCGCGGGAAGCAGCCATGAGAGCGGCGGCAGCACGATTAACGCGCACAGCGTCAATGCCCAGAGACGATGA
Source organism: Planctomycetota bacterium (assembly GCA_021777845.1). Taxonomy (GTDB): domain Bacteria; phylum Planctomycetota; class Planctomycetia; order Isosphaerales; family Isosphaeraceae; genus JAJYDB01. Next base: position 7,232 of record JAJYDB010000014.1, read on the forward strand.
CGCGCCGCCGCCGACGACCTTCTCAACAAGAGGGCCGCCGCCGCCGCGGCGCATAGCGCAAGCATCGACTTCGCCGCCGCGTCCGCGGCGATCCACGACAATTCATCCGTGAGCAAGTAACCGCTCAGAATGCGCAGCATGTCACTTGCCCTCGCGACGAGCCTGTTCGATCATTTTCTCGAGCCGTTGCAAATCTTGCTCGCTGAGACGAGTCGAAGAATCGTCGAGGATCGCCGCGACCGCGGCGGCGGGCGAATCCTCGAAAAACGTGCGCACCAGATGCGAAAGCGCCGACCTCGCCGCCGACGCTCGCGGCGTTTGCGCTCGATAGACGTACTTTGTCCCCGCTTGTCGATGCAACAGTAGTCCCTTCGACTCGAGCGCCCGCAGCATCGTCCGTACCGACGAATACGACGGCGGATCCGACAGCGCCGCCAGGACCTCGCCCACCGACGCCTCGCCCAGGCGGTAGATCACGTCCAGGATCTGTCGCTCGCGCGCCCCCAAACCGCTGACTTGGTGCTTTTTCGGCATCGCACGCTCTCCTCGCCGCTCGATTCGGATGTCGACGCGGGTCCCGCAACCTAGCCGGCACTCTATTAACACCTGCTAGTCTATTGCCACTTTGCGATTTAGTCAAGCGGCGAGCCCTGACGCGGTGACTCGCGCGTTCAGCGATCCTCGCCCAAACTTGCCGGCAGGCCCGCGTCGATGTCGGGATAGCGCAATTCGGCGAGCAAGCCCGCCTTCATCAATCGATTCGAGACGCGCTTGTGCGAGCCTTCGCGCGCGGCTTCGGGGCTGCCGGGCGTCGGCGCGACGAACGTCGGCGCGGGCGCGGCGAGCAAGCGCGCGACGGTCGTGTAATACTCCTTGCGCGACACCGGTCGGTCGTCGCAGACGTTGTACAACGCCGACGGATTTGGCTCCGACAGCGCCGCGACCGCCGCGCGCGCCGCGTCGTCGATATGAATCAAGTTGAGATATTTCGACGGCTCGCCGACGATCGCCTCGCCGCGCTCGATCGCCCCGCGACGCACCACCCGCCCCGGCCCGTACAAGCCCGCGAACCGCAGCACGACGCCCGTCGCGCCCGTCGTCGCCGCGAAATCGCGCACGACGTCTTCCGCCTCCAGCCCCACGCGGCCCGACTCGTTCGTCGGCACGCACGGCGACGTCTCATCGACCCACCCGCCGTCGTCTTGCCCATAGACGCCCGTCGTGCTCGCGTACACGAGTCGCGGCGAGCCCACGACCAGACGCGAACAGAGCCGTTTCAAGCCGTCGACGCGGACCTCGCGCAGACTCCGGCCCGCCGCGCGATCAAAACCTACGCAATGCATCACGTGACTGACATCAGGCGGCGAGGCTGACGTCTCGGGCCGCGTCACGTCGAGCACGACCGGCTCGAAACCCGCGCCTTCAAGCTCGACGGCACGCTCCGCGGAGCGAGTCGTCGCGAACACGCGCTCGCCGCGATCGATTAACAAGCGCCCGACGCGCATCCCCAAATAACCGCAGCCGACAATCAGGATCTTCATAGCAAATCCAAAGGTTGCCGCGTGCGGCGCTCAGTCGGAACTCTCGCGCGCGGCCCGATCGTCGAGCCCCTTGAATTTCTCCTCGACGTCGGGACATCCCGCGTCGAGATAATTTTGGAGCAAGATTTGCGCGGCGACGCGGTCCCGAAAACGCTTCCGGCGCGCGCGCTTCACGCCCGCGTCGATCAGCGTATATTCCGCTTCCACACTCGTGTAGCGTTCATCGACGAACAAGACTTCAACGCTCGTGAGCCGCGCGAGCCGCTCGCCCCAGGCTCTCGAGAGCCTGGCCATCGAGCCTTCCGTGCCCGACCCGCGCACCGGCAGGCCGACGACGATGCGGTCAACCCCCTGCGTTTTCACGAGATTGACGAAATAGCGGTCCTCGCGCGCCTGGTCGCCGCGGGTGAAGATTTCAAACGGCGCCGCGACGCGTCGGCCGGCGTCGCTGAGCGCCGCGCCGATTCGGACGGTCCCAAAATCCAGCCCGAGCACGCGGCCCATTCCGATCAAGACCTCGAAGTGCGAGCACTCACTTGCAAGTTGAGATCACATATGCGGTCCGTGGCCGCGCGCGTGCAGGCTCTCGACGAGCTGTTTGAGCTTGTCGAGCTGGTCTTTACGCGCGACGAGCGTTGCGCCGCCCGACTGCACGACGACGAGGTCTTCGATGCCGAGGGTCGCGATCAGACCGCCTTCGTCGCTGATCACGATGTTGCGGCTCGAGTCGACCGCGAGCACGCTGCCTTGGATCGCGTTGCCGTCGTGGTCTTTCTCGAGCAGTTCGGCGAGGGCGCGCCAGTCGCCGACGTCGCTCCAGTCGTAGACGACGTCGAGGACGCGGACGTTCGCGGCCTTTTCCATCACCGCCTTGTCGATCGGAGCCTTCTCCATGAGCGGGTATTCGCGATTCAGGACTTCGGCCGCCTCGGGGGTGCCGAACGCGTCGCCGACGCGGTGCAACGCCGCCGCGAGCCCCGGCTTCTGCCGCGATAATTCGTCGAGAATTGCGCGCGCACGCCAGAGGAAAATCCCGGCGTTCCACGCGAAGCGGCCCTCGTCGAGGAACCGCCGGGCGGTCGCGAGGTCGGGCTTTTCGCGAAACTGCGCGACGCGGTAGAGCGGGATTCCGTCGGGCTCGCCGAGCTTCTCCGCGCGCTCGATATAGCCGTAGCCGGTCTCGGGACGCGTCGGCCGCACGCCAAACGTCAAGAAGCATGTCGGGTCGGCGTCGAGCACGTCCATCGCCGCCCGCATCGTCCTGAGAAACGTCTCGGCGGGCGAGATCACGTGGTCCGCGGGCATCACGATCATCGACCCCTCGGCGTCGGCCCGCGCCACGATCTCCGCCGCCAAACCGACGCACGCCGCGGTGTCGCGCGGGCACGGCTCGCCGACGACGTTCGCCGCGGGAAGATCCGGAAGCTGCGCGCGGACAGCGTCGGCCTGGTCGGCGCCGGTGATGATCAACACCCGCTCGCGCGGCACCAAGGGGGCGATCCGCGCCACCGTCTCCTGCAACATCGTCGTCTCGCCGAACAACCGCAGCAGTTGCTTCGGTCGATCGCGACGGCTCTTCGGCCAAAATCGGGTGCCGCTCCCCCCCGCCATCACCACGGCGTAAAGCATGACGCATCCTGTACTAAAGTGTTTGCGCGATCATGTCCTCGAAACGTGGAACATCATCTTATCGCAAATAAACCGGCGCGTTAATCTCCACGCCGGGTTTGATCTTCGACCGCAGTTCGTCGGGATCGAGCGCGAACAGCGGACTAATCTCGACGCCGAACGGCACCGTCCCGTCGGCGCGACGCGGCACCTGCGCGCCGGCGCGCTCGAGCCAGCCCGCGTAGAGGTCGCTCATCCGCTGCCGGACGGTCGCGGGGGAGTCCGGCCCCGTCGCGTTCTTGAGCGGCTCAAACTCCTTCGCGCGGTCGGTCTCGACGATCGACCAGCTCCGCGCCATCGGCAGCGCGTCAAAGATGAACTGCTCGAACTTCACCGCGTTCGGCTCGGCGGGCACGACCAACTCCCCTTGGTCGTCGATGTAAGGTACTTTTTTGATCGCGCGATGATACGGCAGACTTAAGTTGGTGAGAAGCTTTTCGACGAACTCTCGCTCCAGGATGTGCACCGCGATGCTGCCGGCCCAAAGTTCGAGACCCCCCTCGGGCTCGCGACGTTCCGCGAGCGCCGCCGGCAGGTCGGAATACTCGATCACCTTCGGCGCGCCGACCTCGACCACCACCACGCCCAGACGCTCCTCCGGGAACAGTTTTTCGATCACCTTGAACGACATGTCGGCGTTCGCCGCGCGGTGCAGCCCGAGGAAAACCGGGTCCGCGATCCGCACCAGCGGGTTGTCGACCTGAAAGTAGAAGAGGGTCCGCACGCCCTCGGCGCGCATTTCGTCGAGACAGCTCGGCCCGCCCCCCGCGCTCGGTGCGCTCAGCGCCCGCAACGTCCCGCCGTGACCGTCCGGAGACTGCGCGGGCGAACATTTCTCCGCGAGCAGAATCTTGCCCGTCGCGCGGTCGACCGCCGGCATCCGTCCCTGCGTGAAAAACCGGACTCGCTCCAGCCCGAAGCGGTCGTGACGATCGAAAAACGCCACCGTCTCGGCATGATTGTCGGGGCTCGTCATCACATAAAGCGGCAGCGGCCGGCCGTGCCGACGCCCCAGCGCGGCCACTTTCTCGGCGTGGATCTGAAACAGACTCGCCGCCGACACCGGGCCGATCGGGTACGTTCCCTTGGGTCCCTCGAAGCCCAGCCGCGTCCCCATCCCGCCCGCCACGATCACCACCGCAACCTCGCCCGCCGCGAGCATCGACGCGCCGCGCTCCGCCGCGCGACGACGTGCCGCACGTTCGGCGTCCGTCCTCGGCAAACGCACCACCTCGATCGGCCGCACCGGCCCCGTCGTTGCCGTCGAGGGCTCCTCGCGATGCACCAAATCGTTGATCAACGCGTCCAGACGCACCAGGTCGAGCGACGCAACCTCCGCCGCGAGTCGCGCCCGCGCCTCGGCGTCGAGCTCGTCCCAGAAACGCAACAGGTGCTCCTGTCCGTGACGCGCAAGTCGCGCGGCCAAGTCGGTGGGCGGGGGCATGTCGCGAGTCGCTCCCTTTCGGTTCCGGAGGCGGGTTTCTCATCCAGACGACGCCGCGCATGCATGCCGCGGCCGCCGCGCCGTGACTCAAAAATCGAGCGCGAGGCCATCGTAGGCCAAGTGCACGCCGTTCGGCAAGCGCGACTGCGCCTCGTCGTGGTCGTAATCATGCGCCAAATGTGTGAGAATCGCCCGCCGCGGCCCCAAACGCTCCACAACCGCAAGTGCTTGGTCCAGCGAAAAGTGCGTCGGGTGCGGCGCGGGCCGCAACGCATCCAGAATCAACGTGTCCAGCCCCTCCAGATGAGGCCACGTCGCGTCCGGGATCTTGCTCACGTCGGTGCAGTAGGCCAGGTCGCCCACGCGGAATCCCAGCACGCGAAACCGACCGTGTTCCAAGCGCAACGGCATGATCGTTTCGCCCAGCACCTCGAACGGCGCGTACGGCTCGATCCGCTCGAACGCCAATTTCGGCAGACCGCCCAGCGGTACCCGCGCCGCGTGCTCGTTGAACGCGTAATCAAACACCCGCCGGATCGTCTCCTCAACCTCTTCCTCGCAATAAACCGGCACCGGCGCGTTCAAATACTTCGGAAACAACCGCGCGTCGTCGAGCCCAAAGAGATGGTCCGCATGATGGTGCGTGTAAGCAATCGCGTGCACCCGGCCAATCCGTTCGCGCAAGAGTTGCAGCCGCATCTCGGGCGAGGTGTCGACGAGCAGGTTGCCCGCTTCGAACTGAAACAAAACGCTGGAGCGAGTCCGCTGATTCTTCGGCGCGCCCGAGCGACACACGCGGCACTCGCAGCCGATCATCGGCACGCCCGAGGACGTCCCGCTGCCTAGAATAATCAAACGACGTCGCTTAGGGGACGAGTCCGGGGTCAAGGTGGGAAAGCACTCCAAGCGGTCAATGAACTCGCGGCGCGAGACATGAATGTTACCGCATGTCGCTCACCGTGACGAGTCGGGACGTCGACGCGCGGCGCGATCGGCTTCGGCAAGTCGCGTCGGCGGGCGTTTGATTCCAGACCGCGAAACGCCGCGGCGCAGCGCGAGTCGATAACCCATCTCGATCAAAGACCTGTCGGTCCCCTCGACAGTGCGCGCCGTCCCAGCGCTGGATGATTTGCCGACTCGAGCACCGGCTGGAGCCAATCGACGCGCGACCGCGCGTTGCGGGTCCTCTCAAACGCCGAGTACAGCCATTCGTCGTGCGCGAGATCCGGCCGGCCGTGCAGTCGGATCAACGATCGCGACCAAGATCCCGAAAGGACGAGCCGCGCCGCTCAATCGGTATCCAGGCACGTGCCAGGCCTCCTGCCCTCGCATCCCGGCGAAGGATGCGTCTGGTGCGCGTCCATTGTGGCGTACCGCTTGCATCGTCGCCGCAAATCTTCCGGCCGGGCCGCCTTCGCGTCAAGCTCGAAATCAAGCCGCGACGCCCTTCGATTCGGACGCCTTCGGCACCGAGTTGTTGCCGTCGACCCGTCGCCGCCGAACAATCAATGCGCCGCGCCGCCGATCGGACGACCCGCTCCGGGCCGCCGCGCGAGACGCAAACCCCGGGTGCCCGCGCCCTTGACGAACGACCGTGACGAGAATCCGACCGCAACGGGGCCGCTCGAGCGAATCGCCGCGTGGATCTTGCGCGGACCGCTCGTTGTGTCGCTCGTTGTGCTTTGTCTGGCACAGCTCGCAACCTGGGCGCCACATTATTTAACCTGGCCCTGGCACGTCGACTTCGACGTCTTCGCGACCCTCGCACGTGGTTGGACCGAGGGCAAACTCCCTTACCGCGACCTCCGTTGCGACAACTTCCCCGGCGCGATCGAACAGTTCTGGATCGTCGGACATCTCTTCGGCCGCGGCGCGACGTGGGCTTTTTATGCGTGCGACGTCGGCTTACTTCTCGCCTGGCTCGGCCTCTTGCTCACCTGGAGCCGGGTCCGTCTCCACGCGGTTTTGCCGGGTGCGGTCGCGGCGGCGTTCGTGCTCACGCATTATTTGGCGAGTGACCTCACGTGCGTCGCCCAGCGCGACTGGCATGCGCCCATGCTTGTGCTCGCGGCGATCATGATCTGCGAGCTGAGCGCCGGGGCCGCGTCGATCGCGTTCGCCGCCGCTTTAACCGCCTGCGCCTGTGCGATTCGACCGCAGGTCGTCCTCTTTCTGCCCGCGGTTGCGCTCGCGCTCGCACAGACGCGTCGCGCGGCAGGCGGCGGAGCGGTCGCGGTCGGGCGCGGCTGGCTCGTCGGAGTCGCCTGGCTCGCGGTCGGCCTCGCCGCGTTGTTCGCTCCCCTTTATCTAGGCGGGCTTTTCGGCGATTTTCAGCGCGGCGTTAGTCTCGCTTTGTATGGCCGACCGTATAATCATGTCGGGTTGATGCACATCGCGCGTCGGCTCCTGCTGCAGGCGTTGGTCGCGCGTAATCTCCTGATCCCGATCGTGCTCGTCGTGCTTTATTCGGCGGGTCGACCGGGGACCCGCGCGCTCATCCGAACGTGGCTGCCGGCGTTGCTCGGCGCGTGGTTCTACAAGCCGCTTAGTCCGTCGCCGTATCCCTATTTGGATCATCCTCTTGCGCTTGCGAACGCGATCGGCGCGGGGTTGGCGGCCGCGGTCCTGGTCGATCGGCTCGACGTGTCGTCGCGGGTCCGTCTGGCGGCCTTGTTGTGTCTGATCGGGCTAGGCGTTGCGCCGAGGCCTGCGTACTGTGGACTCGGTTGGACGCGGCAGGGTCTGCGCGACCTCTCCGCCGGGGTGATGCCGCACCGCCCTCCGGCCGGATACGTGCTCGATTATGCCGATCCCGCGACTCGCGACCGCGTTTGGACGTCGTATCGAGACGCCATAGTGTTCCTGAAATATCGGACCGAGCCCGAAGCCGAGGTGATCAATTTGCTGCTTGAGCCGCTCGCGGTGTGTGCGCCGTCGGAACGGATGACGGCGATGCCGTTCGAGTCCTTATTTTGGCTGCTCGTCGATGCTGGGGACGAAACAGCGGTTGTGCGAGCACTCGAGGATGCCGGGCCGCGGGTGCGGGTGGTCTGGAGTCCTGACGCGCCGCGGAACGCGATCTTTCCGAACCTTTCCGCCGCGGTTGTCCGACTGACGCCGGTCGTGCGTCGTAACTATATGTTTGAAAAGAAGTTCGGTGACGTCGAGATCTGGCGTCGACGACCTTGAACGGTGCTTTGGCAAGGCAGGTTCGCGAAAACGGTCTTGCCGGTCGTCCTTATCATTGACGCGGGGTGGCGAGTTTGCCGCGGCGCGTGCGCGTCGTTGCGATCGACACACCTTGACAGGGCGACTTGACGAGGTCTCCCGGTCTTATGTAAGATTGTTGCTGTAAACGGGTTAAACCCGATCGAACGGACCCTCGAAACGAGTTGCGAGCGGCAATGGAACTGATTACGGAAATTTGGGATAAGACGACCGACGCCCTCTCCGCGTTTTCGGAAGGGGTCTCCGACGGGCTGGTGCGGCTTTTCGGCAACTCGAACGAGCGGCAGATCCGCCGCTTGCGGCCGCTGGTCGAGCGGATCAACGAACTCGAGGCGTCGTTGGCGGCGCTCGACAACGACGCGCTCCGCGCAGTGACGACGACTCTGCGCGCACGGCTCGCCGCGGGTGAAACGCTCAACGACGTCCTGCCCGAGGCCTTCGCCGCGGCGCGCGAGTCGGGCCGTCGCTACCTCAATATGCGGCATTACGACGTCCAACTCTTGGGCGGCATGGTGTTGCACGGCGGCAACATCGCCGAAATGGTCACCGGCGAAGGCAAGACGCTCGTCGCGACGTTGGCTGCCTATCTAAACGCACTCGAAGGTCGCGGCGTGCACGTCGTGACGGTCAACGACTATCTCGCGCGGCGCGACGCCGAGTGGATGAGCCCACTCTTTCAAGGCCTGGGCATGACCGTCGGCGCGATTCAATCCGACATGGATTCCGACGAACGCCAAGCGGTTTACGCCTGCGACATCACTTACGGCACGAACAACGAGTTCGGCTTCGACTACCTGCGCGACAACATGAAGCCGACGCGCGACCAGCAGGCTCAGGGTGAATTGAATTTCGCGATCATCGACGAAGTCGACAGTATTTTGATCGACGAGGCGCGGACGCCGCTGATCATTTCCGGTCCCGCGTTCGACGACGTGCGTAAATATTCCGAAGCGGACCGCGTGGCGCGGCTGCTTAAAAAGGATGTGCACTTCGAGGTGAAGGAGAAAGAGCGCACCTGCCACTTGAACGACGACGGGGTGCGCGAGGCAGAGCGGCTGGTGGGGGTCGAGAGTTTCTACACTCCCGGCAACATGGAATGGCCGCACTTGATTGACAATGCGTTGAAGGCGCATCACTTGTATCGTCGCGACCGCGAGTACGTGGCGCAGAACGACGAGATTGTGATTGTCGACGAGTTCACGGGCCGTTTGATGACGGGCCGGCAGTGGTCGGACGGTTTGCACCAGGCGGTCGAGGCGAAGGAGCGGGTGCGGATCAAGGAAGAGAATCAGACGCTGGCGACGATCACGCTGCAGAACTTCTTCAAGCTCTACAAAAAGCTCGCCGGGATGACGGGCACGGCGATGACCGAGGCGGCGGAGTTCTTGAAGGTTTACGACTTGGAAGTGGTTGCGATCCCGACGAACAGGCCGCTCACGCGTCAGAATTTCACCGATGTGATTTATCGGACCGAGCGCGAGAAGGTGAAGTCGATTCTCGACGAGATTCGTGAGATTCATCAGACGGGTCGGCCGATTTTGGTGGGGACGACGTCGATCGAGAAGTCGGAAGAGCTGTCCGACGCGTTGGCGAAGCACGGGATTGGCCACCAGGTTTTGAACGCGAAATATCACGAGCGCGAGGCGGAGATCGTCGCGCAGGCGGGTCGGAAGGCGGGGGTGACCATCGCGACGAACATGGCGGGTCGCGGCACCGACATTATTTTGGGCGGCAACCCGGAATTCATGGCGTGGGCCGACCTGAAGATTCTGAAGGACGAGGACGGCCGGCCGTTGTATCCGACGCGTCTTGAGGTGCCGCCGGAAGTTTGGCGCGCGGCGGTCGGGAAGTACGAGGAGGGGATGAAGGCGGAGGGTCGCGAGGTCGCCGCGATCGGCGGGTTGCACATCATCGGCACCGAGCGACACGAAAGCCGCCGAATCGATAATCAGTTGCGCGGCCGTGCGGGCCGGCAGGGAGATCCCGGGTCGTCGCGGTTTTTCCTGTCGCTTGAAGACGACCTGATGCGGAAGTTCGCGGGCGAGTGGGTTTCGAGCGTGCTGGCGCGGCTCGGGATGGAAGAGGGCGAGGCGATTGAGAGCGGGATGGTGAGTCGCCGGATCGAGGGGGCGCAGAAGAAGGTCGAGGAGCGCAACTTCGATGCTCGTAAGAACTTGCTCGAATACGACGAGGTCATGGACGAGCAGCGGAAGCGGATCTACACGTTCCGCCAGAGCCTGCTCGACGGGACGCCGCCGAAGGATGCGATCGTCGAGATGATCGGCGACCAGATCGACGGCGCGGTGAAGCGATTTTTGGCGGACGACTACGGCGCGTCGAGCTACGCGGAGTGGGTTTCGCAGCGGACGGGCGTCGATTTTCAGGCGCGCGACTTCCGCGGGATGACCGCGGACGAGGCTGAGGAAGAGGCGAAGCGGCGCGCCGTGGAGGAGCTCGGCGAGATCGTCCGCGAGGCGATGGAGGAGAATCTGCCGTCCGACGGCGAGTCCGAGGATTGGACGTGGGTTTCGCTCGCGAATTGGGCGAACACGCGTTACGAGCTGAACGTGAAGGAGCGTGACCTCAAGAAGTTCTCGAGCACGTTTGACGGCGAGCTCGAGCTCGATCGCGACGCGCTCGAGCAATATCTTGTCGAGCAGGCGAGCACGTCGATCGAAAAGGTCGACCTGAGTCCGGCGCGTGAGTTTTTGGACGCGGACTGGGGCCGGCGATCGCTCGCGGGCTGGGCTCATCACAAGTTTGGACTCGCCGACGGCCACGAGCGCTGGGTTGGGATGGACCGTCCGCAGGTGGGACGGGCGTTGAAGGACGAAATCCGGTCGATGTACGTCCGCAAGGAAGCCGAGTTCCCGGTGCGGATCGCGTTGCAGAGGTTTCTCGGGGACAAGTCGCGCGGGCAGAATTCGGTCGTCGACCGCGAGGGGTTGGCGAGCTGGACTTCAGCGCGCTTTCATGTGTTGGTCGACCCCGAAGAGCTGCGTCCCTTGCTGCGGAACGAGATCGAGGAGCACATCCTCAAGATCGCGCGCGACAACTATAAGGGCGGCGCGGTTGCGGACGAGCTGAGCCGGCGGTTTGAGGCGGCCTTTGGCCCGGCGTCGACCGGCAAGACGGTGGCGTCGATCGATCAAGACGAGCTGAAAACGCTGGCCGACTGGGCAGCGAGCACGTTCGAGACCACGGTGACGGTCGACGAGCTGAAGTCGATGGACCGCGACACCGCCCGCGCGACACTGTTCACGCTGTTCGACTTCCTGTATCGCCCCGAGATGCGCGAAACCGAGAAGATGCTGCTGCTCCAGTTCCTCGATTCGAGCTGGATGGAGCATCTGCGCTCGATGGACCACTTGCGGAGCTCGATCGGGCTGCAAGGCTACGCGCAGATCGACCCGAAGGTTGAATACAAGCGCGAGGGGATGCGGATTTTTGCCGAGATGTGGGCCGGGATCGGGGACAAAGTGACCGACCTCGTCTTCCGCGTCGAGCAATTCGACCCGGACTTCCTGAATTACCTCGGCTCGCGTTGGAAGCTGGACCGCGCTCAGGCGGTGCACGACGAGTTGCCGGCGGGCGGCGGCGCGGTTGCGTCGACGGGTCCGGCGGGCGGCGGCGTGCGTGCGCAGCAGGAGGCGGCGATCGCGGCGAGCAAGAACGCGGGCGAGCGCAAGCCCGAACCGGTGCGTAATACCGGCAAAAAAGTGGGTCGAAACGACCCTTGCCCGTGCGGATCGGGTAAAAAGTACAAGGCCTGCTGCATGCGGAACCAGGCCGCCGCGAATTAAACGAGGCGATTCAAGGATCTGTCGCAGCGGTTCGTCGCGGCTAGCGAGCGTGGACGGTGCGCGCCGGACGGGAGCTCGGCATGCGAGACGCCGCGCTGGAAGCCTGACGAAGCGTTGACTTTACGGCGAGCCTCCCGGGTTCCTCGGCGAGCGGTCCAGGGTGGCCGGGTTGGCTTGGGGCTGAGGATTGGAGCGGACAGGGGCGGGTTGCGACGGTCGTACGCGAAGATCTTGTCGTCAGGTTCGGGGGGGTTGGGTACGGCGGTTGCATGTAGGTAAAGGTCGTTGTGATTCTGAGCGTGGCCGACGCGCTCTGCCCGGCGAAGGTGTACGACCTCATGCCTTACCTGCTTGACGCTGTTTATCTAGCCCTCCTGGTTATCTTTTCGCCTTTTTTGACGCGCCGATCGGTGCGTACGGGGCGTTATCGCGAGGGATGGGGCGAGAAGCTGCTGGGGAGCGCGCCCGCGCGCTTGGGGGACGGACCGTGCGTCTGGTTTCACGCGGTGAGCGTGGGCGAGGTGTTGTTGTTGCGGCCGGTGATCGCGGCGATGCGGCGACGTCGGCCGGGCTGGGAGGTTGTGGTTTCGACGACGTCGAGGACGGGTCTGGAGGTGGCGCGGCGGACGTTCCCGGACATCGTGACGTTTTACGCGCCGATGGATTTGAGCTGGGCGGTGAAGCGAGCGGTGGCGCGAATCCGGCCGACGGTTTTGGCGCTCGTGGAGCTTGAGATCTGGCCGAATTTGATTCGTGCGGCGCGGGAGTCGGGCGCGCGTGTGGTGGTGGTGAACGGCCGCTTGAGCGCGCGGAGTCACCGCGGATACGGGTTATTGCGGATGCCGTTGCGGTCGACGTTCCACGGTCTCGACGCGGTACTGGCACAAACGGGCGAGTACGCGCGTCGGTTTGTGGATTTAGGCGTACCCGAGCCGCGGGTGCGGGTGACGGGGTCGGTGAAGTACGACGGGCTCGAGGTGGACCGCGACAACGCGCGGACGCGGATGCTGCGTCGCGACTTGCGTTTGGACGCGTCGGAGATCGTGTTCGTGGCGGGGAGCACGATGGAAGGCGAAGAGACGGCGGCGTTTGCGGCCTACGAGGCGGCGCGGGCGACGCATCCGCGGTTGCGGTTGGTGGTGGTGCCGCGTCACGCCGAGCGCTTCGACCAGGTGGCGGAGGAGCTGACGTCGCGGGGCGCGCGGGTGTTGCGTCGGAGCGGCGTCGGGTCGACGCAGGGAGTGGAGTCGTCGGCGCAAGGACAAGCGCAGCCTGTGGTTTTGGTGGATACGATCGGCGAGTTGGCGGCGGTGTGGGGGCTGGCGGACATCGCGTTCGTGGGGGGGAGTTTGTATCCCGGCCGGGGTGGTCAAAACATGATGGAGCCGGCGGCGTTCGGGGCGTCGGTGCTGTTTGGCCCGCACACTCGAAATTTTAAGGACACCGTCGAGCAATTGCTGGCGCGCGACGCGGCGCGGGTGGTGACGGACGCCGAGGACCTGAAGGCGGCGCTCTTGGAGTCGCTTGAGGACCCCGAGGGGGCGGCCTCGCGGGGGGCGTCGGCGCGGTCGTTCGTGCTGGCACAGGAGGGCGCCTCGGAGCGGACTTTGGCCGAACTCGACCGTCTCGTGGATTCAACAAGGCCGGCAAAGACCACTTGAAACGAACGGCGGCATAGCGGAAAACACAAGATTGAATGAGCCGTCGGCTTCGCGACCCGGAGTCGCGGGGCAATAGGCCGGGTTGCTTGCGGCGCTCGCCCGAGGTTGCGGCCCGCTTTCCGCCGTGGGGCGGGGTGCGTCGCGACGTCGACGGCCGACGACATTCGTGTCCCTTTCGTTCCCTGTCAGGGAGAGCAGACCGAGATGAGTACTCCGAAAGAAGAGACGCCCGCGGCGCCGATCGCGCAACAAACGACCGAAGTCGTTGTCGACGATACCGGTGCGCTGCCGTCCTACTCCAACTTCTGCCGCGTGACCGCGACCCCCGAGGAGGTGATCCTCGACTTCGGCCTCAATCCCCAGCCGTTCGCGACCGGGCGTCAAGAAGTGAAGGCGAACCAGCGGATCGTCATGAACTTCTACACGTCGAAGCGTCTGCTTTCGGCGCTGGGGATGACGATCCAGCGTCATGAGCAGACGTTCGGGTCGATCGAGCTCGACGTCCGACGTCGCGCGGGTTCGGCGCAGCAGTTCCAAACTCCGACGCCGGCGCCGGCGACCGGTCCGCGCGGCATCGTCGAGTAATCGCGACGCCGGCGGCAGTGGGAATCCCAGAGACTTCGCGGTCGCGACCACGCGTCTCGGCCGGAAGTCTCTTCGTTTTTTTCAGGCCCGCCGCGCGGATCGTCTCGCGACGTCGGACCCGCGCCTCGCAGCACCCCTTCGGAGACCGCCGTGCGCACTTTGATTTTGGCCCTTGTGCTGGTGATGTCGGAGGTTGCGGCGGCGACGCCCGCGCGCGGCGGCGAACCTGACGGCGGTCGGCCGCTGTTCCACTTTACGCCGACCAAGAATTTCATCAACGACCCGAACGGGCTGCTGTTTCTCGCAGGCGAGTACCACCTGTTCTATCAGCACAACCCCGAGGGCGATCGCTGGGGCCACATGAGCTGGGGCCACGCCGTCAGCCGCGACCTCGTCCGCTGGGAGCATCTGCCGGTCGCGCTGCGCGAGGCCGACGGGATCATGATTTTCTCCGGCAGCGCCGTCTTCGACGCGCGGAACACGTCGGGACTGGGTCGCGACGGCCAGGCGCCGATGGTCGCGATCTACACCGGCGACGGCCGTCAAAGGCAGACGCAGAACATCGCCGCGAGCGTCGATCGCGGTCGGACCTGGACGAAGTTCGCGGGCAACCCCGTGGTTGATCTGCACTCGAACTCGTTCCGCGACCCGAAGGTTTTTTGGCACGAGCCGTCGCGACGCTGGGTGATGGCGACCGTTCTGGCCGACGAGCGCAAGGTCCGGCTGTGGAACTCGCGGGATCTCAAAAACTGGGAGCGGCTCAGCGACTTCGGCCCGGCGGGGTCGAGGAAGGGCGTTTGGGAGTGTCCCGAGCTGTTCGAGACGCCGGTCGAGGGCGGGTCGCCGGGCGAGTCGCGCTGGATCCTGAAGGTGGACGTGAACGACGGCGCGCCGTTTGGAGGCTCGGGCGGGCAGTATTTCGTCGGTCGGTTCGACGGCAAGACGTTTCAAAACGAGCCGACGCCGCGCGACGAGCCGCTGTGGATCGACTTCGGCAAGGACTTCTATGCCTCGCAGACGTGGAACGACGCCCCGAAGTCCGGCGGGCCGGTTTGGGTGGCCTGGATGAACAACTGGCAATACGCGAACGACATCCCGACCTCGCCCTGGCGCGGCGCGATGACATTGCCGCGCGTCGTCGCCCTGCGCAGGACTCCCGACGGTCTCCGCATCGCACAAACGCCCGTCGCGGGAGTGGAGTCGCTGCGCGGCGCGCACCGGAAGGTCGAGAACCGCGTGATCAAGGCGGGCGAGACGAGGCTGGACGTCGACAAAATCGAGGGCGCGGCGCTCGATCTGGTCGCGACGTTTGAGCCGGGCGACGCCGAGACGTTTGGGCTCAAGGTGCGTTGCGGCGCGGGCGAGGAGACGCTCGTCGGCGTCGACCGTCGCGCGGGGACGGTGTTCGTTGATCGGACGCGTTCGGGGACGGTCGGCTTCAGTCCGCACTTCGCCGGTCGACACTCGGCCCGCGCGAGCCTGGGGGACGGCTTGATTCGTCTGCGGGTGCTCGTCGACGCGACGTCGGTCGAGGTGTTCGCGAACGACGGGCTCGTCGTGCTGACCGACCAGGTTTTTCCGCGGCCCGCGAGCGTCGGCGCGAGCCTGTTCGCGACCGGCGGCGGCGCGCGTCTGCGAACGCTCGACGTCTGGGAATTGCGGAAATGACGCGTCGGCCTCGAGGCGCTTTCGGATCGACGCCGGCAACTCCTGCGCGCAGCGAACGAATCTCCGGCGAATCCGCTTCTCGACGATCACGTTGACGCGGCACTCGGCGTCGCGACTCGTTGCGCTTGGAAGTCACGGCGGGACGCGTGGATCAGTCCTTGAGCTTTCGCGCGGGTATGCCGGCGATCGTCGCTCCCGAGGGGACGACGGTCCCTTTCGTGACGACGGCGTTCGCGCCGACGGTCGCGCCGTCGCCGATTTCCACAGGCGCGACGAGCACCGCGCCCGAGCCGATCAGCGCGCCGGCGCCGATGATCGTGCGCGACTTCACGCGGCCGTCGAAGTTCGCCGTGACGGCGGTCGCGCCGATGTTCGCGCCGGCTCCGACCTGCGCATCGCCGAGATACGCGAGGTGCCGCGCCGTCGCGCCGGCCTCGAAATGCGAGCGGTTCACCTCGACGAACGCGCCGACCTGGGCGTCGTCGTCGAGAATCGTGCCGTCGCGTAGATGCGCAAACGGCCCGACGCGACAGCGCGCGCCGATCCGCACCGTCCCCGTGATCACGCTGAAGGGAAAAACGACCGTGTCCGGGCCGATGGTCGCGCGGCCGTCGATGTAAGTGTTGCGCGGGTCGACGATGCTGACGCCGTCGGACATGAGCTGGTCTTGGATCCGCGCTTGCATCAGCGCGTTGGCTTGGGCGAGGTGCCGGCGGGTGTTCACGCCCAGGACGTCGTCGGGAGCGAGCGCGGGCGTCGCGACGACTTTATAACCCATCGCATGCAGACGTTCCGGCGCGTCGGTGAGGTAGTACTCGCCTTGGACGTTCGTGGTCGTGATTTGGTCGAGCGCGGTCCAGAGAATCGGCGTCACGAAGACGTAGCAGCTCGGGTTGATTTCACGGATGGCGCGTTCCTCGGGGGAGCAGTCGCGTTCCTCGACGATCCGAAGGAAGCGTCCGGCGGAGTCGCGGAGAATCCGGCCGAAGCCGGAGGGGTCGGGGACGACGGCGGTGCCGAGCAGACAGGCGGCGTCTTCGGCGTCGCGGCGCGCGAGGAGGTCGGCGAGCGGTTCGGGTCGCAGGAGCGGCTCGTCCCCCACCAGCACCAGCACCGGCCCCGCGTACGAGCCGAGGATCGCGCGGCAGGAGCGCACGGCGTCGCCGGTGCCGAGCTGTTGCTCTTGCACGGCGAAGCGGACGTCGGGCTCGCCCTCGAAGGCCGCGCGGACTTGATCGGCGCCGCAGCCGACGACGACGACGATCGTGCGCGCACCCGCGGCGCGGGCCGCCTCGACGACGTAATGGATCATCGGTCGGCCGCAGACTTCGTGGAGCACCTTCGCGCGCTCGGAGCGCATCCGTTTGCCGTGCCCCGCCGCCAGAATGATCGCAACCGGACCGACAATCATGAGCGCAACGCCTTTCGGTGGACGAGTCGCAAGTCCGACGTCGCGCGGGGTTTCGCCGCGGTCGGGCTCCCGGAGCGATCTTAAGGAGCGACCGAGGCGATCGTCAAAGGAGACTTGCGCGGAATCGAGCGGCGTCGGGGGCGTCCGGACGCGTCGAACCGCGCGGCCGACGCGGGTGTCGGGTCGATGCGCGACCCGCCCCGGTCTCCGCGACCCGAGCCGGCGCGGCTTGAAGCGATCGGCGGGTTCTGTCAAACTGTCGACCTTGGTCGCGCGACGGCTCGACGCGACCCGGTCCGGACCGAGGTTTTCGGCCGGCACAAACCTCGCAGCAAGGTTCTCCGATGACTCTCACGCCTGAAGACGTCGCTCAAGTCGCGCTCTTGGCGCGGCTGCGGGTTTCGCCCGCGGAGGTTGAGATGTTCACCGAGCAGTTGACGAAGATCGTCGGCTTTGTCGAGCAGCTCAACGAACTCGACACGTCGAACGTCGAGCCGCTGGCGCACGGCGTCGAGGTGTTCAACGTGTTTCGCGAGGACAAAGTCGAGCCGGCGCTGCCGCGCGCGGCGGCGCTCGCGAACGCTCCCGAACACAACGACGAGTGCTTTATCGTGCCGGTCGTGATCGAATAAAACCGACGGTCGGGGCGCGCGGCGACGTCCCGCGCGGACTGGGCCGTTCTCCTCTCCAGACATTCTCGACGGAACGCTAATCGATGGACATGACGCGACTGACCGCCGTCGGTCTGATTCAAGAATACGAGCGCAAGACGCTCTCGTGCCTCGATGTGGCGCGGGGGTATCTCGACCGCGCGGAGAAGTACGGGCGTCTCAACGTGTTCGTGCATTTGGACGGCGAGGCGATTCTGTCGCGGGCGCGGGCGCTCGACGCGAAACGGGCCTCGGGCGCGGCGATGGGCCGGCTGGCGGGGGTTCCGGTCGCGATTAAGGACGTGCTCTGCGTCGAGGGCGAGCCGACGACCTGCGGCAGTAAGATGCTCTCGAATTTTCGGCCGCCGTACAGCGCGACGGTGATCGAGCGACTGCTCGCCGAGGACGCGATCCTCGTCGGCAAGACGAACATGGACGAGTTCGCGATGGGCTCGTCGACCGAGAACAGCGCCTACGGGCCGACGCGAAACCCGTGGGACGAGGAGCGGATTCCAGGCGGTTCGTCGGGGGGCTCGGCGGCGGCGGTGGCGGCCGACCTCGCGCCGCTCTCGCTCGGCTCGGACACCGGCGGCTCGATTCGACAGCCCGCCGCGGTCTGCGGCATCGTGGGGTTGAAGCCGACCTACGGCCGCGTGAGCCGTTACGGTCTGATCGCGTTCGCCAGCTCGCTCGATCAGATCGGGCCGTTCGCGCACGACGTCGCCGACGCGGCGCTCTTGCTCGGCGTGATCTCAGGGCCCGATCCGCGCGACGCGACTTGCGTCGACGCCCCCGTGCCGGACTACCTCGCGACGCTCGACGAGGCTCCGCGCGCGCTGCGCATCGGCATCGTCCGCGAGTTCTTCGGCGCGGGGCTCGACCCCGAAGTCGAGGCCGCCGTTCGCGCCGCGATCCAAGTGTACGAAGACGCGGGGGCGACCGTTCGCGAGGTCTCGCTGCCGCACTCCAAATACGGCGTGCCGGCATATTATATCGTCGCGCCGGCGGAGTGCTCGAGCAACCTCGCGCGCTACGACGGCACGATCTTCGGCCGGCGCTCCGCCGACTTCTCGCCGCGATATCCAGGCGAGGACAAGCTGCCGCCGATCGTCCGGATGATGATGGCGAGCCGCGCCGAAGGCTTCGGCGCCGAGGTCAAGCGCCGCATCATGCTCGGCACGTTCGCGCTCTCGGCGGGATACGCGGACCAGTATTACAACCAAGCGTTGAAGGCGCGTCGGCTCATCCGCAACGACTTCGACGCGGCGTTTCACGAGGTCGACGTGCTCGTCGGCCCGACATCGCCCACGCCCGCGTTCAAGCTCGGCGAGCGTGCCGCGGACCCGCTCGCGATGTACCTCTCCGACGTCTACACGATCACCGCGAATCTCGCGGGCATCCCCGGCATCAGCATCCCCTGCGGCCTCACGAAAGCGGGCCTGCCGATCGGCCTGCAACTGCTCGCGCCCGCCTTCGCCGAGGAGTCGCTGCTCCGCGCGGCCCGCGTCTTCGAACGCGCCGGCGACTGGCACCTGAAGCGGCCGCCGTTGGCTTGATCGGAGGCGCCTCGCGTGCGTCGCAAACGGCGACGAACGCGGGCGGAATCAGGCGGGCCGGTCACGGTCGTTCCCCACGATTCTTGGATGTGGTCATTCCCATGAATTACACGCTCATCATCGGCCTTGAAGTGCACGTTCAGCTCACGACCCAGAGCAAGATGTTCGCGCGGTGCGGAACCGAGTTCGGGCTGCCCCCGAACACGCAGACCGACCCCGTCTCGCTCGGCTTGCCCGGCACGCTTCCGGTCATGAACCGCCGCGCCTTTGAACTGGCGCTCAAAACCGCGACCGCGCTCCATGCCGAGATCGCGCCGTTCACGAAGTGGGATCGCAAGAACTACTACTATCCCGACCTGCCGAAGAAC
This sequence comes from Planctomycetota bacterium, assembly GCA_021777845.1. GTDB lineage: Bacteria > Planctomycetota > Planctomycetia > Isosphaerales > Isosphaeraceae > JAJYDB01. Next base: position 26,815 of record JAJYDB010000014.1, read on the forward strand.
TATCAGATCAGCCAGTACGACCTGCCGTTCAGCCGCGGCGGGCACCTCGACATCCCGGTCCGAAAGGACGGCACGGGCGGCGGAATCTGCCGTCTCACGCGCGTCCATCTCGAGGAAGACACCGGCAAGCTCACGCACGGCGCGGGGGGATACTCCGAAATCGACCTCAACCGCGCGGGCATCCCGCTCATGGAGATCGTCACCGAGCCCGATATCCGCTCCGCCGCCGACGCCCGCGGTTGCCTCGAAGAGCTTCGCCTCGTGCTGCGCTACCTCGAAGTCTCGGACTGCGAGATGCAAGAGGGCAGCCTGCGTTGCGACGCGAACGTGAACCTGCACATCGAAACGCCGCACGGCGCCATCGCGACGCCGATCGTCGAAGTGAAGAACCTGAACAGCTTCAGGTCGGTCGAGCGGGCGCTCGAATACGAGGCCGAGCGGCAGTTTCGTCAGTGGCAAGAGGACGGCCTGACGATCAAGGACGCGCATAAGGAAACACGGGGCTGGAGCGACCCCGAGGGCGTTACGAAGCCGCAGCGTCGCAAAGAGACCGCCGCCGATTATCGCTATTTTCCCGAGCCGGACCTCGTGCCGGTCGTCGTCGACGACGCCTGGCGCGCCCGCGTCAAAGCTTCGATCGGCGAGCTGCCCGCGGCGCGTCGCGCGCGCTTCGAGGCCGACTTCGGCCTCACCCCGTACGACGCCAACGTCCTCGTCGAGCAAGGCCGCGACGTCGCCGACTATTTCGACGCCGTCGTGACCAAAACCTCGGAGTACAAGCTCGCGAGCAACTGGATCCAGCAAGATATCCTGCGGATCGCGAAGGAATTGAAGCTGACGCTGACCGGATTCCCGGTCGGGCCCGACGAACTCGCCGAACTGATCGGACGCGTGCAGCGCGGCGAACTGAACACGAACCAAGGCCGCGAGGTGCTCGCGAAGATGGTCGAGCGCGGTCAGAGCGCCGAGGCGATCATCGAGGCCGACGGCTACAAAATGGTCTCGGACCGCGGCGCGATCGCGGCGGCGGTCGACGCGGCCTTGGCGGCGAATCCGAAGGCGATCGAGGACCTCAAGAAGGGCAAAAAGCCCGACGCCGTGAAAGGATTCCTGCGCGGTCAAGTGATGAAGCAGACCGGAGGCAAGGCCGACCCGAAGGTCGTGCTCGACCTGCTCGACGCGAAACTGGCCGAGTTGGCGTCGGATGGTTGAGCGCGGCGGGCCGTCTTGCGATCATGGGGAATGTTGCAGACGGACACGTGGAAGGAGCGGACCGATGCCGAACGCCGATCGCCGAACATTCTTGCAAGCCGCGGCCGCGACTCTCGCCGCCGGGACGCTCGCGCACGCGAGCAGGCCCGCCCGCGCCGAGAGCCCGAACCCCTGGAAAAAGGCGTTCATGCTCGGCGTCACGAAAGGGCCGATCCGGCCGCACTTCGAGAAGCTTCGCGCCGCCGGCTTCGAGGGCGTCGAGCTGCTCAGCCCGAACGAACTCGACCGCGACGAGGTCCTGAAGGCGCGCGACGCCACCGGCATCGTGATCCACGGCGTTTCCGGCTCGCGGCACTGGTCCGACGTGCTCTCCAGCCCCGACCCGCACGTCGTCGAGCGCGGCCTCGCCGCCATCCGCAAAGAGATCGACGACGTCGCGGCCTACGGCGGCACGACGGTCCTGCTCGTCCCCGCCGTCGTGACCAAACAGGTCAACTATCGAGACGCCTACGCACGCTCGCAGGCCGCGATCAAACAGATCCTGCCCGACGCCGAAAAGAAGGGGATCAAGGTCGCGATCGAGGAGGTGTGGAACCGCTTTCTCCTGAGCGCGCCCGAGATGTCCCGCTACATCGACGAACTCGGCAGCCCCGCCGCGGGCGCTTACTTTGACGTCGGCAACGTCGTCGAGTACGGCTACCCCGAACAGTGGATCCGCGAACTCGGGCCGCGCATCCTGAAGGTCCACATCAAAGAATACGCCAAGCCCAAGCGGTTCGACTACAAACTCGGCGAGGGCGAGATCGACTGGCCCGCCGTCCGCGCCGCGCTCGCCGAGGTCGGCTACAAAGGCTGGGTCACCGCCGAGGTCGGCTACGGCGACGTCAACGAGCTCAAGGACGTCGTCGCCCGCATGAACAAGATCCTGAATCTGGCCTGATTCTCGGCCGCCGCGGTCACCCGCAAAAGCTCTTTTTCCACGCGCAGACGTGGTACACGACCATCAGCACGCCCGAGAACACGAAGCAGTAGATCGACGCCGGCAGCAGCCACGTCGGCAGGCCGCTCGTGATATAAAGCCCGAGCGTCATGTCCCAAAAGCCGTGAAAAAAGAGCAGAACCGCGGAGACCACGAGCGGCGCATCAACGAGAGTGAGAGCCTTGGCAAAACCTTTGAGAGAGTTGATCCGCAGCTGGGATCGACTCTCTTTTTCTTGGGTCATGTGCAAGTCGTCCTCCATCTCGTTCCTCAACTCGCGAATCCTGTCGAAGACCCGCAGGCGGATCGTCGCGACATAGGCCGACAGCGCCACGATCAACGACAGCAACGCGACCACGTCGACTTTGGGCATTTGTCCAACTCCAAGGAGGATGTGCGCGGAAAGAGCGGACCTCGCGCGGCGCGAACGCTCGCGAAACCAGGCAAGGACCGACCCTCCGCGTATCAAACGCGAGCGGTCGGCCCTTGTCAAGAATCATGAAATCTCGCCCCCATCCGAGATCACACGGCGAATCATCACCTCTGAATCAGCATGTCGCGTTGACTTCGCGCTTTGCCCCGCGAGTGAGCCCGACTATTTCGACGACGCGGTTTCGCGATCATCCGCGGCCTCCGCTTGGATCTTCCGATAGGCCGCGCGGGCGTGGTCGTAGGCGGCTTTGGCGGCGGGACGCTCGTCGGGTCGGATCGCGTTCTTCTTCTGGGTCCAACACCGCTCGACGCCCGCCAGGCACCAGTCCGCCGAGCGTCTCGAAGCCCGAATCGGCTTGCCCGCGACCGTCACGAACACCGGGTTCGTGTGCGACGACGGATAGATCCGCAGCGCGACCCAACTCGAGCGCTCGATCGCGACGTCGCAGCTCAGGTCGCGGAACGTGCCGTCGGCGTCGATCAAGGTCCGCTCGACCGGCTGCCCGTTCACGATCACTTCGACCGGCACCTGACGCGTCTCGCCCAGACGGGCGCGCTCCAAATCCCAGAACGGACGCTGGTCGAGCGGCGTCGCGCGGAGCAGCTTGACGGCCTCGTTGATTCGAGGCTCCAGTCGCGCCGCGACCCGCGCCGCGACGTGCACTTTGCCCGGCTTCGCGAGCACCAGCTCGCTGCCCTTCGTGCCGACGTCGAGGGTATCGACGCGGAAGTCGACGAGGTGGCTCTTGCCGTCGGAGACGTACGAACGGCCCTGCTTGATGCCTTCGACCCAGCGGTCGAAGTCGAGCTTGCCGTCGTCGAGCTTCACGTAGGAACGCCCCAGCCCGACGCGGTCGCCGTAGATGCACGGAAAGTCGGTCTCGCCGCTGATCCGCGTCCGATAGCCGCAATTCAGCGTGTGGTACCAGATGTTGAGCTCCCAGGGGGCGGGGGTATCGACGGTCGAGATGAAGTCGACGGCGTCGTGGGTCACGTCGACGATGTACTCGTTGGCCCCGATGCCGTCGAACGGCGGCACCTCATACGAGAGCACCTTCATGTTGTCGATCTTCAGCCCCCAGCCCGAGTGCGAGAACCCGACGACGCCCCCTTGCGACTTGCCCCACTTCAGGATCGGCAGGTCCCAACTCGGCCAGTCCTCGATGCGTTTCGCGCCGGGGTAGTCGTCCTCCTTGAGCCGCAGGAGGCACAGATGACCGGCGTGCGACGAGGGAAATCCCGAGACCTCGACGTCGTAACGCATCAGGTTCGCGGCGGTCGAGAGCTTGCTCACCTGGCCGTCGAAGAACTGCTTCTGGACGTACCAGCACGGGCCCCAGCTCAGGACGCAGCCGACGTCGAGGTCCTCGCCGACGATGTGCCGCATCATGTCCTCGGGCCGGACCCCTTCGCTCGGGCTCTCGTAATGGGCGCAGCCCGCCGCGTGCACGTGGTGATCGCCCGAAAACCAGCCCATTTCAGCCAGATTCGCCCACCGCTTGAGCTGGAATCGCTCGCTCTGGACGGCCGCGACGCCGCCCGCCGGCCGCGACGGCACGTCGATCGTTCGCGTCGCCGGGATGTACTCCGGCCCGCGGGTGACGGTGACGTTGAACTTGCCCGGCGGCAGCTCGACCGTCTCGCCGCTCGCCCTGTAAATCTGGGGGTGAAAGAAGAAGTCGGGCGCGAGGCGGCGGGATTGAGCGGGATAGACGCGTCCCTGCTGGTCGCGGATCAAGAAGGACGCGGTCGCGGGCTTGCCGTCGACGTCCAAAACCTCGAGCTTGATCGTGGTCGCGGGGAGGCAGTTGAAGAGGATGTCAACCTCGGCACGGAAGCCGAGATCCTGCGTTCCCTGGCCGATGTTGAACTCGAACTTCCCCTCGCGATGCCCGGCGTCGCGGCTGTAGAGGTCGACGAGGCGGTACTCGAGCGCGAGTCCGCTGAGGGTCCTGCGCAAGGGGCGGTCGCGGATCATCGTGACTTCGAGCCAGCGGTCGAGCACCTCCGCCTTCGAGATCGTCGACTTCGCGGCCGGGGCGTTTGTCCCCGGAACGAAGGGGATCTTGGCGTTCCGACTGAGGCAGACCAGCTCCGCCGTCGAGCCCGCCTCGTTGTGGACCTTGATCAAGAAGACGCGGCGACCGTTCTGGACCAGCTCGGGGGTCGCGGGCCCGAACGCCGCCTTCACGCGGCTCTCGGGGTTGATGTCGACCCCGATCAGGCAGAGCGGGTCGAGCACCTGCTGGATCAGCTTCGCGCCGCGCGCGGGGTCGTCCGCGTTCAGGCCGCGGTCGAGCTTCGCCCGCGTCGCCGGGTCGAGCGGCCGGCCAAGCTGCTCGAGCGCGTCGACCACCCGTCGGACCTGCGCCGCGAGCGGCTGGAACTCGACGTTCGGCACGATCGGCAGGTCGTCGCCCTGGACATCAGCGGCGGAGGCCAAAAACAGGCCCAAATTGAGGAAAAAGGTGAAAGTCGACGCCGTCCGAACGAACCGGCCGCGGGGCTGTCGCCTCGACCCGACGGTTTCCGAATGTCTGGTCATCCAAGTCGCCTCCTCGTAGTTGCGGGACGATGTCGTCGCGAAGCTGGTCTTGACACGCGGTCCCGACCGCGAGGCCGGGGCCCGTCGGGCGATCTCGCCTTGCCCGAATAGGCACCTTGGAGTATGGATGGACGAAGGACCGACTGCAAGGCGTCGGCTTCGACGCGGAAGCCCGTCTTGAGCCAAGGAGGGTCGGATCGATGGAGATGTCCGGACTGTGTCGACGCTGGTGCCCGCGACTGCGACGGATCTGGGTGATCCCGGCCGCCGCGACGCTGGGCGCGGTCGTGGTTTGGTCCTTGATCGTGCTCTGCCTGCCGACCGACTGGGCGCGGCGCAGGATGGCCGCGCGGCTCGGCGCGACGATGGGCCGGCCGGTCGGGATCGAGTCGCTGCGGCTCGGCATCCTGGGTGATCTGCGGCTCTCGGGCCTCACGATCGCCTCGCCGAACAACCCGCAGGACCCCTGGCTGCGGGCGGAGTCGGCACGCATCGACGTCAACGCCGCGGGCCTCGTCTGCGGGGCCTCCGACCCCTCGAAAGTCACCGTCGAAGGCGTCGACCTCCGCGTCCGACGCCGCGCCGACGGCACCCTCGAACTCATCGAGCGCGACCTTGAATCATTACCTATTGATCCTAATGAGGGCTCCGCGTCGAGCTGCAACCTCGCCGTTCGGTTCGTCCTGCGGAACGCCTTGATTCGCTACGAGGACGCCCGCGACACCGCCCGCTTCCTCGCCCAAAACGTCGACGGCGAAGGCACTTGGGTCACAGGCGCCGTGCGGATCGACTCGCTCCGCGGCGGACTCAACGGCGGCACCTTCGGCATCGAGGCCTCGGTCGAACGCGTCGGCCGCTCGATCTCGTTCGAGTCCCGACTCCGCACCCGCGGCGTCGAACTCTCCGCCGGACTCCGCGGACTCCGGCTCCTCGCCCCCGTCGTCGTCAACGAACGCGGACTCCTCCCCGGCAAGCTCGACCTCGACCTCAAACTCGCCGGCAACGGCTCCCGAGACGGCGACTTCAGCCGCTCGCTCCGCGGCTCCGGCACGCTTCGGATCGATGCGCTTGCACTTGGCGATTCCGTCCTCGTCGACGAGCTGTCGCGGGCGCTCGGACTGCCGCGCACCAAGTCGCCCGGCTCGGTCGCGAGCCGCTTCAAAATCGACGACGGCAAGGTGATCAGCGACCCACTCACCCTCGAAATCGCCGGCGTCCCGATCGCGCTCTACGGCACCACCGGCTTCGACGGCCGCGTCGACTTCAGCCTCAGCCCAATCGCCGCGCTCGACCGACTCCCCGAAAAGGCACGCTCGATCCTCTCCGAACTCAAAATCGACCGCGATCTCGACGACCTCGGCCGCATCCGGCTCGAAGGCACCCTCGATAAACTCACCGTCCGCGCCGAGGGGCTGAAAGCCGCCCCCACCGGCCCCGCCTCCAGAAACTCCCGCCCCAAAACCCTCGACGACCGCGAAAAAGTCCGCGATATCTCCCGCAAACTCATCGAACGCATCTTGAAGTGAGTGAGTCGAGATGTCGTGACGGATGGTAAACGGTTGCGGGCGGGTCGGGCCCGCGGCCGACGATTTGGTTAGACTAGCGCGATGAAAATTCTCTTCATCGGCGACGTCGTCGGCGGTCCCGGGCGTAAAATCGTCTCGCAGGCGTTGCCGCGCTTGATCCCGCGGCTCGGCATCGACCTTGTGGTCTGCAACGCCGAAAACTCGGCGGGGGGCTCGGGGATCACCGGCCCCTGTCACGAGGAACTCGCCGAGGCGGGCGTGGACGTGTTCACCCTCGGCGACCACGTCTATCGCAAGGACGACGTCTTCGACCTGTTCGACCGTCGCAAACATCTGCTCAGGCCCGCGAACTTTCCTCCCGACGCCCCCGGGCCGGATTGGACGCTCGTCGAGGCGCGCGACGGCACCTCGGTCGGCGTGTTCACCGTGCTGGGGCGGACCTTCATGCGGCCGGTCGACTGTCCGTTTCGAGCCGCCGACCGCGTGCTCGCCGCGCTCCCCGTCGCGACCAAGGTGATTTTGGTCGACATCCACGCCGAGGCGACCAGCGATAAACAACTCCTGGGACGTTACCTCGACGGCCGCGTCTCGGCGGTCTTCGGCACGCACACGCACGTCGCCACCGCCGACGAACGCATCCTCCCCGGCGGCACCGCCTATCAAACCGACGTCGGCATGACCGGCCCGCACGACTCGATCCTCGGCCGCCGCTACGACCGCGTCCTCGAAGCGACCCTCACCTTCGTCCATCGCCACTTCGACGTCGCGACCGGCGATCCGCAGCTCAACGGCGCGCTCGTCGAGGTTGACCCCGCGACCGGCCGCGCCCTCGCCGTCGAGCGCATCCGCGTCGATCGCGAACAGACGCAACGCCTCATGACCGGTTGAAGAAGACGCCATTCTTTTCAACGCGCCGCCCCCCGTCGGTTGACCTCGCCGCGCACTCCGCTCGTCGCGCGCAACCCCTCCCAGGCCACGCTCCCGAAACCGCGCGCGCAATGTACCGAAACGAACCCACCGCGACCTCGTTTTGAAAAATGTTCCGTCAAAATCCCCATTTTTCCACTCTTTTTTCGCCCCGCGACCCGGCCCGGAAAGTTGGTGGCGGCCGACCTCGCACAAGCCGTGCGGGCTCAAATGTGCGCGCAACTCATTGACCCAATTAAGGATAACCTCGATTGGCTTCGTTTTGTCAAACGCTCGATCGGCGCGCGCGTGCGCCGCACGCTCGTCGTGCACCGGCGCGCGAGGCGTCACGCGCGTCGACCGGCTCCGCAAGCTGGTCGGAATCGACCGAGCGCGGGGCGGTGCGACGCAAACGTGCGCGCAAGTCGTTGACCCAATTGAGGCTAACCTCGATTGGCTTCGTTTCGTCAAGCGTCTCGATTGCGCGCACGCACCGCGCGCGTCCGGCGCGCGCTCGGCGCATCCGGGCACGACGTCGCGCTTGGAGGCCTCGGCGTCCGGGCGGTCGGACCCGGCCGACGATCGACCTGTACAAGGTTCAGTATGCGCGCCGTAAGTCATTGTGAGGCTTGCAACAACCCTCGATTGGCTTCGTTTCGTCGCGGAGCCGGTTCGCGTGCGCGACCGCGACCCGCCGCGCGCGCAACATGCCCGGCGAGGCCACACCCCGCGACCCGCCGCGAACGCTATAGTAAGCGTGTTGCGTGCAAGCAAGCGCGGTGCGGCGCGGGGTGTCGGTTGGTGGTGAAGTTGGTCGATCATGGCCGGCTGTTCTCTTCGAATTGGGTTGAAAGTGTGATCCGAGCGGTGCGCGCGAAGACTGTCCGAAAGCAAC
>JAJYDB010000015.1 GCA_021777845.1 Planctomycetota bacterium
CGGCTCGCGTCGCGCGGTCGCGCGGGGTGCCGGTGGTGCTTTCTCCGATCTGTTGGTACGAGCCGCGGGCCTTGGTCGCGCTCGCCGACGGGCCGCGCCGCGCGGCGTGCGCGCTCGCGGGCTGGACGCTGCGCACGATCGCTCCGCGGACGCCGTCTTGGCGACGCGAGCTGCTCGCGCTCGCGGACCTCGTCCTCCCGAATTCACGCGCCGAGGCGCGGCAACTGACGCGGCTCTTCGGAGTGGACCCCGCCCGCATCCGCGTGACGCCGAACGGCGTGGAACCGCGCTTCGCGACCGCGACGCCCGACCTTTGGCACGCACGATTCGGCGACGAGCCGTTCGTGCTGTTCGTTGGTCGCATCGAGCCGCGTAAAAATCTTCTGACTTTAATTCGAGCGCTGCGAGGACTTGGCCTGCCGCTGGTCGCGATCGGCGACGCCCCCGCCGGATTCGAGGGTTACGACGCCGAGTGCCGCCGCGCGGGAGCGGGTTTTGTGCGACGTTTGCCGGCGTTTGATCACGCCGACCCGCTGCTCGAGTCGGCTTACGCCGCGGCGCGGGTGTTCGCGTTGCCGAGCTGGTTCGAGACGCCCGGGCTGGCGGCGCTCGAAGCGGCGGCCGCGGGCGCAGCGGTCGTGATCACACCTTTCGGATGCACACGCGAGTACTTTCACGACGACGTCGAATACGCACGGCCGGACCGCGCGTTCGAAATCGCGCGCGCGATCAAATCGGCGTGGAGACGCGTCGACGACGGCGCACTCGGCGAGCGCGTCGCGCGGTGTTTCACGTGGTCGGTCGCGGCGAGAATCACGGCGGAGGCCTATGACGAAGTCGCGGGCTAAACCCACTCCCGTCGCGGTGGGCCGGTACCGCTACACGAAGCGGCGCTGGCGGCTGCTCGTGCGCGCCTTCGACGTCCTGGGCGGCGCCGCGATGCGAGCGTGGCGGCTCTTCAGGCCGGCGCCGCGACCGGTCGAACCAAAACGCTTTCTCATCATTCAACTTGATCATTTGGGCGACGCGGTGCTGACGAGCCCGTTGATCAACCGGCTCCGCGAAGCGCATCCGAGCGCGACGATCGACGTGCTCGCCTCGCCGAGCAACCGCGAGGTCTTCGAAGCCGACCCGCGCGTCGATCGCGTTCGGCTCGCGTCGCGCAACTGGTTCGAGCGCAAGCGCGGCAGTTGGGCGCTGGCCTCGGCGGTCTGGACGCTCGGTCGATCGCTGCGCGGCGGGGGTTACGACGTCGGCATCGACGTCCGCGGCGACCTTTTGAGCGTGCTCGTGCTTGTGCTCGCGGGGATTCCCCGACGAATCGGTTGGTCGATGGGCGGCGGCGGATTCCTGCTCACCGACGTCGCGCCGTGGATCCCGGGCCGTCACGAAGTGAAGTCGCGCCTGGCGTTGCTCGCGCGGCTGGGCATCGCGTCCGACGAGCCCGCGCGCGTCGAAGTCCACGTCGAAGACGTCGACCGCGCACACGTCGCGACGATGCTCGCGACAACCTGGCCCGACTTCGCGCCGACTCCCGCCGGTCCCTCCGAACGTCGGACCCGGCCGCGCGCGAAAATCGCCTCAAATCGCGTTTCGCATCAATTTCATGATCAACGCAACGTGCAGTCGCATGTTGTGAAGCGAGATGTCGTCACGCACGCCGACCTCGATGCCGACTGGCTGCACGCGGGGCGATTCGGCGCGGCCGCGCCCTTGCTGGCGGTGCATCTGGGAGCCGGAACCGCGGCGAAACGCTGGCCGACGCGGCATTGGGACGGCTTGATCGCGCGGTTCCTCGAGGAAGGCTGGCGCGTCGTCGTGGTGGGCGGCTCGGACGACGTCGAGACTTCGCGAGGACTCCGCTCGCATCCGAATTTGAGCGACTGGACCGGCCGCTTGACGGTCCCCCGGACGACGGCGTTGCTCGAGCGGGCCGACCTCTTCCTCGGCGCGGATTCCGGCCCCGCGCACCTCGCGGCGGCCGCCGGAGTCGTCTCGGTGGTGCTCTTCAGCGGGACAAATCGCCCCGCGCAGTGGCGGCCGTGGTCGCGCCGATCGCTCGTTTTGCGGGCCCGCGTCGCGTGCCGGCCGTGCCATCAAAAGGTGTGTCCTTTATTTGATCACCCGTGCATGACTGGTCTCGACCCCGAGCGCGTCCACCGCGCGGCGAGGCGTTGGTGGAGTCGCATCCACAGGCAGGAGTCGCCGCATGTTCCGATCTGAGCCGCGGCGCGTCGATTGGCGCAGTTGGTCGGCGCTCGTGTGGATGCTCGTCGCGGGTGTGCTTTTCGCCCGGATGGTCGTGGTCGAACGCGGCGGCAAGGCGGCCGGGATCGTGAGGGCGATCGCGGGCCGCGTCGAGGGCCCGAGCACGCCGTCGCCGTCAAGAACCGTCCGCTAACCGGGGCGCGCGGGTAGGCGCGGAGCGTTCCGCGGCGGGATGATGACGTTGAAGTCGAAGCGCGGTCGTTCCGCGCCTCGCGATAATGTCCGCCGCGCGAACACCTGTGATGACCTTGCCGCAACCCGACAGCATCCTCGAAAATTCGGCCGCCGCGACGCCTCGCGCTCCGCGACGACTTGTTTTGTCGCGCCGGGTACAAACCCTGGCGGTGTTCCTCGCCGCGTTCGCGGGCCTGGCGCCGACGACCGGCGACCTCGGACTCACCTGGGACGAGCCGGCATATCGTTATAGCCAGATTATGTCCGAACAGTGGTGGCGACGGCTGTTCGAATCGCGCTCGATCTCCGACGTGAAAGCGCTCGTTGAGCCGAATACGTTGCTCTATTATTGGCCTTACGCGCGCTTCGGCCGCAACTTTCACCCGCCGCTGGCCGGGCAGCTCAACTTGCTCGCGTACGAGGCGTTCGGCGGTTGGATGAAGGACGTGCCGGCGCGTCGAACGGCGTCGGCGATCGAGTTCGCGCTCACCGTCGCGATCCTTTATTCGTTTCTCGCGCGACGCTACAGATTCTGGGCGGGACTCACCGCGGCGGGGGCTCTGTATTGCATGCCGCGCGTGCACGGCGACGCGCTGCTCGCTTGCACGGATATGCCGGGGTTGATGCTATGGGGTGCGACGGCGCTCGCCTTCTGGAACGGCCTTCATCGACCGCGCGGCGAGGCCTGGCGCGTGCTCGTCGGGGTGTTGCTCGGTCTCGCCTTCGTGGAAAAAATGGGGGCCGTCGCGGTGCTGGCGCCGTTGGTTTTGTGGCTGCTGTTCGCGCGGATCCCGGAGACGCTCCGACGTCGAGGCGGCTGGGCCGACTGGCTCGACGGCCTCGTCACGTCGCTCGTCATGCTCGCCCCGCTCGGCGTCGCGTTCCTCGAAATGCAACGGCTCGCACGCCTCTTCCCGCCGCTCTCGCGCACCGATCTGTTCACAAACGCACCCGCGAGCGCGATCCCCGGCGCGATTCTCGCCGCGCCCTGCGCGCTCTGGCTGCTCCGCGCCGGTCTCCGCCGGCTCGTCCGCGGACACGGCGTCTGGGGCGTCGAACGCCCCGCGCTGCAAATCTGGACCGCGATCCTCGCCTTCGCACCGCTCGTCGGTTGGCTCGGCAACCCCGCCTGGTGGCGCGACACCCTGCCGCGCTTGGCACATTATCAAATTATCAACTCCGGACGCAAAGGCGCGCTGCCCGACATCCGGATCCTCTATTTCGGGCAGACTTATATTTACAGCCTTCCCTGGCAGAACGCTTTCGTGCTGGTCGCGATCACGGTGCCGGTCGCGATTCTGGTCGCGGCGTTGATCGGGATGCTGACGCGTCTGCCCGCGACGTTGCGCGATAAACTGCCCTTGTATTTTGTCTTGCATATGCTCACATTGCCGGTTGTTCGGATGTTTGAGACGCCCGCGCACGACGGCGTCCGGCTCTTCTTGCCGACGTTCTTCTTTCTAGCGGCGTTCGCGGGCTGGGGGGCTGATTTTTGCGGACGATCGGCGTCGCGGTTGTTCGCCTCGGGGACGCGGACGGCGTTCTGTCAAGCGATCGCGGCGATCGCGGTGCTCGGCCCCGCGGCGATCCAAGAGGTTGACGTCCACCCGTATGAATTGTCGTACTACAATGAATGGATCGGCGGGCCGCGCGGCGCGTGGAACGCGGGATTCGAGCTTTCCTATTGGTACGACGCGTTCAATCCGTCGTTCGTCGCGGAGGTCAACGCGTCGCTGCCGCACGGCGCTTCGGTCGACTTTTTGAACGACGTCGCGAATCCGCCGACGTTTTTTGAGCTGCAGACGCTGGGCGAACTGCGGAGCGATATTGGTCACGGCGACCCCGACGCGCGCGAGTTTCCGTATGTTTGGCTGCTCACGCAGGACTCGAAGGCGTCGGCGTTCACGCGACTCCTGTTCGCGATGAGGCCGCGTTTGAAGTTGTGCCCGCCGCAGCTTGACGGCCTGCGCGTGGCGACCGTCGCCGACCCCGAGGCGGTCTCGCGCGCCTGGGCGCTGCAATTGCTCTGCGACGCGCGCGACCTTGCGCCGCCCGAGCCGCTCGCGGCGCCGGCGTGGGTCCGACTCTACGCGCCGTTCCTGTCGCGATTCTGGGGCGACGGCGCCTCGAAGTTCCGACGCCCCTCGGTTTATGAGCCGTCGTTCGCGTGGGCGAGGCGCAACCCCGAGGCGCTCCGCGCGGCCGCACGCGCCGCGGCGAGACGCGAGCCCGCGGAAAAGAACCCCGACGCGCGACGTCTGCTCGCGATCATGGGCCGCTTCGACCGCGACGAAGCACGCGCGCATTTTACCGAGGTCCTGCTCCGCAACCGGCCCGAAGGGCTCCTGGAAGCCGTCGAAATCCTGATCCGTCGCCCCGAGGCGGTCCGCTCCGTCTTGATGCGTCAGCCCTACACCGACCCGGCGTCGATCGGCGGCTACCTCGACCGCGACGTCGTCGAGCCCGAGGGCGACCCCGTCGCCGCGGAACCTCAGCCGCGTGAATCAAGCTTCGGCCCCGCGCGCAAGCTTGACGCCGCGGAGTCGCTTTCCCTACGATAAGATGCTGCGCGCAGGCCGACGTCGAGGAGTCGTCGTGGATGAGAGTTATCGGCACGTAATAACGGCCGTGCGGCGCGATATCGCCTACGCGTGTTTGGGACAACGATAAGATTATGAGTTCACAATCCGACGCGAAAGCGCGCTTTTCGTTCGTCAGCTTGGGTTGCCCGAAGAATACGGTCGACTCCGAGCGGATGTTGGGGCTGTTGTCGCAGGACGGCTACCTGCTCGTCCCCGACACGGTCGACCATGACTTTGTTATTGTAAATACGTGTGGTTTTATTGACGCCTCGCGGCGCGAGTCGCTCGCCGTCGTGCATGAAATGATCGAGCGAAAAGGGCGCGGCGAAATTAAAGGGGTGATTGTCGCGGGCTGTCTGGCGGAGCGGCAGAAGGAGATGCTGCTCGAGGAGGCGCCCGAAATCGACCAGGTGGTCGGCGTGTTTGGACGCGAGGAAATCACTCGCGCCGCCGACCGAATTCTGGGCGAGCTTCGCGAACAGCGCTCGATCTTTCGGCCCGCCGCCGTGAGCGCTCAGGACGACCGCGCACGGTTACGGATCACGCCGCGGCACCTCGCCTACCTGAAAGTGTCCGAAGGCTGCGACCGCCTCTGCACGTTTTGCTCGATCCCGTTGATGCGCGGGCCGCACGTCACGAAGCCGATCGAAGCGGTCGTCGCGGAGGCGCGCGAACTCGCCGCCGACGGCGTCCGCGAGCTCAACCTCGTCGCGCAGGACATGACGTACTACGGCGTCGACCTCTACGGACGCCCGCGCCTCGCCGAGCTGCTGCGGGCGCTCGACGACGTCGCCGGGCTCGACTGGATCAGGATACTTTACAATTACCCGAATTACTTCACCGACGAACTCTACGAAACCCTCTCGACCTCTCGCAAGATCATCCCATACCTTGATATGCCGATCCAGCATATCAACGACCGCATGCTCAAAGTGATGAATCGCCGTCACACGCGGGCGGAGACCGAGGCGATCGTCGCGCGATTGCGCGGCTCGATTCCCGGGCTCGTCCTGCGGACGACGTTCATCGTCGGATTTCCCGGCGAGACCGACGCCGAGTTCGAGGAGTTGCTCTCTTACGTGAAGACGTCGCGATTTGAGCGGGTCGGCGTGTTTCCTTATTCGTTCGAGCCCGACACGCCCTCGGCGCGGGTGCCGGGGCACTTGACCGACGAGGTCAAAAACGAGCGTCGCGACCGGGTGATGGCGGCTCAACAGGAGATCGCGTTTGAGTTCAACGCGTCGCTCGTCGGGCGGACGCTCGACGTTTTGATCGACGCGGTCGAGCCGCGCGGCGTCGCGGTCGGCCGTTCGTACGCCGACGCGCCCGACGTCGACGGCGTCGTCTACGTCGCGGGCGCGGGACTCGAGCCGGGCGACCTGATCGCATGCGAAATCGTCGAGTCGCGCGGGTACGACCTCGTCGCGCGTCCCGTCGAGACCGCGCCGCCGCGCGCGCAGCGACGCAAACGACCGGCGCCGCGCCGCAAGCCCGCATCGTCGCCTCTCAATGTCTTGAACGACTGATATGTCGATACGCGATGAACACCCCGAGGCGTCGCCGCTCGGCGTCTGGAACGTGCCGAACGCGTTGTCGTTCGGACGTCTGGCGCTGACGTTTGCCGTTTGCGGATTGATCGCGGGCGAGCGTTGGCTCGGCGCGTCGGCGGTCTTCGCGGTCGCGGCGATCACCGACGCCTTTGACGGCTACCTCGCGCGGCTCTTGAAGCAGGAAACGGCGTTCGGACGGCAGCTCGACCCGCTTATCGACAAACTAATGGTGCTGTGTATTCTTGTGTATTTAATACCGGTTTCGGGCTCGGGCGTCGAGCGTTGGATGGTCGCGGCGATCGCGACGCGCGAGCTTTTGATTCAGGCGTTGCGCGGGCATCTCGAAGGGGGCGGCCGGGCGTTCGGTGCGCGCTGGTCGGGAAAGTTGAAGACGACGGTGCAATGCCTGGCGATCGTCGCGAGCCTCGCCTGCTTGGCGTGGTCGGTCGAGCCGTCGTCGATCGGGGCGCGCGTCCGCGACGTCTTGCTTTGGGGGGCGGTCGCGCTCACGATCTATAGCGGCGTCGCGTACGTTTGGAGCGCGAGACCGCGTTCGGATCGCTCCTAGTCGACGCGTCGACGCGCTCCGATCGCATCATAATTTTGGTGGAGTCCGCCGTGATCGACTGGTTGGAAGCCTTGGTTTTGGGCGTTGTGCAGGGGTTCACCGAATTCCTGCCGGTTTCGAGCGACGGGCACCTCGCGGTCGCGCAGCGTCTGTTTTCTCACGTTGCCGGCGTCAAACACTCCGCTGCCGACGAGGTCTTCTTCGACGTGATGCTGCACGTCGGCACGTTGACGGCGATCGTCCTCTACTACCGGGCGGAGTGGACCCGGGCGCTGCATGCGCTGTTCGCGACTCCTCCGTCCGCGGGCGACGGCCGGCCGCCGTCGTTCGCGACCCGCACCTTGCGGCTGATCGTCGAGCAGTCGAAATCGCTGCTTTTGCCAAGTCGCGCCGCGACCGCGCACGACGCAACCGCGACCGGCGCGGCCGCGCTCGACCCCCGCGCCGTCGTCCGCGCCGTACTGCTCGCCGGCGTCGCGACGATCCCGCTCGTGCCCGACGCGCTCTTCCTCAAAAAATGGATCGACCAGTCTTTCCAAAGCATGAGCATGATTGGTATTGGCTTTTGGATTACCGCGGTGACGCTGCTCGCGACCAGCCGTCTGCGCGCGAACAGCCTTCTGTCCGGCGGCTCGAAGAACGCGTGGACGACGACGTGTCTCGATGCGCTCTTGATCGGGATCGCGCAAATGTTCGCGCCGTTGCCGGGGGTGAGCCGCAGCGGCTTGACGGTGGCGGCGGCTTTGGCGCTGGGTTTTTCGCCCGCGTGGGCGGTGGGATTCAGCCTGTTGATCGCGTGCCCGGCGATCGGCGGCGCGGCGGTTTACGAGCTGCTCAAGCATATGCCGCACGGGCTTGGAATCGTCGAGGTGATCCGCGTGGTTGCGGCGGCGTCGGTCGCGGGCGTGATCGGTTACCTCTCGATCTCATGGCTGGCGAGTGTTGTCCGCGAGCGTCGTCTTTGGTACTTTTCGATCTACTTGATGATCCTCGGGACGGTCGTTTTGGCCGCGTCCGCGATTGTCGCGGAGTCTCCCCGTGAGCAAGCCTCGACGTCGACTTTGGACCGGCCCGTGCGGCTCGAATTACGTCGACCGACTGATCGACGACACCCGCGACGACCCGCCGCGACTCTGGCTCACGCCGAACGAACTCGCACGCCGGCGCATCGAAGGCGCGCTTGATCGCGCGCTCGAACCGAACCTGCGCGCGCAGGTTCGCGTTCTCGAGTGGGATCAGCTTTGGCTTGAACTCGCGGCGGCGGCGGCTCGGCGTCCCAAACGTCTGCTTTCGCAGGCGTCGGCGCGCGCCGTGCTGATCACCTCGATCGACGAGGCGCGCGACGCGGGCCGCTTGCGATCGAACCCCGCGTCGCTCGAACAGCCGGGCTTTCGACGCCGACTCGCCGCGCGATTTTCACACTGGGCACGTCGCGGCAAGCCGTTGCGAGCGCGCGAGGACATTTTCGCGCTCCGGCCGAGCGACCACGACGCACTCCAAATCTTCAACTATTATCAGGTCAACCTCGCCGCGCTCGAAGCCGTCGACGTCGACGGCCTCGCGACACACGCCGCACGCGCCGCCGCGACTCCCGCCCTCGAAACAATCGCCGGATCTGATCGGATCGCGATCGTCGAGCCGTTGGAACTGCTCGACCACGCGGGCGTTCGGCTCTTCTTCGACGCCGCGCTCGCGCGCGACGGCGCCGTCGACGTCGCGCTCCCGTGCGACCGCGAGCCGACCCTCGCCGAAGCCTATGCACAGACACTCACGATCTGTGACGACCTGATCATGCGCGGCTTTGAAGAGATCCGCGTCGATGAACCGGAACGTCGTCCCGCGGGGTTGCGGGCGGTTGCCGACGAGCTGTTTCGGCTCGATCGACCGCTCCGCGGCGCAGTCTCGAACTGCGCGGGCCTGCGGATTGCGCACCGACCCGCGGGCGACGGCGCGGCCACGCTCGTGCTCGACGCCGTGCGCGACGCGATCGCCGCGGGGGTCGATCCGTCGGACGTGCTCGTACTGGTGCCGAAATGGGACGACGACGCCGATCGGATCGTCGAGTTGCTCTTGGAGTGCGGGATTCACGCGGGATCCTCGCGTACGTCGCGGCGACGTTTGGCACGCGACCACGCGGTCGACGCGCTGGTGCGCGCGGTCGCGCTGCCGACGCGCGACTGGCGCACGCGCGACCTCGTCCGGCTCTTGAATCACGGCCGGGTACGCCCGCGAACCCTCGCGACGGACGACCGCTGGTCGCTCGCGATGACAGCCTCGGCGCTGCGCCGACTGAACGCGAAGCGCGGTCGCCGCGCAATCCTCAGCGAACTGCGGACGCTCGCAAGCGACGACTCGTCGACAGGCGGGACGGCGAGACTCGCAGGGGCGGCGCTGCCAATCGTTGAAGACGTGATCGCATGCGTGAGCGACGCTTCGAGTTGCGAACGAGTTTGGCGCGACCAGATCGCGGCCGCCCGCGCGATCGCCGACTGCCTCGGCCTCGACTCCGACGTCAACGCCTCGGACGCGCTCGGAGCCCTCTGGAGAGCGCTCGAAGACCACGCCGCAACTCTCGACGAGGCTCGTTCCAAACGGCTCCCGATCGCTTGGAACGAGTTCGCGCACGCGCTCGCCGCACTGGCGGACGAGATCGAAGCACCGGCGCGCGCGCCCTCCGGCGCGGCGGTCCGCGTCGAGGTCTGCGCCGACGCGTTCGGGTCGTCCGCGCGGCGCTTGATCGTCGCGAATCTCGCCGAAGGCTCGTTCCCCACTCGCCGCGAACTCGAGCGCGACGACGACTTTCACGCCGCGATGTTCGCCTTCTCACGCACCGTCGGCGTCGGCGCCGAGCGCGTGCTTTTGGTCGCGCCGAATCGTGACGAAAACGGCGTCGAAATGCTCGCGTCAGGATTTGTCGACGACCTCGAGGCGATGTTTGACGCGCCGACGCGCGCAACTCTGAACGCGACCGCGGACGCGCGCGAATCAAAGTCCGCGCACCGCGCGCGCTCGCCGAACGAACGTCGCGCGTCGGCGTTCACAAGCGCCCTCAAAGGCGACCTCGACGAGCTGCGACTGCTCGCGCGCAACCCCGAGGACCGCGCGATTTTCGCGAGCGTCGCCGACGCGCTCCGCGTCAACCACGACCGCACCCGCGCCGACTTCGGAATCCACGACGGCCGCCTCCGCGACCCCGCCGTCCTCGCCGAACTGGCTCGCGATTTCGGACCCGACGCGGCGCTCAGCGACACCTTGATCGAGGAGTATCTCGCGTGCCCGTTCCGCTTCTTCGCGCGGAAGGTGCTCGGCCTCGCGCCGATCGAAGAGGCGGGCGAATTCGACGACGACCGCAGCAGGATCGGCTCGCGCGTGCACGCGTTGCTGCGAGAGATCGAAGAGCTGCGTCTCGCCGCGAATTCCAGCGCGCTCGACCCCGTCGCGATCACGATCGAGAACTTCATGAGCGTCGAGATCACGGACGAGGACCCGGCTTCGATCGCGCTCGATCAGGTCGAAAAAGCTCGCGTGCGGCACTTGATCAATCGCTACATCGCGCAGTCGCGCGAGTATTTCTCGGGGGGGCCGAACGCTCCGACGCCGGTTGCTTTTGAGCTTGCTTTCGGCTCGCGAAGCCACGCGACGCTGCCGCCGTTGCGGATCGGCGCGGGGCCGCGCTCGATCTTGATTCAAGGCCGCATCGACCGCGTCGACCGCTTCGACGACGGCGGCTTTCGCGTCATTGATTACAAGACCGGTGCAAGTCCGACTATGGTAAGCGTGCAAAGGCTTGAGCATCTGCAACTGCCGCTCTATTCGCTCGCGTACGCGTCGAGCGTCGAGGACGGAGCGGAGCCCGGAACGCCGCGCGACGTCGGTTATTGGTCGCTGAAGGGCAAGGGCTTCAAGGCGGTGAAGATCGACGATTGGGAGAAGGTTTTCAGCGGCGTCGAGTCGCGCGTCCTGGACGTGGTCGACGCGATTCGCACCGGCGAGTTTGACGTCGACCCGGCCGCGGACGAATGCGAGCAAACCTGTCCTTATGCGATGATCTGTCGCATCAAGCACGTGCGCGCGGCGGAGAAGCAGGCGCCGGCGGGGCGGGTGCGCGGAGGCACGTCATGAGCGACGCTCGGGATCGTCCGGAGATCGTCGCGATGACGGCGGGGCTGACCGACGAGCAGCGCGTCGCGGTGGCTGCGCGCGGGGTTGACGTCGCACTCTCCGCGGGCGCGGGCAGCGGCAAAACAAGGGTCCTCACAACGCGTCTGGTTCTTCATCTCTGCGAGCCGAGGCCGCGCGGAGCGGGCAGGGTCGCGGCGCTGACGTTCACGAAAAAGGCCGCGCGCGAGATCCTTGCCCGGCTGCGGAAGTACGCGCGCGACCCGCGTTTGATCGCGTTCGACCCGCTCCAGCCGACCCGCGCGCGACAGATCCGCCGGCGACTCGACGCGGCGCACATCGACACGATTCACGGCTTCTGCGACGACATTTTGCGTCAATACGCCGACGAGGCCGGCATCGACCCCGACTTCGAGCAGCTCGACGCGGACCAGGCGGGCGTGATTCGCGCCGAGGCGCTCGACGCTTGGTTTTACGACCGGCTCGGCGACCGCGACGAAGACCTGATCGAGCTCGCTGCGTCGCACGGCGTCACGAAGCTGCGCGAGACGCTCGACGTGCTCGTCGAGGGAGGCCGCGCCGCGGCGTATCACGCGTGGTCGCAACGCGAGCCCGCGGACATCGAACGCCTGTGGCGTGCGCACTGGGACGATTGCGGCCCGAACGGCTTGTGGACACGCGTCCGCCCAATGATCGAGGCCTGCCTTGATGTGTTGCGCGAGGACGTTGCGAGCGACCCGAAGATGGTCGCGCGCCGCGCCTGGCTCCTCGACGAGCTGCCGCGATACCTCCACGCCCGCCCCGACAAAGACGCGATCGAGGGCATCATCGCGAACGCGAAGATCATCGGCGCGAATCCCAAAACATGGGTCTCCGCAGAGGTCCGCGGCGACGTGGGCAAGACGTTTGAGAGCCTGCGGAAAGCCGTTTCGGATTACGACAAAACACTGGTCGCGCTTGATCTCCCCCTCGACGCCGTGATCGATCAATCGCGTCGTTTGGCGCGGCTCGCCGCAAGCGCGCGGCGCGCGTACGACGTCGCGAAGCGTGTCCGCGGCGCGCTCGACTTCAACGACCTAATCGCGGAGACGCACGCGCTCACGCGCGACCGCAGCGGCGACGTTGCGCGTTCGACAACGCGATTGTTCCAACACTTGTTGGTTGATGAATTTCAGGACACCGACGTCGATCAAAACGAGATTCTCGCGGCGCTCGCGACGCCGGAACTGGGCAAGGGCCGCCTCTTTCTTGTCGGCGACCCAAAGCAGTCGATTTATCGGTTCCGCGGCGCGCGGCCGGAGTTGTTCGAGTCGATTCGCGCGAGTCTGCCTGAGGCGGGACGGCTTGCGCTCACGATGAATTTCCGCGCCGCGCCGCCGCTGATCGACTTCGTGAACGCGCTGTTCGCGACCGTTTTTCGCGAGCCCGAGGCCGCGCTGACTTCGGGAATCGCTTGGCGAGCGCCCGATGTAAGCCGGAGCGAGGAACGTCCGCGGGTCGTGCTCGCGACGCTCGAAGCGGGCGAGGTTGCGGACACCGCGGCAACCGGCGCGTCGCGGGGGCTTCCGACAAAGAGAGCAACGACGCTGCGTCGCCGCGAGGCCCAGGGGCTGGCGACGTGGCTGAGGAAGCGTCTCGACGAAGGCTGGACCGTGCGCGACCCCGCGACCGACGGCGAACGCTCCGCGCGACCGGGCGACATCGCGTTCTTGTTTCGCGCGATGTCAAACGTCGACTTGTATGAACGCGCTCTCGAACAAGAGGGTTTTTCGTGTCACACCGTCGGCGGTCGGCAATTTTATGATCAACAAGAGATCATTGACTTGATCAATGTGCTTAGCGCGGTCGATGATCCGTTCGACGAACCGGCGCTGGCGGGGGCGCTGCGCGGGCCGTTCTTCAGACTCAGCGACGAGGCTTTGTACCGGCTTTCGAGCTGTGCGCGCGCTGCGGGCGCGAGCTGGATCGAGGCGCTCGACAACCTCGAAAGCGACGCGGAGCTGTCCGAGGCCGACCGCTTTCGAGCCGGGCGCGCGCGGACGCTGCTGAGCCGCTGGCGCGCGGCGCGCGATCGCGACTCGACGGCGCGACTGCTGGGGCGCGTGCTCGACGAGTCGGGGTATGAGGCGGCGATTTCGGTCGATCCGCGCGGGGGCCGGATGCGCGCGAACGTGCGCAAGTTGTCGCGCGTGGCGCGACGGTTCGACGCGCACGGCGGCTTCAATCTGAGCGACTTTACGGCGCGACTGCGGCAGTTGGCGCGGGAGCCCGACCGCGAGGAGCAGGCGGCGCTCGACGACGAGGCCGGAGACACCGTACGCTTGCTTTCCATTCACCAGTCGAAAGGTCTTGAATTTCCGATTGTGATCGTCCCTGACCTGAATCGGCCGCCGGCGGGGAGCAACCGGGAGTCGATGGCGGTTTTCGACCGCGATCTAGGCTTGGTTCTCCGGTCGACGGGCGACGAAGACGCCGACCCGACGAGCACCGAGGCCGCAAAAAATATCGCTTGGGCCGCGCGCGAAGCGGTCCGTAAGCAGGCCGAGCGCGAGGAGGCGCTGCGACTGTTTTACGTCGCGACGACGCGCGCTCGCGATGGACTGGTCCTGTCGATGGGGATGGAACCCGCGTTGAAGACGCCGTCGCCGGCGGCCGAGCTGCTCACATCACGCTTCAGCCTGATCGACGGCTCGTTTTTAGGCGAGTCGCTCGAAGGCCGACCTACGCCGCGGGTCGAGATCAATCGCCTCGACAGGGGGAATCAAGCGCGTCCGCCGGATCGACGCGCGAGCGCGCCCCGTCTCAATGCGACGTTGCTCGCCTCCGAGATCGAATCGGCGCTGACATGACGTTACTTCAATATTTCGACGCGCTTACTGTTGCGCGGCGGCGGCGGGTGCGACGTGCGTGTCGCGGTTTTTCGAGATATTCGCGAGCCAGCTTCGTTCCAAATCCTCGACGCCGTTGAGGCCGTAGACGCGTTGCAGCTCGCTGTCGTAGCCGTTGCGCTCGCTTGCCTGGAGGAAGTCGACAAACTGCTCGGGGGTCGATAGATCGACAAGAAATTTCGTGATCGAGAGGCCCATCAGGTGGAGCGCGGGCCGATCGCCGGTCTGCGTCGCGCGGGTGCCCAGAACGGCCGCGAGCGTGGGCAGTCGGTCGGTGCCGACGAGTTTCAAAAGTTCGTCGCCGCGTTCACGCTGAATATCGGCCGGCTCGGCAAGAGCGGCCATGCCTTCGTCCGCCCATTGCGGGATTGCCACCTCGTTGAAGAGGTCCGCAAGGACGAGGTGCGTCACCTCGTGCGGCAGGACGGCGGTCAGCAGCCGCGGATGATCGGCGCGCAAGCTTATCCGTCGCATCACGATGCGTCCCGCTGAAGTGCCGGTTGTGGAGAAACCCGCGGTCTCCGCGGACTGCCCGGTGGCTTCGGCGTACGAGGCGGCGTCGGGATAGAGATAAAGGTCGCAGCGCGATTCCCAGGTCAGGTCGGGGCGGTTCGCGCCTCGCCAACGACGTCCCTGCTCACCGCGGGCAAGCTCGGCGGCACGCGCGACTCGCTCGGCAAGCGCCGCGTTTTGATAATGGATCCGAAAGTTTTTGGATTCAAGTGTCGACCACGCGCGGGGCTCTGCCTTCGTCGCGGGTTCGTGCGCGGGCGGAGATGCAGGGCTCTCGGCGTCCTCGGGCGAAGCGCCGCGGATCAAGGGAGCGGGAGCTCCGGCGCGGGCGTTGCGGGGCGTGATCCGTGCCGAAGCCCGGTCCGAGGGCTTTTTCGGTTGCGACGCCAACTGCTTCTTGACGCGCCTCGGGGCCTTTTCCGAAGCGAGGCCGCGGAGGTACTCGCTGAACCAATGCCGAGGCGCGATTCTCTCGACTTCGTCGATCTCGGCGGCGATTTTCATCCACTCGCGTTCGGATGTTGGATGCGCATTGATTGCTCCGACAAGTTCATGCCATCGACAGTAGGCGCACGGACCACGACGGTCGTCGGGCAACCGACCCTGATAGTGGAGATTGGAGTAGAGTTTGCCGGCGCGCGCGTAGTCGCGCGCCGCGAAGGCGACGTCGGCCGCGTCGAGTTCGGACTGTTCGCCGGAAGAGGAACGCGGGTTGACCGGGAGCGGCGGCATCGCCGCGGGCTCGACCGGCGCAACAGCCGGCTCGCGGTCGGTCGCTTCGGGTTGCGGCTGCGGGGAGTGCGGTTGCGGAGCGCCCGGCAAGGGCGGCAGACCGAACCGCGGCTCGGGCTTCGCACGCGACGGCGGGGCGGCCTTTTGCAGCACTTGTTTCAGCATATCGTTGAACTTAAGACCGCCTGGGCGAGAGCTTGCATCCACGACGGCGGGCGTCTTCGGTTCGCTATTTATAGCACGATCCAATGCCGCTTTGTTAGGCGTTTTTGCGTCTTGGGGATCGAAGGTTTCCGGTTGTTTGCGGTGATCGAGGATAGCTAAATTTTCGAGGTATTGCTTTGCCGAGGGGTGATCGCCGGCGGCTTCGGCCTGGGTCGCGGCGGCTTTGTAGGCACGTTTGAGAATATCGAGGCGTTGCGACCGTTTTTGGGGGTCGTCGGAGGGGGTCTCGACGATGTTCTCTTCGAGAATCGCGACGGCGAGGCGTGGTTTACCGGCGTCGAGGAGCCGCCGCGCGGTTTCGACAGGATCGGTCGCATCTCCCGCGGCGCTCGAGAGGCGGGCACCCTGCACGAAAAGGATCACCCAGGCGACGACGGCGGTTCGACAAGGTCGGCAACGCATGGACGTCCGTGTCCTTCGCGGCGTGGTGAGGGTCATTTTGGCCGAAGAGGGGAGAAACCCGCGGCGGGCGGCCCCGTGCGGCCGCGGTTCGGGACACCTTGCCGAAGTGCGACAAGGTTGGTCGATTCTTGCCTACAGAGACCTCTGTTGAACCTGCATCGTTTGATTAATGAGATCTTGCCCGCATCTGTGTCCCGCGTGAATCGTCTTCAAGGCAGCCACGCAACTCGGCGTGATAAGGCGGCATTATGAGCTCGCTTCGAATTTAGGTCAACCTGAAACACGAGAACCGCGTCATGCGCGAAACCTTACAAAAACAAAGCAAAACTTACTCGCAACAACGAAAATAACAGCATGTTATTATGCTCTAACAACTTTCTTTGTTATGACGTGCATAGAATTACTTGTGCTGCTCCGTTGAGCGTGCCTGAATCGGGGAATTATGGCGTGTCGGCGTGCTTGCGTGTAGCAATGCGGCAAATAAATTCAGAAAGTTTCCTGGAAATCGCTGGACTTGCGGCGGCATCGGCCCGCATGATGCTACCGCACGATTCGGTCGACATTGCTCTTCTCCCCGAGCCTTCGACCCGCCCGCACACATTAGCCTGATTCAACCGTTGTTACAACTTGATGTTTCACCAGAGGACTACGCGATGAAGCGCCGTTCGGACAATCACACTCACTCTAGGATTAAGGCAGAGCGAGGAAGTACGAAGCTCCAGTTGGAGTGTTTGGAGCCGCGCGTTAATCCAGGAGGCTTCGGCGGCGTGGGTTCGATTGGCGCGGGAGCGGGGCAGTGGTCGGCTCAGTTGAAAGTGATGTTTCACAATGCGACGCCGGCACAGGTGCAGACGGCGGTGGCGGCGATTCACGGGACGGTCGCGGCGTCCGGTCCTCGGGGCGGGTCGTTGATCAACGTGCCGGCGGGGGTTAATCCAAACGCGGCGCTGGCTTTTCTTGGGAGCGAACCGTTCGTGACGTACGCGGCCTTGACGCGGCTTAATCCGCACCCGAACGCGTCGGCGCCCGCGTTGCAGATTGGTGGAGGGGGCACGTCGTCGTTGGTTGGGGGGGCGCTTGCGGCGGGGACGTCGGTGAGCGCGTTGACGAGCGCTCCGCCTGTGCTCGCGACCAACATCGGGGGTGCGGCGCCGATGGCCTCCGAAGGGGCGTTCGTAAACGTCGCGATGACCCTCAATCCTTGGGGCACCTATCAGTATCCCTGGAAGACGGACCCGAGCCTGACCTTCAGCGCCGATGGATACCCCCTCGAAAACGCCTCCACGATGACCTATCTCTATGGTTATCCGAACGGGCAGTATCAATTCAGCTACACGGGGTCGGCGACGCTGACGGTGACCGGCGCCGGATCGTTGAACGCCCCTCCGGTAACGGCGAACGGGGTCACGACGGGCTCGTTCACCGTGTTGATCACGCCCACGCACCCGCTCCTCGGGTTCAATGTCACGAATATTGATCCGAATAACCCGATGGACAACTTCAAGGTCGTCGATCCGCAGTACACGCTGAATTCCACGCAAGTCTACACGAGCGCCTTTCTGACGCGGCTGGCGCCGTTTTCGCTTCTGCGATTCAGCATCGGTTGGAACAACACCGCGAATAACGTCGGCCTCGTGAACTGGTCCGACCGCGTGCTGCCGACCGACTTTTTGCAGGAAGGACCCAACGGTCTTGCATACGAATATATCATCGGCCTTGCGAATCTCACTCACAAGGATATCTGGATTTCGATTCCGTACATGGCGAGTACCGAGTACGTGACGCAGATGGCTCAGTTTTTTGCCGCGAATCTGGATCCCGGCATCAATCTCTATCTCGAATACAGCAACGAGGTTTGGAACGGCGGCACGGGACCGCTCAACTACGTGAAGACGGCCGCTCTCGCGAATCCGAGCTTGATTCCGACCACGGATCAGACCGCGCTGGTGTTGCAAGAGGCGGCGTATCAGATCGTGACCGACGGAGAGATTTTCCGGAACGCGTTCGGCGCGTCGGCGTCGGTGGTAAAGCCGGTTTTGGCCGGATTCATTAGTGATCCGACGGCGTTCACGACCGCGTTGCAGTACGTGCAACAGACGTTCGGCCCGCCGTCGCAGTACCTGAGCGACATCTCGATCGCTCCCTACATTTTCATGAGCAACTCGCTCGACAATTCAAGCCTGACGATGGACATCCTGTTCGCGAGCTTGAATCAGAATCTGTCGATCCAGATGGCGGCGGCGGCGCAATCCGTGCAGATCGGCAACTCGTTCGGCTTGCCGACGGTTGCTTACGAGGGCGGTCAGTCGCTCTCGCCTTGGAATACTTACGGCGTCGTGACCAACTCTTGGCTCAAGTACACCGCGCAACGCGACCCGCGCATGTACACGCTGTATCAGAATCTGATCAAGGACTGGCAACTGATCGGCGGCGGGTTCCTTTCGTTCACGGCGCAGTATTTTTATAGTCGGAACTCGGGCTTTTGGGGCCTGCTCGACCAGGGATACATGTCCGGCCCCGAGGTCTCTCAGAAATGGGACGCGGTGCTGGCGACGGCAATGCCGATGGGCGACGCAGACCTTGACGGCGTCGTCAACTATCACGATTTCCTCGTCTTTAAGACCTACTACAATTACCATTGGAAGAACACCGGCTGGGAAGAGGGGGATTTCGACAACGACGGCACTATCGGACTCGACGACTTTAACCTCCTCGAAGCGCACCTGACCGGGCTGACGCCCGCGCAGCAGGCCGCGGTGACCTCCTTTGCGATCAGCATCGGCGGGCACTGATTCGATCGAATCTCGAGACGGTGGGCATGGAGGCCCGCCGGTTCGGGTCGCAATGACGACCCGCGCGGCTTCCGGCAAGTTCGCTGTGGACTTCGATCAATTCAGCCGATGATTAAAGGAGTGTCGGGTGAGGTTCCGCGCACGGACCGGCGACGCCGGATCGCGCGGGTGCGACGGCTCAAGGAGGGGTGGCGCTATGAAGCGCGGATTTCGACCGCGGGTGGAAGGCTGCGAGCCGCGCGAATTGCTTTCGGGCATCATCGCCGCAATGGCCGCCCGGCCTCGGATCGTTCATACGCTCCAAAACCCGAACGTCTCGCCGACGTCGCAGTTCTTTCAGCCGAACTCGAACTCGCCGTATTATTTTCTCTCGCCGCTCGGGCAGCCGACCGCGTTGACGTTGAAACGGACGCAATTTCACGCGTTTTTCGTCGGGCCGTACAACCTCTATCCAGGCCGAACGAGCCAAGAAACCAGCCAGATTTACATTCGGGGCGCGGGCAGCTCCAATAACTTCCTCCACGGCGATATTCAAATCCACACCGTGGTCCAGCCGAACGCGGCCAACAACCCGCCGCCGCCGAACGGAGGGTCGCTCATCAACGACCCGGTCGTCGGCTCGTCGACGATGTACGACCGCAACAACAACAACAACGGTCAGCTTGGCTTCGCGCTCTATTCGCCGACGACCGCGGCGATCGACAAATACGGCCGGCCGTCGACGCTCAACTGGCTCATCGACGTGAACACCAGCGCGGGTGTTTACGGCGAGGCCTCGGGGCAGGGGACGCTCTCGATCCACTACGGCCCTCTCAAGCATTTGAAGGGGATGAAAGGGCCCGGAATCGGGCTGGCTTACGTCAAGATTACGGGCAATATCTTGCCCACGAGCGTCGGCAGCCCGCTCGCGAACGCCTATATCAACCCATAACGCGGCGGGATCGGTGCAAGGGGTCGAAGCAAGTCTTCGGCCCCTTGGGGTCGCCGGCGTCGGTCGCCCTCATGTTGCGGCGATCGACGCGAAGCGAGCGGCGGCTTCGTCCCAGGCGGCGGTGTCGCGAGGCTCGTGGACGACGGTTGGAAACGAGCGCGCGACGATCCGTCGAGCGTCGGCGAGCGAGTTGATTTGGCCGCGAGCCATCGCCTGCATCAGGACGTTGCCCGCGGCGGTGGCCTCGATCGGTCCGGCGATCACCGGCCGGCCGGTCGCGTTCGCGGCAAACTGACAGAGCAGGGCGTTCCGCGTGCCGCCTCCGACGACGTGGATCACGCGTATCGGGCCGCCGATCATCCGTTCGAGCCGCTCGATCGTCCATCGATATTTGAGCGCGAGGCTTTCAAGCGCGCAGCGAATGAAGCCGCCTTCGTCGCTCGGAGCGGCTTGTCCCGTCCGCGCGCAGAACGCCGCGAGTCGAGCGGGCATGTCGCCGGGCGGCAAAAACGAAGGGTCGTCGGGGTCGACGAGGCTCACGAACGGACGCGCGGCGCCGGCGTTTGCGATCAACTCGTCATAACTCCACTCCACTCCGTTGCGCGCCCAGTGTCGTCGGCATTCCTGCACCAACCAGAGTCCCATGATGTTCTTCAAGAGCCGCGTCGTGCCCGCAACGCCCCCCTCGTTCGTTACGTTGTCGCGCAGGCCCTCGGCGGTGATCACCGGGGCCGCGACCTCGACCCCGAGCAACGACCACGTTCCCGAGCTGATGTAGCACCAGTCGGGCGGCGCGCCGGGCCGCGACGGCCGGTCCGCGGGGACGGCGGCGACGGCGCTGGCGGTGTCGTGCGTCGCGGGCGCGATCACCGTCAGGTTCTGGACGCCCAACTCATCGGCGACCGACTTTCGCAACGGCCCGAGCACGGTCCCCGGGTCGATCAATTCGGGCAAGATCGCGCGCGGCAGCCCGAGACCCGCGCACAAGGGGTCCGACCACGCGCGCAGTCGGGGGTCGTACAACTGCGTCGTCGAGGCGTCGGTGCGCTCACCCGCGCGTCGGCCGGTCAGCAGCCAGCCAAACAGGTCGGGCATCATCAACAACGTCTCGGCGACGTCGAGCAGCGGCGAACGCGCACGCACCATCGAATACAGTTGCGCAAGCGTATTGATCGGCAGAAACTGCGACCCCGTCAGCTCGTAGATCCGTTCGCGCGGCATGACTTCGCAGACGGCCTTCAGCATTCCGTCGGTGCGCGCATCGCGATAATGGACCGGGTTGCCGAGCAGCACGTCGCCCCGGCCGACCAGTCCAAAGTCGACGCCCCAGGTATCGACCGCGACGCCGTCGAGCGCGTGCGTACCCCCGGCGGAGGCCTTGCGCAACGCGGTCTTCATCTCCTCGAAGAGCCGCGGGAGATCCCAGTGCAAGGTGTCCAGCATCCGCACCGGCCCGTTCGGAAACCGATGCACTTCTTCGAGCGAAAGCCGCTCGCCGTCAAAGTGCCCGACCAAACCGCGGCCGCTCTCGGCCCCCAAGTCGAGCGCCAGATAATCAATCGTCTTCGGCATGCCCGCGAACTCCCGCGCACGTTAATCGACTCGCGGTTTTCCGACCCCGGCGGGTTATGATACGACCGCGAGCCAACCTGGACAAGCGCGACGCCGTGCACGACGTCGCGAACCGCCGACCCGATCGGCGCGCAACCTGGGTCGCGGACCAACCTCAATCGGTCTGGTCGACCTCGCCTTCGCCCCGCTCGTCAAGTTCCGGCTGTTCGACCTCGGTTTCGCTTCGAGGCGGCGGGCCGTCGCCCTCGATCGCCTCGGCGTCCGGCACGTCCTCAAGGTTCGCCGAGAGCTCTTCCTCGGGCAGCTTCGCCAAACTGCCGACGGCGTCGCCTTCGTCGAGTCGAATGAGCCGGACGCCCTGCGTGTTCCGACCGATCATATTGATGTCCGCGACGCGCGTACGAATAATGATGCCGCGCGTGGTGGTGATCATCACCTCGTCGGCGTCGACCGCCTTTGAGATCGCAACCACGGGCCCGTTGCGGTCGCTCGTCTTGATGTCGATCAACCCCTTGCCGCCGCGGCGCTGCACGCGATACTCGGTCAAAACCGTGCGCTTGCCGTAGCCGTGCACGCAGACGGTGAGCAAGCTCGCGGGGTCGTCGACGCCGTTCGCGACAACCATGCCGACAACCTCGTCGTCGCCCTCGAGGTCGATCCCCTTCACCCCGTAAGCCGGCCGACCCATCGAACGCACGTCGGATTCGTCAAAACGGATCGACATGCCGTCGCGCGTCGACAACACAACCTGGTCGCCCGCCTTCGTGCGCGCCACGCCGATCAACTGATCCCCCTCGTCGAGCCCGAGCGCGATGATTCCTCGGCCCAGAGGCCGCTTGAACGCCGTCAACTCGGTCTTCTTCACCGTCCCCCGCCGCGTCACCATCAACAGGCACTCGTCCTCGGAAAACTGCCGGACAGGGATCATCCCCGTGATCTTCTCGCCTTCGCCGAGCTGCAGCAGATTCACGATCGCGCGTCCGCCCGAGGTGCGCGTCGCCAGCGGCGTGTCGTAGACCTTCAGCCAGTAGACCTTGCCGCGATCGGTGAAAAAGAGAATATAGTCGTGCGTGAGCGCAACGAACATATGCTCAAGGAAGTCGCCCTCGCGCGTGTTCGTCGCCGCGATGCCGCGTCCGCCGCGGTTCTGGGCGCGGTACGTGCTCGGCGGCAGCCGCTTGATGTAACCGTCGTGAGTGACGGTCACGACCATGTATTCCTCGCGAATCAACGCTTCCTTGTCGAAGTCGCCGATCTCCTCGGGGTCGATGCGGCTGCGGCGCGGATTCGCGTATTTCTCCTTGAGCTCAAGCAGGTCGGCGCGGATCAGGTTAAAGACCTCGGCCTTGTCGGCGAGAATATGCTCGTAACGAGCGATGTCTTCCTTGAGCGCGACGTATTCGGCGGCGAGCTTGTCGGCCTCGAGCCCGGTGAGCTGTTGCAGGCGCATCGCGAGGATGGCGTCGGCCTGCATGCGAGTCAAACCGCCGGTCGCCTTCGCGTCGGGGTTGTCGAGCGCGCGGCGAAGGATTTCGGGCGAAACCTCGAGGCCCATGAGCCGCGTCCGCGCCTCGGCGGGATTCGCCGACGAGCGGATGACGCGAATAATCTCGTCGATGTACGCCAGCGCAATCAGCAAGCCCTCGACGATGTGAGCCCGCGCCCGCGCTTGGCGGAGTTGGAACATCGTCCTGCGGCGGATGACGTTGACGCGATGCTCGACGTAAAGCCGCAGAAAATCCTTCAGAGGCAAGGTGCGCGGCCGGCCGTCGACAAGCGCAAGCATGATAATGCTGAACGAATCTTGAAGCGGCGAGAACTCATACATCTGGTTCAGGACGACGTTTGGATCTTCGCCCTTCTTGACCTTCACGACGATCCGCACCGGCTGCTTGCGATCGCTTTCATCAACGATGTCGGTGACGCCCGTGACGCGCCCGCCGTTGACCAGCTCGGCGAGCTTCTTGAGCAAGGGCTCTTTCGTAAGTTGGTACGGAATCTCGGTGAAGACGATTTGCGACCGGCCGTCCTTCAGTTCCTCGATGGCGTATTTCGCCCGCAGGACGACTCGTCCGCGGCCGGTTTCGTAAGCCTGCCGCGCGCCGAAGCGTCCGCAGATCGTCGCCCCGGTCGGAAAGTCGGGGGCGGGGATGATCTCGACAAGTTCGTCGATCGTGATGTCGGGATTGTCGATGTAGGCGGCGAGCGCGTCGCAGACTTCGCCGAGGTTGTGCGGCGGAATCGACGTCGCCATGCCGACCGCGATGCCCCCCGAGCCGTTCACGAGCAGGTTGGGGAACTTGCCCGGCAGCACGCGCGGTTCTTGATGCTTCTCGTCGTAGCTCGGCTGGAAGTCGACCGTATCGAGCTTGATATCCTCGAGCATCTCCGCCGCGAGCGGCGCGAGCTTGGCCTCGGTATACCGCATCGCCGCGGGAGGAAGCCCGTGAATCGACCCGAAATTGCCTTGCGGCGTAATCAGCGGGTGGCGCATGTTCCACCACTGCCCCATGCGCGCAAGCGTCGGATAAATCGAATTGTCGCCGTGCGGGTGATAGCGCTTCATCGTCTCGCCGACGATCCCCGCGCATTTGCTCGTCGATCCGCCCGGAGTCAGCCCCAGGTCGAGCATGGCCGTTAAAATGCGACGTTGAGAAGGCTTAAGCCCGTCGCGCACGTCCGGCAACGCGCGACTGACGATGACCGACATCGCATACGTCAGGTAACTCTCTTTGAGTTCCTCTTCGATATTGAGCGGAAGGGGTCGCAACCCCCCTCCGGCGGGCGGAACAGCGGTGCTCACTCTCGAAACGCTCCTTCGCGACTGATCAATCCGAATACGATCCGCCCGAGCCGGCCGACGACCCGTCGGGCCATCCGGATCGCTGGGTAACGAGATCGGAAATTCTACCCGATTCGAGCCGCGCGCGACAACCGCGACGCATCCCTTTCGCGACCTAAGTTGATTTCGAGCAAACCGTTTGCGTTGGAAGCGGCGAGCTAACGGCGAACCTCGGCCTGATCGGCAAGCAATCCCGCGACCCGGGCCGGGTCGGGAGCGAATCGGAACAGCACAAAGGCTCGATCGAATCGCGCGCTCGCTCCGGTCGCGACGCGCTCGACGCGTCCGAGTCGCCGCAACTCGGGCAGGTCGTGCTCGCGCGCGACCAGCGGATACGGCTTCGAGACATCGCCGAGGGAAGCGGCCGCGAGACTCGCGACGCCGAAGCGGACTTGAAGGCGGTGCTTAATGTAGAACAGACGGAGTCCAAGGTCGTGCGGAACCGGTCCGAATGGAGTGTAGTAAGGGAGTCGGTCCCAGTCGTCGTAGAGTAGAGCCGCGGGCTCGTCGGTTGCAATTGCGCGAGACGCTTCTCGGTAGAAACTCCACTCCGCTCCGCGACGATCGAAATACGGGCCGAGTACGCCGAAACCTAGGCAATAAAGGCCCGCGAGTCCAAGGCAAGAAGCGACGGCGTAGTGCCGAAATCGGACGATCGTCAATCCGCGTCGTTGGAGTCGATCGCTCAATCGCGCCAGTGCGAGCGCACTCCACACCGAACACGGAGCGAGCGCGTGGACGGCGTAGTGGATATTCTTGATCGTCGCGAAGGAGAGTACGACGACGGGGGCGACGACCCAGGCGCAGAGGAGCCGATCGCCGCGGGACCCGTCGCGTGCGCGACGGATCGAAAGTGCGGCGCCCCAGAGTGCGAACGGCGTCCAAGGCAAAACCTGACCGAGCAAGGGGGGACCGTACTGCCACCAAGGTCCACCCGCGAAGTGACGCGGCCTGGCTGCGAAACGATCGAACAGATGCAAGCCCCACAGTTCGAGTACGCGGGGCTCGCGTAAAGTTGCGAGCAACGGCCAGGCGAGAGTCAGGAGAAGAACGACGACGCATCCCCAAGGGCTGAGTAAACTCTTCCACGCCGCGCGGTCGCGATTCCAAAGGAGGGTCGCGACGACGACGGCGCTAACCAACGCCGCGCCAAAACCGACGCCTTTAAAAAGCGACATGAGCCCAAGCAACGCGAAAAACGCGCCCCGCCAGAACCGCGACCCGACGCCGTCGCTCTTGGTTCGATCCGCGAGCGGACCCGTCGTACCAACCCGCGGTTGGTCGAAGCGAGCCAAGTCGAAGGCGATCAAAGTCCACGCGAAGAGCGCGGCGAGGATCATATCCGCCTCGGCGAGCCGCGCGTGCGAGACGGTCCAGAGAGTCGTCGCCTGGACGCATCCCGCCAGGAGGCCGAGGTGCGAGCCAAAGCGCCGCGACGTCCAAAAAGCAACGCCGAGCGCGAGCGCAACACCCGCCGCGGCGGAAGGGAGCCGCGCGACGGTTTCATCAACCCCGCCCGCGACGAAACCCAAGAGCGCAACGAGCCAGCATGTTCCCGGCGGCTTTTCGAGCCAAGGCATGCCGTTGATTGACGGGACGAGCACGTCGCCGCTCGCAAGCATCTCGCGCGCGGCTTGTGCAGTGAAGGCTTCATGATACGTGAGCGGCGTCGCAACACCCAGGAAACCAAGCATCGAGAGCGCCGCGATGAAAAGAACCCACAATCCCGCGCCGTTGCCGCGCTCGCCGAGATCCGCCGAAAAAGGTGCCGGCATCGAGGTCCTCCTTGATCGCCTCGCATTCGTCGACAGAGCACTCGGCGAAATACGAGGCGCGGAATCTTACCTCATCACCCACGTTCTGGCGATGCGAACTCTTCAATCCGCGGAACTCCCGGGTGGGCAAGAATAAGATAGGTCGATAAACAAAAACGGCTTGGGTTCCAACTCGACGAACCGTGATGGAACTCCAAGCCGAGGTTTTCAGACCCGAACGGGAAGGCGATGAGACGTCAGCTAACGATCAACGACCGCGTCGAACCTGCTTTTTCTTTTTCCGCGGCAGCCAGAGCGTCTTTAAAGTCGATTTGACCAATCTCGGCGAGACGAAAATGCCGGCTGGAAACAGACGAGCGAGCAATGTCTGGTACGGGGTCACGCGAAATCCTTCGGTTAGGGCAACGTAAGGCTGACGCTGGTGCGGTCGTTGTTCGCGTCAACGGTAAAGACCGCACGGTTGAGAGTGCCGGACGGGTTTTGGATCGCGAACACGTTCGGAGCCAACTCCGTCACAATACCCGCGGCCGCGGCGTCGACGATCAACATCAGCGCTTGCCGCGCGTTGATCGCGGGTTGAGTGCCGGCCGCGGGCTCCGCGATGACTTGGTCGAGCCCGAGCGCGGCGAGCGTGACATAGCCCGTCGCGTCGGTCGCGAGCAAGTTGGCCGGTGTCTTGAGGATCGCCGCGGCGCAGGTGTTCGCGATAGTCGCGGCCGTCATTGGTGCACTCGGCGAGCCGGCCGCGTCGACGATGTTCGCGTTGACGTTCTGGTTGACGTCGAGGCCCGCGTTGTCGTCAAGCACAACCTCGAAGACGCTCGTCGCGTCGGGCGCGGTCGTCCAAGCGCGGTCGACCGTCGCCGTCAGCGTCGCGCCGTTGTACGCTTTGATCACGCGCTCCTGGTACGGCGCGCCGCCTGTTCCCGCGACGATTCGAACGCGACAGCCCTCGTAAACGTGCGTCGTCGTCGAAGCGCCTGTCGGGAACACGATCGTGCTCGCGGCGCCCGAGGCCGCCGTCGCGGTGTAGACGAGGGTATGCTGTCCGATGACGTGGCCGCTCGTGTTGATCGCCAAATCGACGAGGTTCGTTGGGAAGCCGACCGTCTGGTTGTTCCAACCCGCGTTCGTGATCTCGATCTTGATCGGACAATCGAGCATGTTGGCCGCGCCCGAAAGCTGGATTGAGCAGTCCTTGGTCGCAAGGCACGCGTTTGGGACGCCGAGTTCGTAGATACCGGGCAGCGTGGTCGCGTTGATCTCGACGAAACCGCCGCTCGACCAGGTGCCGAGCGTCCCGGCGGAGAGCGCGACCGCCGTCGCGGCGGTGTCGCCGTCGCGGAAGTACGTGCAGAGCAACCCGGCCGCGACCGACGTCAAGCCGGTTAAGCCGTTGCCTGTCGCCACATTCGTAATCTTGATTTGGATGCGCTGCGACGTCGTGCCTTGCGCTCGCGAAATAAGCATTATTGAAAACCCCCCGACATGCCGAGCGGCTGATAGCCGCCGGCGACGTACGGACCCGTGATCGTGTCGAGAATGAGACTGAATGGCAGAATTTGGTTTTGGACTTGACTCGCAACTGCGTTCGAACTACTCGTCACCGCCAGCGTCCAAAACTGCGGCGCGACGCCCCCGAACGCGAACGGCCACATGGTTTGGGGGCCGCTAAACTGATGGATCAATTGCGACGCATACCAAAAGGTCGAGTCGCTCAAATCGCTAAGCGTGACCGTGATCGTCGAGCCGCCGGGAACAAGCACAGGCGACGCGAAATACGCCGGGACATAGGCGGCCGCGCCCGCATACGATGCCTGCGCCGATCCGATCGAAGCCGTTTGGATCGGGTTGCCTGGAGGGGTGCCGAGGCGTAGGTTGTATTTGGCGTTCAGCGACGCCGAGGAATGCGGGACGGGAGCCATCAGCAGGCCCGCGACGCGTAACGTGGGGCCGGGCGGCAACACGACCATCGTGCCGAACTCGGTGCTCCCGGTCACCTGGGTACCGGTATAGAGCGGCGTGGCCGAGATCGGCGACCCGACGTCGCCGTTGCCGTTCGTGTAGTACCAGCCCGCGACGCCCTGTCCTTGCGACGTCCACGTGCTGCCCGCGTTGGTCGACGTATGCAGGCAAAAACCGCCGTAACGATTCGAGCCCGCCGATACGAGCGGCAGTCCTTCCGACACATACTGGACCGTCGAGCCCGCCGACGCGGCCGAGTCGGAGATGACGGCGAAATATTGCGTGCCGGGCGTCGTCGCGAAGCCGGCGCCAAACCCGTATGCGACGAAACCCCCCGTCACGCCCGTGATCGTCGACGACGTAGCGACGAGCCCGCTCGCGGTATTCGGTCCGTAAGGCGCGGCGGTGCCTTGGGTGTAGACGTTGACGCTGGACGTCCCTCCCGAAAGCACAAACATGAAGAACGTGATGCTGCTGATCGTGCCGCCGTCGCCGACGAAGCCAAACGCGGCTTGATTGCCGGCGGCCGTCAACGCCAGTTGCGTCACGGCGGCGTACGTGCTCACCGGCTCGTAGCCGATCGTCGATGGATAGAGTGATTGTACGGCCATAGGTCAACTCAATTGCCCAAAGGTGAAGACGGATGCGCCGGATTGAAGAAACGACGCCGCCGCGGCGCGTTGATCTTGGGGACCGTAATAATCAAACAACCCGATGCCGGGAGCGGGGAGCGCGACCGCCGCGAGCGCTTGCGCGTAGGTCTTCCACAGCGACGGGAGATCGTAGACGTCGCTCCACTGACCCCACCCGCGATTCCGACAGGCGTTCAGCCAGTCGGTTTCGTTGAACGTGCCGCCCTTGGACGCGTAGAAGTGCCCCGTCGAGACGCCGATATTCGGCAACTGCAAGCTCGGCCGCTGAATCGAATGCGCGCCTTCGCCCGACGCCGCCTGAAACTGCGCGAATGTGAGGTTGTTCGACCACGGCGAAACCGGCTCGCCGAAAATGCTGAGCGGCGTGATATAGACGTTGTAGTCGCTCGCGCGCCCGGCCCCGTCCGACCACCCCGAATCAAAATAGGCGATATAGGGATTCACGCCCGCGACGCCGGACGCCTGAATCCAGACGTTGTGGTGCGTGTTGATGCCCGTGGGAAGCGTGTTCGACGACGTCCCCTGATATTGCACGACTTGGCCGTCGTAGAAGCCGAAGTTGTTGCGAATGATCAGGTCGGCGTAATACCACGTCGCGCCGGTCATGGTGATTTGCAGCCCGACCGGAAAGGTCGCATTCCGCGACGGCAGGAGGATGCAGCCTTCGAACAGCGAGCGAACTTGCTGGACGGGGTCGTTCGCCGCGCCGAGTCCGTAGCCGCGCGCCGTCAACGAGTACGTGCCGTAGTCGCACGCGGTCGCGGTGACGGTCGGGTTAAAATACGGCGCGGCGAGCGTCAGTTGCGTCGCCGACTGAATCGACGCGATCTGATAGCCGCCGGGATCGACCATCGGCTTGATCGCGCCGCCGACGACGAGATCGAGGAAGTTGCAGCCGGTGCCGGTGACGGTCGTCGCGCCTTCGGTGAACGTGACGCCGGTCGAGTGGATCGGCACCCAGTTTGTCGCGGGACTCATATGCACGAACGCGAGCGTCCCGGCCGAGCCCATCCAATTCGACGCCAGCGTGATCGTCGTCCCGCTCGCCGACGCGACGAGTTGCCCCGCGAGATCGCCCACGGCGCGAATCCACGTCCCCGCGGCGATGCCCGTGAGCGACGTCACGCCCGTTACCGTCGGCGAGCCGGTCGTGAAGGTGCCGGTCGCGGACGACGCAGGCGCGGCCGCGCGTTGCGCCGACGTGACCGCGATCGGCGGCGTCGCCGTCAGTCCTAGCATCGCAAACGGAATCGGGTCGGAGAGCGTCAGCACGGTGTCGGTAACGCTCGCGACCTGGAACGCGACGCCGACGCCCGGGTTGACGTCAATCTCGTCGCCCGGCTGGAACCCGGCCGCGGTGAAGCCGCCCGCGCAACTGATCGTGCCCGGCGACCCCGAATTCATCGCGACCGTCAGGCCGAGCGCCGT
Source organism: Planctomycetota bacterium (assembly GCA_021777845.1). Taxonomy (GTDB): domain Bacteria; phylum Planctomycetota; class Planctomycetia; order Isosphaerales; family Isosphaeraceae; genus JAJYDB01. Next base: position 29,980 of record JAJYDB010000015.1, read on the forward strand.
CCCGCTCCACGCCGACGGCGGCGTCGTGATGTCGACGCCGTTCTCGACGACCGGCCTGTAATACGTGCCGCCGACGCTGCCGATGAACGACGCGAGCCCGTTCGCCGCCATGTAGCTGTAGGCGATCACGCCGCCTGGACGCAATTGCACGCCGTGCGAGCCGTTGCGGGTGAACGCGCACGCCACCACGATCGCGGGATAGTTCGTGTATTGAATGTACGCGCCGTGCGAGAAGATGTCGCCGCAAATGCGATCGGGCGACTTGTGCCCGCAATTGTCAATGTGCGTCTCGCACAGAAACAACCCCTGCATCTGGCTCGCATAGAGGCCCTGACAATGTCCCTGAGTCGGAATGTACGTATCGCGAATGATCGTGCGATGGAACGTCAGGTGGTTGCAGCCGATGTCGGAACTTGAGTAGGCGCGGTCGAGTAGGCAGTCGCTGAAGATGACGTTGGTGCCGGGCGATACGACCGAGACGTCGAGCATGGTCGACGACGGCCAATAATAGGGAAAGGCCAGGTCCGCGCGGTGGAACTCGATGCCCTCGACGACGATGTTCGAGCCCGCGATGGACACGTAGACGCCCGTCAACGCGAGCGACGCGTTCGTCACCACGACCGGGCGCGTGCCCGGATCGGACCCCGAGTTGTCCCAATAGCTCCCGAAGACGCACGGCTCCTGATAGCTCGCGCCGTACGCTGTCAGGACAAGGTCGACGTCGGCCGCGGCGTCGAACGTCTCGCCCCGGCGCAACAAGATCGCCCCCCAGCCAGGCGACTGGAAAGCGTATTTGCCGTAGGTCGTGTTGAACTTGTTGCTGTAGACGGCTTCGACCGCCTTGCTGATCGTGGCGAACGGTTGCGACATCGACCCCAAGACGGCGGTGCCGTCGTTGCCGTTCAACGCGGACACGTACGCCGTGCTCGTCGCGGGGGGCACGATCGCGGACGTGAGGAAGCCGTTCGAGGTCGCGTCGACGTAGCTGAGGTTGCAACCCCAGAGCACGCATCCGGTCGAATCGATCGGCTGGGACGCGTTCGCCGTCCCGGGCGGCGCAATCGTGATCCCGCTAAACGCCGCGGTCGCGTTGCCGTGATCGTCGGCGAGCAGCCCCGCCGATCCCGCGATCGTGACCGACTGATTGAAGTAAATGCGGTCCGTCTCGTTGGCGGTGCGATAGACCGCCGTCCAACGCAATTGCGACGTCTGCGGGTTCCACGCGTACGCGTTCGGCCACGCGCCGTTGCCCGACCCCGAGGTTAGATTCGAGCCGTTGTAGACGAGCGTCTGGACCGTCGAGTAACCGTCGGTCGAGTAGAAGTTGAAGTCGGGCGAGTAGGGGATGTTGGCGCAGACGGCATAGAGGCTGAGTGCGCTCGGCGACGTCCCGAAATAGAAGTTGACGCCGATGCCGGGCCGGTTCGACGTCGCCAGCGACGCCGGCGACGCGCCCGGCGTGTAAGACGTCCCGAAGCGGTAGATGTCGGGCACCCAGCCCGCGGCGTTCGACGGCGCGGCGTCGTTGCCGATCCGCGACCACATGAATTCGCCGCTTTGGGCGGTCGCGTAGCTCGCCGGATTGCCCGCCGTTCCCGGCGTGGTCGTGTATGCGTACGCCCCGTAATAGACTTGGTTATTCGTCCATTGCGCCGACGGCCCCGGCAGCGTGCCTTGCCCCGTCTCGAACGTGCCCGCGTCGTCAAACGCGCACGGCATGTCGCCGGTGTCGACCCACGAGCCGACGAACTCCAAAGGCATGCCCGTCGAGAGGGTCAGCGCCGCGCCGGCAAGAGCGCCCGGACGATAATCCGGGACGCCGTGCGCCGACGGCATCGTCGCGCCGGGCGCAAGATTGAAGTCCAAGCGTACGGTGCGACCGTCCTGAAGAACCGTCGCGGTGTGAAATAGGAGTGTGCTTGTATTGGAAGCCATTAGTGATTAGTACAGTCTCTCACTAAATAGTAATTAGTGTCTCAAGGAGATCCTCCACAATAAAGCGAACGGTCCGGTTCGATTCTCCAGCGACATCTGACTTCCCTCCCGCTCTAATATCGAATCTGAAAGCAGCCGCGTTCCGAAGCGAGTAACAAGCGTGAAAGGATCACAACATCACGTTCTTTGAAATGTCATAATCAGGATAGCGTGCTCCTACTTTTCGATCAGATCCCCTGATTGACTTCGAGCCGATCAAGATGGAGTTCTCGTCGGGCAAATCGATCAATCGAGGCGGCGAGCGCGGGGTTTTGAGCCAATCTGAGGGAGGCGGCTTGTACGGCGTGTCGCAACGTCGCCGGGTCTCGCCCTCCGAAATAAGCGCCGATGCGCGACCAACTGGCTCCTGTTTCGCGACGTGTAAGCAGAATGGCGATCTGGCGAGGTTCCACCAGCAGTTTTCGACGCGAAACCGACTTCAAGTCGCTCGCCTTGACGCCGAATCTCACAGCGACGGCGCGCGCGATCAGGTCGATCTTAAAGTCGTCGTCGGATGCCGTTCTTTCCTCGTCCAGCAAGGTCTGGACGAGCGCTTGATCGATCGGCGCGTGCTTCAGGCGAGAGTTCAGTTCGAGGTGCGCGAGCCGACCCTCGAGGATCCGAAAACCGTCGGACGACTGGGCGAGGGCATCGACGGCTTCCGCCGTCAGGGTCAACCCTTGAGCACCGGCGCGTTCAAGCGCATAGCGGCGGAGCATGGCGGCGCCCGGCGTTTCGATTCCGGCGGAAAGACCGCTTGTGAGTCGATTGAGCAACCTGGGCGGCCATCCTTCAAGCCGTCCCGGGCACATGCGTCCCGCAAGAACGACGCACCCGCCCGCGGATTCGAGAGCATCGAGGGTATATGTGAGTTCTTCGAGCGCCCAAGGGAAACGCTCAAGTTCGTGAAAGTCGTCGATCACGAGCAAGTCGAGCATCCGATAGCGGCTTCGGAAGGCAGTCCACCCTTCATTGCGATCCGATGTCGCCCGTGCGCAGTCGGCGGCGAAAGTCTCGGCGTTGACATGTGCAACCACGGCTTCCGGGTGTCGCAAAAGCCGCTCGGCGACCAACGCGGCGAGCAATCGCGACTTCCCCACGCCCGCGGCGCCGTGCACGATCAGCGGAGAAAGCCCGAATGCATTCTTGCCTCCACGGGCGAGCGCGCAAGCGCTTGCCGTCGCAAGGGCATTCTCGGGGCCCGTCAAATATCCGTCCCAGGGATGAATTGTGCGGGCTTCGTCGATCTCGAACGCGCCGTCGACGTCGTCGAGCATGATTTCCACCTCCTTCACGCCTTATCTCTTCGGATCCGGAGGCTGTTCAGCTTCGACTCAATTCATAATCCGGTGGTCACAATCCGGCACGCGGTAGCACTCGCAACATCAGTTGCTTCCCGCCGCGTATTACCCCGACGGCGATTTCTCGACCCGGTTCGATGCCCGCCGCCGCGAGGAAAGCGTCGTTGACCGATGCCGTCCAGCGGCCGTCGAGCGTCGTCAACACATCTCCAGGCTGCAAGCCCGCATCGAAGGCCGGTGAGCCGGGAAGCACGACGCGGATCGGCACTCCGCGCGCATCGAGCCCTTCCTCAACTGATTCGATCTCAATTCCAAAGAGGGCGCCGGGCTCAACGAAACGACGCTTCGCCACGCGCGGGCCCGCCATACGATTTGGTAATTCGTCGAATAGATCGCGCACTTTATGATCGACCGGCTGGAATGTCATCGTACGATCCTTATAGTCGATCGAAACGATGAAGCGAGCGAAAAAAGTGTAGCCGACGATTCCGTCAAGCGGCTTGCCGAGCGCTCCGCCAAGAGCTCGCAACGTGGGGTGATCGAACACGATCGCCGGTACTTTCTTCGCCGTCAGCTCGCCGATTTGCAGTTCCGCGATTTCGGCCTTGCCGCGCATCGCGAACAGGAACGACCGCGGGGCATCCTTCGCGATCACACCCGACTCCTCCGCAGCGCGATTGCCCAACAAAGTCACTGGTGCGCCCAGGTCGAAGATGAGTCGAAACGGACCTTTCCCGTTGATCTTCGCCAGGACGAGCATGTGATTCGACGACAAACGCTCGAACGGCACTTCAACCGACGGCGAACCTGGTTTCTCAACGTGCTTGGGAGCCTCGTTCAGGGTGCGTTTCTCGTTTGTTCTCACCGCGCCCTGGTCATCGCCGCGGACCTGAGGAAGACCTGTGCCGCTCCAAGATGCCGCCAGGACGAGCACGGCTACCGACCCCAAGGACCGGATGAACCGACTATGGGGTCGAAGTCGTGTACTTCTCGACGCATTTTTTTCGTCGGAGGTCATCGGTCAAAACCCCTTCGCGGTAGTGACGGTCAGCTCGACGTCTTCCGTCGCGCCGCTGTGTCTGACTTTGAGCTGAACCCGATCGCCAAGCCCGGTTCCGGCCACGGCGCGACGAGCCGCCTCAATGCTCGCGACTTTGCTTTGCGCAATCTCGAGTAGTCGATCGCCGGCCTTTACGCCCGCTTTCGCGGCGGGCGAGTCCGGCAGCACCTTCATGACGGTGAGACCGCCGTCCGACTCGGAAAACTCAATACCGATGAGGCCGCGCGGCCGGAGCTTATCCTCGGGCTGTTTGCCTACGATCATCGCGGCGAATTTGGCGACCGGTCCGAGAGCATTCATGGCTTGCATTTCCGCGGGCGGCTGCCCGCCCTGCGCGCGTTTAGGGATAAATGGTTCCACAGGGGCAAAATCGAGCCGCGTCCAGGTCATCCGATCTCGTGTCGGATCGAGAGTGATACGAAACCGGGCCAAAATCGTGTA
>JAJYDB010000016.1 GCA_021777845.1 Planctomycetota bacterium
TGGTGAAGATGCCACGTACCCGCGGTCAGACGGAAAGACCCCGTGAACCTTTACTGCAGGTTGGCACTGGCCCAGCGTTCTTTCTGTGTAGCATAGGTGGGAGGCTATGATCCGGCGGCGCCAGCCGTCGGGGAGCCATCGGTGAAATACCACCCTGAAATAACGTTGGTCCTCACCGTCGCGTAGCCCGCGACGGGACCGTGCTCATCGGGCAGTTTGACTGGGGCGGTCTCCTCCCAAATGGTAACGGAGGAGCGCCATGGTACCCTCGGCCCGGTCGGCAATCGGGCAACACGAGCGCAAACGTATAAGGGTGCCTGACTGCGAGACTCATCAGTCGAGCAGGGACGAAAGTCGGCGTTAGTGATCCGGCGGTGCTGGATGGAAAGGCCGTCGCTCAACAGATAAAAGGTACTCCGGGGATAACAGGCTGATCTCCCCCGAGCGTCCCTAGCGGCGGGGAGGTTTGGCACCTCGATGTCGGCTCATCGCATCCTGGGGCTGGAGAAGGTCCCAAGGGTTTGGCTGTTCGCCAATGAAAGCGGTACGCGAGCTGGGTTCAGACCGTCGTGAGACAGGTCGGTCCCTATCTGCCGTGGGCGTAGGAAACTTGCGGAGAGTCTCCCCTAGTACGAGAGGATTGGGGAGGACCGACCTCTGGTGTGCCGGCTGTCCCGCTCGGGGCATCGCCGGGTAGCCAGGTCGGGACAGGATAAGCGCTGAAGGCATCTAAGCGCGAAGCCCCCTCCAAGACCAGGTTTCCAGCGGATTTATTCCGCGTAGGCTCCTGGAAGACGACCAGGTCGATAGGCCGGAAGTGCACGGCGCGCGAGCGTCGCAGCCGACCGGTCCTAACAGCCGAGTCGCTTGACCACCCCGATCCGCTGCCGCGGATCCGGTGGACCAAGACGCTTCCGATTCCTGTTTTGACTCGCGACGGGCATGCCCGCCGCAGACTCGAAATGATCCCCGCGCTCTTTTGAACGAGACGCGAGCCTTTGTTTGCCCATGTTGCTCTTTTTAGCTTGACCGCGTGTCGACGCTTCGGCGTCGTCCCACCCTCGAAACACCGTCGCGCACGGTCGTTCGGATCCGTCCGAACGACCCGCGCGACGCGGCGTACGGAGGTCTTAACCAACCCCCGCACGCGTTTCCGGCGACCATACCGGCGGGGTCACACCCGTTCCCATTCCGAACACGGCCGTTAAGCCCGTCGGGCCCATGATAGTGCCTTTGGCGCGAAAGTCGGTCATCGCCGGAATTTTACACCAGCCGCATTCGTCTCCTCAACGAGACGAGTGCGGTTTTTTTTTGCGCGCCCAGCCCGTGCTTTTGATTGGGCACAGTGCACAGGGAGTTTGAATTTTTGAAGACATCCACGGTCGCGACCATGTCGCCTTTCGGCGAGAAGTCCCGCAGGAATCGATCTCGGAGCAATGAGATGGGTCGTCGCGTTTTGGCATCCCAGATCATCACTTTGAAGAGGTGGTCAGGCCCGAACACTCGCAGAGACGGAAAAATTCGATGCGCGGTTCTTAGGAACTGTAACCAGCGAGTTAGACGAGGGGGATAATTCGCCTAAGTCGCAACCCATCGACCGTCCGGCAAGAGTAGAAGTTTCCCTCGGCGGATAATCGCCCGCATGTCCAGTGACGGCTACGACGAGACCAGTCGCGTGGGACGGCCATAATTCCAGCTAACGCCGTCGTCGAGCAATGACATATCCACCGCTCGGGTCGAACCCAAAACCTCCCACTGTCTCATTCGGACCGACCGCCCCCTCATAACCCACAAATCGTTCTCTTTCTCAAGGTTCCGTAGAGTCACGTCAGGGCTGTCGGGTTGCCAATACGCAACGGTTTGAGCCTTGCGAGAAAGAGCGTACCCTGGGTATCGAACCGCCGCCGGTGGGATCAAGTACGCTTGAGCCGAGTTCACCCTGCTGTTTCCCAAATCTCAACCAATGTGTCGTCTCGAGGGTACTTTGGAGTGCATGCGATCAGCCTCGATCCGACTTTGGAGTAGCGGAATCCCCTCGATCCATCGCCCACAACGGTCAGGCTCGATCCATGCCGGCGGGTCTCTAAATTCCAGATGACAATCGTATGCGGCGGATCGGGATCCGACGCGGAATTAATTCGCTGAGTTCGAGGGATTAGGAACCACTCGCGGCGCGGAGAACGGTTTCGAGCGCAACCATTTGTGCCTGACCGTCTTCAGCCGGGTCAACAAGACGGCCGTGGTTTTCGATGGCGTCGCAGAAGGAGTCGACCATTGCGGCGTATTGGTCACGACTGTCGAAGCTGATTTGTTCGCTCTGCGATTCGCGTCGAATTATCGCAAAGGGTTTTGCCGGCGGCAGATAAGCGTCGGGAACCTCGATCGTGCCACTCGCGCCGACGAGCTCGTAAGCACATCGAAAAGGCTGGTCGAAAGCACAGTCGAAAGTTGCCAGCACGCCGTCGGGAAACGCAAGAGCCGCGGTTAGGCCAAGATCGACGCCTGTTGGCCCGAATCGGCCGACAGCTTCAATCCGGATTGGCTCGGCACCAGCGAAGAATCGAGCTGTATTCAGGCCATAACATCCAACGTCCCAGAGAGATCCGCCGCCGCGAGCGGGATCGAGTCGCCAGTCGTTCAGGTCGATTGTGAATGAGAACGAGGAGCGGATCAGTCGCAACTCGCCGATCGCGCCCGATCGCACCAGGCGACGAACCGCCATCGAGCGCGCTTGGTGCCGCCACATGAAGGCTTCCATGAGAACGACACCGCGCGCTCGGCAATACTCAACCATGTGATTTGCTTCTTGGGAGTCGAGTGCAAGCGGCTTTTCGCAGAGAATGTGCTTGCCTGCCGCGGCGGCCGCCTCGACCCAAGGGCGGTGAAGTTCATTTGGGAGAGGGATGTAAACAGCGTCAATCGTTGGGCTTGCGATAAGCTCTTCGTAGCTTGAACACGTGGCGGGGATTTGGAACTCGCTTGCCCAAGCTTGGACGTTCGCGAGGTTCCGACCAGCGATGGTATCGAGGGTGGCATGGTGAGAGCCCCGAATTCCGGGGATTAAGCCTCGGCGGGCGATCCGCGCGCAGCCGAGGATGCCAAACCTTATGCGTCGACGCCCGAGAGTCTCAAGGTTATCGGCCGACATGATCGCGCAACCTCCTGGTCAAAAGCATTCAAAAGCAAGCCCGCAACCGGGGGACTATTTGCCTTGCCGCGTCTTTCGCGTTCAGCTTCGCTCAAAGCGAGTCAAAAGCCAAGTCACGAGGTTGAGTTATAAACGGACCCAGCTGACCCTAATCAGGGCCTAGGCTCGCATTCCCAGGTAGAGGCAAAGCGGCTATGATCGCCTAGCGGGCGTTGGCCACGGAAGGCCCTCGTCACGGTTCGCGGTCTCAGTTGGCCTCAACGCCGCGGCCGGACTCGATCGGGAAGGATACCGAGCCTTGACTCAGGCTTTTCGCCCTCGCGGAACTCACATCATCGCCCGACTGATCGCATTTTCGGCGTTTGCCCTCTGCGGTTGCGCCTCGATGCGGATGAACGCGCCGTCGATCGACCTGCGTCCATGCACAGACGGTTTTGCCTACACCGACGACGGCTGGCGGCTTGGCATTCGGCACTATCGTCCCGAGCACCCAGACCCGCGCAAGTTGCCGGTCGTGCTCTGCCACGGGCTAGGGCTCAACGGCACTTTTTGGACGATCACCGACGCGCATCTACCCAGTCAGCTAGTCGCGCACGGTTACGAAGTCTTCGTTCCGGACCTGCGCGGTTCGGGTTCGAGCCGTCGCGTGGGACGAATCGGCCAGGTAAACGAGATCATCCGCCAAACGCCGTTGCTGGCGATCAAAGAAGCCGAATGGACCGTCGACGACCTCGCAATGTACGACGTTCCGGCGATTCTCGATTATGTCCAGGCTGCTACCGGCCGCGACCGTGTGAACTGGGTTGGACACAGCTTAGGTGGAATGCTCATGTTCGCGCACCTCGAGCGCACGGCTCATCCTGAACGCATCGCGACCTTCGTCGGGATGGGGAGCACAATCGCGCAAGCTGAAGTGCCGCAAAGGGATATGTTGCGAGCAAACCACGCTTTGCGGACGCTTTGCCGGCTGGTGAGTACGAGTAGAATGGCGAGGCCGATGTCCGTTGCCCGGCCGCCGGGTTTAGGTCGCGTCGACGCGTTCTATTACACTTCAACAAACGTCGACCGCCGGACCATCTCGCGGTTTTACGGGTATGTGCTCGAGGATCTCAGCAAGGGAGCGCTCAAGCAGCTCGATCCTTACCTGGCGCGCGGCCATTTTCTCTCAGCCGACGGTACGATTGACTACGTCCACGAATCGAAAGGTCTCACCACGCCGACGCTGCTGATCGCGGGCGAAGCCGACATTATGTCTGATATCCCTTCCACCATAATAACTTACGAAGGGATTGGCAGCCCCGACAAGACGCTCATGCGGTTCGGCAAGCGCGAGGGACAGATTGACGACTACGGGCATTGCGACCTGGTCTGGAGCCGTCATGCGCCGCACGAGATTTTTCCGCCGCTGATTGATTGGCTCGATCGTCGGCAGCCGGGGGTACTTGCGTTGCCGCAACATCCTCCGCAGGTGGTGCCGTCGCCGCAATTGCCTTCCTCACAAAGCGTTGCTTCGCCAACATGACATCCGACCGGCGTCTTCTGCCGCCGACAATCCCACACGCGGGATAAATTGCGGACGCTCAATTTTGTCCCGCATGCGGGATCAAGGTGGTGCAGAGCGCGTCGAGGCAAATTTGCGACCAGGTCTCGAGGTCGTCGCGAATCGCCGCGAGGTCGTCGAGATTTAAAAAGCCGGTTTCGACGAGTCCATCCTCGCGCGCGACGACGTTGGGGGTTTCAAGTCGAAAGAGGTGGACGATTCCTAGGTGAACGCGTCCGACTGGGGTAGCGTCGTCGTTTATAAGTCCAAAACGCGAAATCATACCTGGAGATCGGATTTCGACTTCTTCTTCGAGTTCGCGACGAACTGCGGTTTCGTAGGCATCGAGCGTGGAAAGTCCGGGACCTTGGGCGTCGGCCTCATCGACGTGGCCACCAACGCCGATGGAACGTTTGCGACGCAAACGGACCTCGCCGGAGCCGTCGCCGCGTCGGTAGCAAAAAACCTGGTCTCCAGATCGAAAAACGACATAAGGAATGATCTGCTTGTAACTTGGGTCGTCTTCGACAATGCTGCGGGGTCGAAATGAGACGAGTTCGGGGACGAGCAGGGCTTCGACGTAGCGGTCGGCGTCGGGGGAGAAGCCTTGGAAACGTCCGAGTTGGTCGAAAGCCGCAGATGGGACGACGAGGACGCGTTCGTCTTTGGGGTTAGAGGGAGCATTGTTCACGCGGGACCTTTGACTTTCGCGGGTTTTTTCGGCGGGTTGTCCTGCGGATGCGTTAGGCATGCCGCTCGGGGTGCTCACCTTGAGCACCTGGACGCACTCTACCAGGTTGGGGAGGGGGGCGCCACAATTAGTCGTAGGCTTCGAAGGCATTGCGATAGTGTTTAATGTCAGGCGGCTGATTATCGTCAGGCCAAGTGATTGCGATCACGTCGAAGCGCCCTGGGTGATTCTGGAGACGGTGTTTGTGAGCGAAACGGCGGGCGGCCCTTGTCAACCTGCGTTGTTTTTCAAGGGTGACAGCCTCGGCGGGGCAACCGCGGCGTCGCGTTTTCACTTCGACGTACACGAGGGTGCGGTCGTCGACGGCGATCAGGTCGATCTCGCCGTGACGAACGCGCACACCCCTGGCCAGAATTCGCCAACCGAGTTTTTTGAGGTAACGCGCAGCGGCCAACTCGCCGCGGTCCCCGAGGCAGCGGTTCCAGAACGCGCGCAAGCGTCGCATCGGGTCCATGTTGGAATGCCGTAATCGGTTGTTGCGAGAGCCTTTACAGGATCACTGCAACTGTAGGTCATTTCCCCCGGGTCATTTTATGCCGAGGTCGTTTTCGATCTCGCGACCCTCGCTGCTCATCGCTCCCGAGAGGCGGCTGTTCTTGAAGAAGCCCTTTGGAGCAACCGAGCCCACGTTTTTGTCGGCGTCGTCCGCCGAATCCGCGGATGACGCGTCGACCTGATCGCGGGGCCGCAGTCCGTGTCGCGTCGACTCGCAGCCGAGCAGCCCGGGAGTGATCAGCACCGCGGCGAACACAACGCGCAACAGTTTACGCGGTAACGAGATCGATTTCATCGCGACTCCTCCGTGAACCCGCGTTTCGGTGGATGATCGGGGCCAAGAATAGGCCCTATACGATATGAGTCCGCGCCCTTCTGGAGCTGACGCAATCCAACGCGACCTGGATTGTGCCGCAAACATGTTCGGAGGTCCAGACCTGTTCGGAGACGGTGCCGGAGGTGCCGCGCAAGGGGGTCAGTCTTTCTTCACAAAGCGTTTCATAAGCGTGACTTCATTGCCTTTCTCGTTGTATCGGAATTCGTCGACGAGGCCCTTGGCGAGCATGATGCCGAAGCCGCCTTCGCGGAGGCCGAGGTCGTTGCGGAGTTCGAGGTGCCCGATGGGATCTTCATCTGAGGCGGCGTGTGGGATATCGCCGGGGTTAAAGCCGGGTCCTTGGTCGCTGATGATCAGAACGACCTTGTCGGGGTCGATCCGGTAGGTGATGCGGAGCACGAGGTCGGCGTTCTTGCGGTGTCCCCACTCGATGGCGTTGCTGCCCATTTCCATCACAACTTGTTTCAAGTCTTTGATTTGGCGCTCCGTAAGCGGCGTATGGGCATAGAGGTCGGCGAGCATATCGTTGGCTTGTTGCAGGTGAGTGCTTTCGCTGCGGATGTCGAAATTGATCTCGCCGGTGGTGCCGTGGGTTTCGCGTTCGATGCGCCATTTGACTGCCTCGTCGACGACGTCGAAGAGTTGCGCAGGTGTGAAGGGTTTGGTGAGGTAGCCGTTGGCGCCGACGCGCACGCCGGCGGCGCGGTGGCTGGCGTCGCTGAGCGCCGTGACCATGATGACAGGGATGAGGTTGGTGTCGCGGTTGCGTTTAAGTTGGTCGCAAACCGCAAACCCGTCGAGGTCCGGGAGCATGAGGTCGAGGAGTACGAGATCGGGCGCGTGCTCGTGGACGGCCGGTATGACCTGTCGGCCTGAGTAGAGCTGAATCGGCGTAAAGTCGCGCGCTTTGACGAGGCTAGCCAGGATATCGTTGGCATCGCGCTCATCATCAACAATTAAAACGGTGCGCGGCATGGGCACGAACTCGACAGAGGGCGAGGTCGGATTCGGGTCGACAACATCGGGCGGCATTGTCGCGCGCCGGGTGGCGGCCGGCAAGGTATCGCGTGCAGGTCACATCCCCGCGCCCTTGCCGGCATGCGCATGCCCAAGGCACAATAAATATACCGTACAAAGGCGGTTTCGGGACGGGGTCGTGTCCGTTCGGGCACGCGAAGCCGGCGCGAATCGCGTTCTTGACCGCTGCGAGCGGGGGTTTTCTCGCCTGGATTCGTATCTTTTCGGGACCATTCGGCATGGAAATCACGAGAATCATTGACACGTTTGGTTATGTGATCTACTTTGCGCTGGCGATGCTGGCGGTTTGGGGCGTATACAACGCGATCATGCTGTATCGGAATCTCGGGAAGAAATCGCTGGCGGACCCCGCGCCGTTGTTGAAGCAGATGGGCGACATGCTGAAGGCGGGCAAAACCGAAGCAGCGGTCGCGGCGTGTCAGAACCCTCCCTATTGGCATACCGCGCTCGCGCAGTTGATGGCGGTGGCGCTGCGGAACCGCGAAAAAGGGCTGGCGAAAGTCAAATTGCTGCTGGTGATGGAATTCCACACTCAGGTGATTGCGGGGATGGAAAATCGATTGGCGTCGATTTCGACGATTGTGCGGATGGGGCCCTTGCTTGGGCTTTTGGGGACGGTGGCGAGCATGATCGGTGCGTTCGGGCGCATCGGCGGTTCGGAGAAGGTGAATCCAACCGACCTTGCGCGCGACATTTCGCTGGCGTTGTGGGCGACCGGCTCGGGGTTGTTGATTGCGACGCCGATGATGATCGCGGGCAACGATATCCACGCGAAATTGCGTCATTTGCGCGACAACACTGAGCGTCAGTTACAGGACTTTCTGGAGATACTCGAGCAAATTGAGGTGTCGGCAGCCGCATCGCGTCCAGCGGCGCAGACACCGCGCGCAGGTTCGGGGCATGTTCGAGCTTTGCTGCCGCGCTGAGACAAACGCGTTCGCTTGCGTCGATTTGGCGGTTCCTAACGACTTTGAGAAGCGTTGTCGCAATCGGACTCGTCGCGATCGACGATACAAGACGAACGAGGGCCGGTGTTTAGCCTGAAAACTGGACGCAGTCGATCCGTTGTGATTTCGGCTCGGGTCGACGTCGCGAATTTCCAAAAGAGCCGCGGACGCGAATCGCCATGTTGTTGAGACGCCAGTTCAACGAAGAGCGTGACGAGCACATCGACATGACGCCGATGGTCGACGTTGTGTTTCAGCTCATGACTTTCATGCTGTTTTCGGTGCAGATGGCGCGGACCGACGATATTAAAGTGCCCGAGGCGAAGCACGGCGTGGGCGTGGAGGAGACGGTCGCAACGATCATCAACGTGCTGCGACCGAGCGCCGCGGGGGCGGAGCCTGTCATCAAGCTCGAGAAGGGCGACCGCGTGACGCTCGAGGAAGCGAAAAAGGTGATCGCCGCGGGGGTTGCCAAGGGAAAACGCAAGGTCGTCTTGGAAGCAGACGGCGACGTTCCACACGGCGAAGTGCTTAAAATCGCCGCGGCGGCCGCTGAAGTCGAGGGAGTAACAGTGCATATCGGCGTCCAAGAGCCGTCCAAATAGCGGTGGAACACCGCGACGAGTCTTTAATACGCTCCGATCGATCGCATTCGCGAGAGGAACGAATCGGTGACGACCTGGGATGTCTTTCATTCCGAACGTCTTGAAATCGAGCGCGGGCTTGCGACCGACGCAATTCGGGCGGCACTCGCGGCCGGGAGGCTGCGCGACGACGATTTAGTACGACCAACCGGCTCGAACATCCCCTGGACCGCTATTGCCGACGTCGCCGAACTTGTCTCCGCGACAACGACCGCGAAGATGCCTGTCGAGCCGGAAGTCAAAGCACCACCGGAAGTTAAATCGGCCGCGAAGTCCGAAAAGCCGCCTGCACCGGCCGTTGAGGTCCAGTCCTCCGAGCCGCCTGAATCGAAAGGGTCGACCGATTTCGACCCCACGCATCAGGCGGCCGAATTCTCGATTTCCGACTTCGTCGACGAATCCGACTCGGACTTTGAAGAGACCGCCCCTGACGCCTTCGACGATGAAATCGAGGTGCTCGATGCGCTCGATATCCTCGAAGAAGACGGCGCACCGGTTTTAACGCCTCAGGGCGGTCTGACACCCGTGGACGACGACCTTGCCGTGCTCGACGAGTCCGACCTCATTGAAGTAGACGACGCCGAAGAGAAGCCGTTCGACCCCCACACGCTCTTCGAGGTTGACGACGAGGACGACGACCAGGATCTCGACCATGAGGCCGTCGCGGCTGAGAGCGAGAGCGACGAACTTGAGGATGTCGCCAAGCAACTTACGGCCGACGCCCCTTCGCTTGAGCTTGATATCGAGCCCGACCTCGCCGACATGCCCGCAGGTGCATTTGACCTGCGTCCCGCCAGGCTCGACGCTGTGATCGACGATGACGAAGGTGCCGGCGACGACGATGAAGTTTACTTCGTCGCGGTGCCTGAGCCTCTGCCAGGCGATTTCGAGGAGGAGGATCCGTTCGAGGAGGACGAGGACGCCGCGGAATTTACTCTCGCCCGCGGCAAGGCTGAAACGGTGGAGGAACTCGACCTGGCGGCGATGGTCGACGTTGCGTTCCAGCTTGTGCTGTTTTTCCTCGTGACCGCCACCACCGTCCTATACAAAAGCCTCGAAATCCCGCGTCCGAACGCCGACGCACCAAACCCCGGCGCGGTTCAAGGTCAGTCGCGCTCTCTGGAGGATCTCAAGGATGACTTCATTTTGGTTGAGATTGACGCCTCGGGCGGGGTCAAAATCGACCGCGAGAACGTGGCGGCTTCGATGAACGCATTGGTCGAAAATCTGCGAGCCGCCCGCGAGCGCACGAACCGAAAGTCGATGCTCCTCTCGGCCGACTTCAGCACGCCTCACAAAAACGCGGTGATGGCGTACGACGCCGCCAGCGAAATCGGACTCGGAATCGCAATCGCAAACCCCACTCCGCCGCCGGCAAATACTCCGCCGGCCACACCCTCGCCTCCGGCTCGCCCAACCGCGTCGGGCGGTTGATTTTGAACCGATGCTCAACGCGGAACACACTTGCAGGAGCATCAGAGGAAGTGTATTATTTAACAATCAGTGAACACCCCGCCGAGTAACAATCCCGCCGAGTCCGTTCGCCCGGGAGAGCCTATGTGTCGTAAGACGAGCCGTCGAACTACGTCGCGACTTCTCGTCGTCCTGCTGCTGCCGGCGGCGATCGCTGCGCTTCAGGAGTCGGCGCATGCGGGCTCGGACTCGAAGGCGGAGGCGCCTTGGTGGAAACAGCCGCCGCAACGTGTCGATCCACCCGCGCCGATCGGCGGCCCGGTCCGGAATCCGATCGACGCGTTTGTACTTAAGTCCTTGCAAGACAGTAGTTTAGCCCAAGCGCCGGAAGCCGACCGCAAAACCTTGATCCGGCGTCTGAGTTTTGACTTGATTGGTTTGCCGCCGACGCCTGAGGAAGTGGAGGCGTTCGAGCGCGACGACCGTCCGGACGCCTACGAGCGGCTCGTCGATCGCCTGCTTGACAGTCCTCATTACGGCGAGCGCTGGGGTCGACATTGGCTTGATCTGGCACGTTATGCCGAGACAACAGGTTACGAGCGCGACAGCGATAAGCCCCACGCTTGGAAGTACCGCGACTACGTGATCGCCGCCTTCAACCACGACCTCCCCTATGACCGCTTTTTGCTCGAACAACTCGCCGGCGACGAAATCCCGGACGCCTCGCCCGCTAGTCGAACCGCCACAGGCTTTTATCGGCTTGGACTTTACGACGATGAGCCAGCTGATCCTTTGATGGATCGCTTCGACCAGCTCGACGACATCGTGCGCACGGTCGGAACCACGGTGCTGGGACTGACGCTTCAATGCGCACGCTGTCACGACCATAAGTTCGACCCGATCACACAGGCGGATTATTACAAGTTTGCCGCTTTTTTTGTCCCGGGACGCCAAACGGTCCGCGACAGCGAGCCGAGTATTACACTCGCCGCGGGAGGGCAACCCGAAGAGGCGCGGTCCGCCGAGTTTGAAAACCAAAAACGGGCCTTGCAGAGGCGAGTTGAGGAGATTCGAGCGGGTCGACTCGCTCAGATCAAGCTGGAACGCGTGCTGCGCAACGCCGACAACGACACCCTGGCCGCTTACCAGACACCGCGCGAGCGGCGCGACCCTGAGCAAACGACGCTCCTTCGCAGCGTGCAGGGAATGCTGCGGGTGGAGGAGGGGGAATTACAGAAGAGTTTCACCGCCGCGGAAAAGTCGGAAATCGAGAAGTTAGTCCATTCGATTTTTGAGGTCGAGATCGTAAAGACGAGATCGATCAATCGAGTGCTCGGATTCACCGACGCGAGCTCGACCCCGGAGCCGACGCGCGTTCTCGTGCGAGGCGACGCGCATCGTCCCGGCGCCGTGGTATCGCCGGGATTTCCGTCGGCGATCGAGGCGCGCCCGCCGACGATCACGCCGCCGTCTACGGGAGGGACAACCGGCCGTCGTCTGGCATTGGCGCGTTGGTTGACGCGCGACGACCATCCCCTGACTGCGCGGGTGATGGTTAATCGGATCTGGCAGCATCATTTTGGACAAGGGATCGTGGCCTCGCCGAGCGACTTCGGCGCGATGGGCGACTCCCCCGCCAACCCTGCCTTGCTTGATTGGCTGGCGCGCGAGTTCGTCACCCGCGGCTGGAGCGTGAAGGCGATGCACAGGTTGATGCTGACGTCGACGACGTATCGACAGTCGGGACGCTGGAACGAGACCGCTGCGGAGAACGACCCGGTCGCGGCCTCGCTTTGGAGGATGCCGCCGCGTCGCCTCGAGGCCGAGCCGACCCGCGACGCGGTGCTCGCGGTATCGGGCAGCTTGAATTTGGAGATCGGTGGTCCGAGCGTAACACCGCCGATCGACGACGTCGTTTTGCAAACGCAGTCGCGTCCGGGCGAAAACTGGCCGAAAGTCGACGAGCGGGCCGCTTTTCGGCGGAGTGTTTACGTGAAGGTGAAGCGGATGCTTGCCTTGCCCGAGCTTGAGGTGCTCGACGCGGCGGATAATGCGGAACCTTGCCCTCGCCGCGCCGTCACCACGACTGCGCCGCAGGCGTTGACGCTGCTTAACAGCGCCTTCATGCACGACCAGGCCGCTCGCTTCGCCGCGAGGCTTCTACGCGAGGCCGGCGACAGCCCCTCGGCGCAAGTTGATCGCGTCTTCAAGCTTGCCTTTGGCCGTGGGCCGAGTATGCCCGAGCGCGACCAGGCGCTCGCGTTCCTTGAGTCGCAGGCCAAGCTCATCGCGCGGCGGCCCCGTCCCGAAGACCGCGTCGAGCCCGCGCGCGAGGCCCTCCGCGCGTTGTGCCTCGTGATCCTAAATGCCAATGAGTTTGTGACGGTCGACTGACGACGTCCCCTCGGGCCGTCCGGGAGCAAGATCATGACCCCTTGCGGACGCACGCGTCGCGAGTTTCTGTGGCAGACCGGCGCTGGTTTCACCGGTCTGGCCTTGACTTCGATGTTAGCGGAGGACGGCTTCTTTCGTAAGGTCCGCGCCGCCGAACTTCCCCCCGTCGACGACCCGCTCGCGCCTAAGCCGCCGCACTTCGCCGCGAAGGCCAAGAGCGTCATCTTCTTGTTCATGTACGGCGGGCCGTCGCAGGTTGACCTCTTCGACCCGAAGCCCGTTCTGACGAGCAAAAACGGGCGCACCGTCAAGCTTGAAACCCGCAAAGGAGCGGTCGGCGACGTCACGCTCATGGGCACGCCGCGCAAGTTCGCGAAGCACGGCCAAAGCGGCATCGAAGTCTCGGACCTCTATCCAAACCTCGCGAACCGCGTCGACGACATGGCCGTGATCCGTTCGATGCACGCCGACAGCTTTGCGCACGGGTCGGCTATGGTTCAGATGAACACAGGTACGCTTTTTCAAGGCCGACCGTGTTTGGGAAGTTGGGTGACATACGGACTCGGGACGCTGAACCGCGATTTGCCGAGTTTCGTCGTGCTCTTGGATCCGCGCGGCGGTCCGATCGGCGGAGCACCGAACTGGAGCGCCGGCTTCATGCCCGCGACGTACCAGGGAACGCAGTTTCGCGCGGCGGGAGACCCGATCTTGAACCTCTCGCCGCGATCGCCGACGACGCGCGCCGAGCAACGCGCCGAGCTCGATTTTCTCGGTCATCTGAACGAGATGCATCGCGACCTGCGCCCGCACGAAACCGAGCTTGCAGCGAGGATCAACAGTTACGAACTCGCGTATCGGATGCAGGCGACGGCGCCCGAGGCCGTCGATGTCGGTCGCGAAAGCGAGTCGACGCGGCGTCTGTACGGAATGGACGACCCGAAGTCGGCGGATTTTGGTCGCAAGTGTTTGACGGCACGACGGCTCGTCGAGCGGGGCGTGCGCTTCGTCCAAGTTTATTCCGGCGGCGGGCATCTTGACCAGAATTGGGACGCGCACGGCGACGTGAATAAGAATCACAACGTGCACTGCGGCGAGACCGACCGCCCGATCGCGGGACTTTTAACCGATCTCAAACAGCGCGGGCTGCTCGACGAGACGCTCGTCGTTTGGTCCGGCGAATTCGGACGGATGCCGAGCAGCCAAAACGGCGTCGGTCGGGACCACAATCCGCAGGGGTTCACGGCGTGGCTCGCAGGCGGAGGCGCGAAGGGGGGTGTCGTCCACGGCGCCACCGACGAAATTGGTTACGCCGCCTCCGAAAGCCCGGTCCACGTGCACGATCTCCACGCGACGATCTTGCACTTGCTGGGCCTCGACCACACGCTGCTCACCTACTTCCACGGCGGTCGCGAGCACCGACTGACCGACGTCGCGGGGAAGGTTGTTCGCCCGGTTCTTGCGTGAGTTACGGCGGATTTGATTTCCTTCCAAAATTCCGGCTCCGCTCGCGACGCACGCATAGGTTGGAATCTCGCCGGCAACGGCTTTTGCATCGCGATCATGAGAATCCATCAATCATGACCTCACGTTTGTCATCCTCCTTGGCCGTGATCCTGTTCGGGCTCGTCGCGACGTCGACGACGCTCGGAGCCGGTGAGCCGACTCCCGCGGACGACGCATTTTTCGAGACGAAGATTCGCCCGCTGCTCGTCGAACGTTGCTTGAAGTGTCACGACGGGGCAAAACCGAAGGGGGGGCTCACACTGACCTCGCGCGGCGCGATTTTAAGCGGCGGCGCGAGCGGACCCGCCGCGGAACCCGCTCGACCCGCTGAAAGCCTCATTGTCGAGGCGATCAAATACGGCGGTCAGCTCAAAATGCCTCCGAAGCAGAAGCTCGCCGACGCTGAAATCAAGGCCCTCGAACATTGGGTGGAGATTGGCTTGCCGTGGCCCGAGTCGCGCGTCAAGGCGGCCTTATCGCATCAAAATGAGAAAGGATTCTCCCCTGAACAACGCATGTTTTGGTCCTTTCAACCGCCGCGCGACGTTCCCTTGCCAAGCGTTCAAAATAAGACGTGGCCTCGTAATTTCGTCGACAACTTCATCCTCGCGAAGCTCGAAGCCAAAGCGTTGAAGCCCGCCCAGGCAGCCGAGAAACGGGAGTTGATTCGCCGTGCGACGTTCGATTTGACGGGGCTGCCGCCCACTCCGGAGGAGGTCGAAACGTTTGTCGCCGACACATCGCCTGACGCGTTCGCGAAGGTTGTCGACCGCTTGCTCGCGTCGCCTCGATACGGCGAGTGTTGGGCTCGACACTGGCTCGATCTGGTCCGCTACACCGACTCGTTCGACGCGCGGATTGCCTCGGGCGACAACGCAATGGATCTCAACGACGCCTGGCGGTATCGCGACTGGGTCGTCAACGCGTTCAACAACGACTTAGCATACGACCAATTTCTTACCTATCAGCTCGCCGGCGACTTGCTGCCGCGCACCTCTGCGAGCGGTTTTGACCCGAACGCAATTGTCGCGACCGGCGTGCTCGCGATCGGCAACTGGGGCGGCGGCGACGCCGACAAGGAAAAGCTCCTCACCGACATCGTCGACGACCAGGTCGACCTAGTCGGCCGCGCCTTCATGGGGCTGACGATCGCGTGCGCCCGTTGCCACGATCACAAGTTCGACCCGATCCCGACTCGCGACTATTACGGGCTCGCGGGCATCTTTTTCAGCTCGCACATCCTGCCCAGCGTCGGCCCTAAAACAAACGGGCCGCCGATGCTCCGCATCCCGCTTGAATCGCCGGCGCAATTGCAGGCGCGGCTCGATTGCGACAACCAGATCTCAACGCTCGACACCAAAATGTACCGCAAGCTTGACGAATCCAAACGAGCGTTGGCCGTTCATATGCTTTCTCAGACGAAAGCGTACGTGCTTGCCGCTCGGGATTTTCAAGCGAGCGGCCTCCCGCTCGACGATGCCGCGATCGCGTCGTTCTCGGCCGCGCGCGGGCTGGTTCCGTTCGCGACCAGACAGTGGGTTGCGGACCTAGGGTTTGGAGACGATCCGCTCTTGAGCCCGGAGCCGCGCGAAAGGGCGTATCAGCCGAACATTATGCGTTGGATCGGGACCGACGACGCATCCGCGTTGGTCAACCGCAGTGACGTCGAGGTTGCGATCACGACGCTCAAACTGCCGCCGCACTCGGTTGCCGTTCATCCCAGCGTGCGCGACGGCGTTGTGGTCGGCTGGAAGAGTCCGCTCGCCACTACTTTGCGCATTGAGGGTCTCATCGCCGACGCCGACTCCGTGGGCGGCGACGGAATTGCATGGGCTCTCGAGTATCGCAACCGTCGGTCGGGCGGTCGCAGAATACTCGCCCGAGGCGACATTGCCAACGGCGGCTCGTCAAGAATCGACGGTGATTCGCTCAAGAAAGTCGTCGTTGAAATTGGGGACGCGATCGAACTGGTTATCCTCCCAAAGACGACACATGTGTGTGATACGACAGTCGTTGAGCTTAAGCTTGTTGATGCAAGTGATCCGTTGGGCAAGACGCCGAAGGTCTGGAGTTTAACTGCCGACACGCTTGCCGACGCGTCGCGCACCAACCCTCGCGGCGACCGACTTGGACACGCCGACGTCTGGCGCTTCGCCGGCTTGAAGCACGCCTTGCCGTCTGCGTCGGCGCCTGGCACGTCGAAGTCGTCGGGGGGCTCGGTCGCGGAGACTCCCACGCCGTCGGCGCTTTGGCACGAGGTTTCGGCTCAAGTTAACCTCGCCGATCGCTCCGCGGTGATGCAAGCCGCCGAGAAATTTGCCGATCGATTCAAGTGCGTCGACGTCGGCAGTCCGTTTTGGGTCCGGGAGCCCCGCGACGAGGTTGCGCTGCTGAAGACTGATCGAGCTGCGTTGCAGGAGATGCGTACGCGTCTGGCCACCCTCCGAAAACAAAAGGCCCCGCCGGTTGCGTACGCGGTCGGAGTTGAAGAGGGGGGTGTGCCGGGTACGAACCACGCCGGGGTGCACGACGTGCGCGTCCACATCCGCGGCCAATACTCGCGCCTCGGCGAACTTGTCCCGCGACACTTTCCCTCGATCTTGACGCCCGCCGCGCCGCCTCGTCTCACCGAGAGCGGACGTCTCGAACTGGCGCGTTGGCTGACGAGGCCCGAACATCCGCTCACGGCGCGCGTCCTTGTAAACCGCGTCTGGCAGCACCATTTCGGACGCGGCATCGTCGCGACCGCGAGCAACTTCGGCAAGCTCGGCGAGCGTCCGACGCATCCTGAATTGCTCGATGCGCTCGCGCTTCGTTTCATCCGCGACGGCTGGTCCATCAAGCGCCTACATAAACTAATTATGCTTTCTTCTACGTATCAACAAGCGAGCATTGCCGATCCCGAAACACGCAGCAACGACCCCGACAATCTGCTGTTCGGCGCAATGTCGCGTCGCCGGCTCGAAGCCGAAGCCTTGCGCGATGCGCTGCTCGCCGTCGCCGGCACTCTCGATACGACCTCCGGCGGGCCCGCCTTCCGTGAGATGAAAACACCACGCAGAACAGTATACATGTTCACTGTGCGATCTGATCGGTCGTCGTTCGGGCCGCTCTTCGACGCCGCCGACCCGACCGCGATCGTCGATCGTCGCGCGTCGTCAACCGTCGCGCCGCAAGCGCTCTTCCTTTTAAACAATGCGTTTGCGATAAGCGCCGCCGAAACGCTTGCGCGCCGCACCCTCGCGATCGCCCCCGACGACCCTCCGCGGGCCCGCATCGACGGACTCTATCGACGTCTCTTCGCAAGGCCCCCGACGGCCGCCGAACTCGAGCTCGGGCTCGATTCGACCCGCCCCCGAACCGGCGAAACCCGCGAGGCGATTTGGACCGAGTATTGTCAAATGTTGCTCTGTACGAATGAGTTTATGTATGTTGACTGAGTGTTAACGAGAGTTGAGCCCCAACCTCGCTTAATACTCCGTTCAGGCATACATTTATTCGGATATTAATATGTTTGATAGCGGATCAGACAGCGGTTCCCACTCGCGTCGGCGCGTTTTGAAGACGTTTGCGGGCGGCTTTGGAATGTTGGGTTTGGCGGGGCTGCTTGCCGACGAAGCACGCGCCGGGGCGACTCGAGGACGGGCCGACGACCCGCTCGCCGAGCGTCCGACAATGTTCAAACCGCGTGCGAAGCGCGTCATTTTCCTCTTCATGTCGGGAGGACCGTCGCACGTCGACCTCTTCGACCCCAAGCCGCGGCTCGACCGCGACAACGGCAAGCCGCTGCCCTTCGAGATGCCGAAACTGGTGCGCACGAAGACGGGAAATCTACTGCGATCGCCCTTCAAATTCGCGCCTCGAGGTCAATCGGGCATTGAGATCAGCGACCTGTTCCCGAAGCTCGCGACCCGCGCCGACGACCTGTGTGTGATTCGATCCATGGTCGCCGACAATATTAATCACAACGGCGCATGTCTTCAAATGAACACTGGTGAGCAAGCGTTCTCGCGGCCGAGCATGGGTTCGTGGCTCTTGTACGGACTGGGCAGCGAGAATCAAGACTTGCCGGGGTTTGTCGTGATCAGCCCTTCTCAGCCCGCTCAGGGCGCGCCGCTCTGGAGTTCGAGTTTTCTGCCGGCGTCGTATCAAGGGACGCTCGTGTCGGACCTTGATCAACCGATCGCCGACCTAAAGAACGATCGCCTCGACTTGTCGCGACAGCGTCGGCAGCTCGACGGGCTGCGGAAGTTGAACGAGATCCACAAGGCTTCGCGCGCGGAGGACAGTCGCTTGGGCGCGCGAATCGCGTCGTTTGAACTCGCGTTTCGGATGCGGACCGAAGCGCCTGAGGCTTTCGGTCTTGCGGGCGAGTCTCCCGCGACGCGCAAGCTGTACGGGCTCGACGAGCCGACGACGTCGATTTTTGGCCGCCAGTGCTTGCTGGCACGTCGTTTGTCGGAGCGCGGCGTCCGCTTCGTGCAGGTTTATCACACGCAGACCTCGAAGCACGCAAGCTGCCAACTTTGGGATCAACACGGCGGCCTCAAATCCGAGTTGCCCGCGAACTGCGCCGCGACCGACACCCCGATCGCGGGATTGCTTACCGACCTGAAAGCACGTGGATTGCTTGACGACACGATCGTCGTCTGGGGCGGGGAATTCGGACGCACCCCGACCGCCGAGGGAACCGACGGTCGCGAACATCATCCGTTCGGGTTCACGATGTGGCTCGCGGGCGGCGGGGTCAAAGGCGGGATCGTACACGGTGCGACCGACGAGTTCGGCTGGCATGCTGTCCAGGATAAAGTTCATGTTCACGATCTGCATGCAACGATTCTGCACCTGCTAGGCATCGATCATACGAAGCTGACGTACCGCTACGCCGGCCGCGACTTCCGCCTCACCGACGTCGCGGGCGAGGTTGTGACCCCAATCTTGACGTGATGCAAGACGCCGTCGCGTTCGGAGCGTACCGCCGCTCGTGATCAGCTCCGCCGCGTGCCGGTTACGTTCACGCCGCTGCCGATGATGAGGTTTCGGCCGAAGGCCCAGTCGTAAAGCTTGCCCGAGTGCGCAGGGGGCAGGACGCGTAAATCGGCGAACCCCGCCCCCTCAAACCAATCGAGCAGTTCGCGCTCTGTGTGATGCGACTGGTGCCGCGGCGCATACCAGTCAAAGTTGTCGCAAACGCGCAGCGTCCAGTCGGGATGATTCGAGAAGTTAATTACTTTATTGAGTGACTTCTTAAGGATTGGGATCGACCCTAGGACTCCAAGCGCGACGCACGCGGGCTCGAGCACCCGAGCGGGCAAGCGCGTCGTGACGGCGCGCAGAGCCGAGTTTAACCATTCTTGCGGAAGCGAGTTGCGCCGATAGAGCCAGACCGCAAGTCGACCGCCGGGTTTGACCCGACGAGCGATCGCATCGAAAGCGCGCCGAGGGTCCGGGCTGTGATGCAACACGCCGATCGAAAAAACGAGGTCAAAGGCGTCCTCCACGAGCGGCGGGTCGAGTAGATCAGCCTGCACAACCAGTGCTTCAGGGTAAGGAGCGCAAAGCTTGCCGGCCCGGTTGACCGCGTCGCTCAGGTCGAGACCCACGATGCGCGCTCCCTGTCGGGCGGCGAGTAGTGCATACCGGCCGCCGCCGCATCCGGCGTCCAAGACAAGCTTTCCGACGAGGTCGCGCGGATCGACCCCCGTCTTAACGCGAAATACAGCCTCGTCTTCGTCGTCGCGCACAACGTCATATCGATTCCACTGCCGGCCAAAACTGGCCACGTATTCCTGGACGTGCAAGCGCGGCACACCGTCGACGACGGGATAGGATGCGCGACAGGCGGCGCACTCCAATTGCGTGCACGATCCGGCTGTATCAGTCCCGGAGATCGAGAGCGAGTCGCGGCATCGCGGGCAACGCAGCAGCGAGACGAGGTCGTGGTTCATGATGAGGCGATTGTACAACACGGATGCCTGCCGCGCGACGACAAACAGTTCTCGCCCCGCGACGGTACTTGCGTGGTTGGTGATTCCGCTCCGTATTTGATATAAAACGCGTTGGAGCGGCGACCGCCGAACCCTTTACTCCATAATATATGACGATTCCCCACTTGCTCCGTACGAGACTCCACTCCAATGTCGGAAGCGATGAGCAAAGACCCCGACTGGATCGCCCCCGTGAAACGGCAGGTGCGTCACTGGATTGCTCAGGCGGGACCGGAAAACCCGGCGGCACTCCGGTGGGTCGTCGCGGTTTCGGGCGGGAGCGACAGCGTCGGCCTCTTGCTCGTTTTGCGCAAAGCCATGTATAATATGGGGTTACAACTTTCTGTCGCTCATCTCGACCACGGTGCCCGCGGTGAGGAGTCGCGCGCCGATGCGGCATTTGTCGTTCAACTTGCCGAGCAGCTAGGGTTACCGGTCGATCTGGGCAGCCGCCGGCCGACGCGCGCCGCACATTTTGAGACCGACGCTCGCGACGACCGCCTCGCCTGGTTGACCAAAGTCGCGCGCTCGCGAGGTGCGCGATTCGTCGCTTTCGGACACACGCTCGACGATCAGGCTGAAACTCTACTCCACCGGATAGTCCGGGGTACTGGTCCACGCGGGCTGGCAGGTATTCCTGCACAACGGTTTCTCGACCGCGCGGCGGGAGTTGTCGCGGCGCGACCTTTATTGCGAACCCGGCGACAAGAAATTCGTGATTGGCTCTGCGAAACAGGCCACATTTATCGCGACGATGCTACAAATTGCGACATAACCCGCACTCGCGCCCGAATTAGGCACGACCTTCTGCCGAAGCTTGCCGCCGATTACAACCCGCGGATTCTCGATGCGCTTGCAAACTTGGCCCGCCTATCGCACGCGGCGACCACGGCCTCCGATCGACGCGTGGGGTCGCTGTCGGCACTCGTCGTCCGCGCCGTCGAGCGCGATCCCATCCTTGGAACAAGTCGCATCATCCTTAGTTGGAGTGACTTGCAACCAATGGACAACTTTGAGCGGGCCGAGGTGCTGCGACACGTCTGGCGTGAGGCATCGTGGCCTGAGCGCGGTATGACGGCACAAAGCTGGAGGCGGCTAGCGTTGATCGCACAGTTGGGTCGCGGTGGGACGAAGCGCGATGTGGGAGCAGGCGTGACCGTCGAGGTCCATGAAGGGTCGGTCATGCTGAGCCGAGCGGCACGCAAGCGACCGGACGCGGTTGCGATGCCGGTCTTACTACCGATTCCAGGTCGGGTGATGTGGATGGGGATCGAAATCACGGCGGGGCTCGATGCCGAGACGCCGTTCCAGGAGGCGGTCGACCTCGACCAAGTGCTGCGTGGTTTGGGGACGGGAACCCTGTGGGTCCGGTCGGCGTTGGGGTCCGACCGCTTCGCGCCCCTCGGGATGGAGGGGCATGGCAAGCGGCTGGTGGACTTTTTGAGGGAGCGCGGCGTACCGCGCGAGGATCGCGGGCGGGTGCCGATCGTCGTCGCTGCCGATGAGGTGATTTGGGTAGCCGGGCATCGAATTGCGGACCGAGTGAAGCTGACCGACGACACAAAGCGGGTGTTGTATCTGCGCTGGGCTTCCCCGGCGGACTCCGCCGCGCCTTGAGCGAATCTTCAATTCTGAACGCTGGCCGTGCCGATTAAGTCATTGAAGACCATGTGCGGTCCGTCGAGTCTGCATGCGGGTCTGCCGCGAGTGAATCGGGGGCATGCGTTCGATGCGTCGCCGGCAAGTTAGGCTGTTTTTTGTTTGTCTCGTCGTGGCGACCCCCGCCCAAGGCGACGACGGTCCGCCACCGCTCTCGAAGCCGCTTGTCGCGCCGTCGCCCGCGTCGGAGGATGTCGCCGGGCTCCGGCCGCCTCCCGCTTTCGCAAAGCCTCCCGTTTCCGCAGGCGCACTCAAAAAACCCAGAAATCCCGCGATCACAAACCTTCCCGAATCCGCAAACCCCGTAGTCGTCGCGCCGCCTGCGCGTCCCTTCATGGTCGTGCCTGCTCCAGGGCGTGTTCGTGGACCCGCGATAGTAAAACCTCCGATCACGAGAGGTGGATTACGCGGCGAGCATGCGACCAACTTGCCTCCCGCGATCGAACAGAGCCGGCCGACGGAATCGCGAGGACAGGGTTCGGTGCTCGAGCCCACGCCCGAGGCGAGGGCGCGGTCCGGTGTGCAACTCGAACGCCCACTTGAACTTGAGGCTGCACCGACGGTTGACGAGTTGCCGCCGCCGGTGCTCTCGGAAGTTGCGCCCGCGACTGGTACCGGCCGCTCTCAGATGAATGCACGCGCGATTAGGCCGGGGTTGGGGGCATTGAACGAGTCATTGCCGAGGGCTCGCGATGCTCGACCGCGTTCCGAAGTTGCGCCGAGAACGCCTGAGCCGAAACCCGAAGTACAGCGTCCGTTGGGGTTTTTTGGACGACTGTTCGGCTCCCCGCCGCCGGTCAACCCTGGACGACGAAATCCGGCAACGGCGAGCGAGATCAGAGTCGAGCCGCGCAGCGACCCGGCGGCTGACGCAGCGCTGAAGCGTCGGATTGAGCGGCAGATCGATGCGCGCGTTGGAGACCGCGTGGGGAAGGTTGAGGTTCGTGTGGTTGGCAGGAACGTTGTGATTCGCGCCCATGCAACTCGCTTTTGGCAGCGTCGAAGCGTCCGTCACGAGATTGAGTCGCTGCCGTCGCTCGCAGGTTATCACGCACGGGTTGATATCATCGACTAAAACTACAGGAAGGCGTTTGGTCGTCGCGAAAGGTTATAGGCTGGTCGGTCAGAGCGTTCGCGGCTACGGTTTGGGTGAGTCTGCGGCCGATTGGCGGTCGCATTTGAGCGGAGCGCGTAATGTCCATCGAGACGATGCGTCAAGAGTACTCGTACGGGTCTCTCGACGAGTCTGATGCACCTGCGGAGCCGTTCGCGCTCTTTGCGCGTTGGTTTGGGGACGCCGCAGCGGCGAGCGTGCCGGAGCCGAATGCGATGACGCTGGCGACGTCGACTTTGAACGGAGCACCGTCGGCGCGGGTGGTGCTGTTAAAGGCGTTCGATGCGAGGGGCTTCGCGTTTTTCACGAATTACGACAGCAGGAAGGGAGGCGATCTGGAGTCGAACCCTTGTGCGGCCTTGGTTTTCTTTTGGCCGACGCTGGAGCGTCAGGTGCGGGTGGAGGGGAGAGTGGAGCGCGTCGATGAGTCGGAGTCGGATACTTATTTTCAGATGCGTCCCCGGAGTGCGCGACTTGGCGCGTGGGCGTCTCGGCAAAGCTCAGTGTTGCCCTCGAGGGGGGCGCTCGAAGAGCGGATGCGCGTGCTGGACGCCGAATATCCGGGCGAGACGCCGATTCCTCGACCACCGTTTTGGGGCGGTTTTCGCGTGGTTCCAAGGGCGGTTGAATTCTGGCAGGGGCGATCGAGCCGGCTGCACGACCGCCTGTTGTATCGACGCCTCGACGCGAACTGGACGCTCGTACGCTTGGCGCCGTGAGGCAGCGCACGCTATTTGCTCACCAGAATCATGATCCCCAACAAAGTAATCGCAACGAGCATGATGATCGCGGCTTTTGGCGACCGGGTCGATCACGACCTCGATGCGAGGTTCTCCGGTCTCGAAGTGCGGAGCGAGTTCTATCGCCGGGCGATAGCGATCCGAAAAGACAAAGCCTGTGCGTTTCGACCACGTGATGAGCAGGCCCGCAACGCCGCTGAGCATTGGCAGGCCGGTCGCGATCAGCATGTCTGCGGAAATCCAGCCGCCCTCGCTCAGAACCAACGTGTCCGCCACGTTCGAACTGATGACGAACAACCAACCGCCGAGCCGGGGCGCCCAGAGTCGAAGCAGCAGGAGCCCGCGAGCATCATCGCGTCGAGAATCGCGAAGACGATAATCGGACGAAAACAATCCCAATCGATGAACCTCTTCGCACCGAAGATCTCGACGACCATGACGGCAAATCCCAAAAACAAAAGGGCGGAGGCCGCGGCCGCAACCAAAAGAGCGAGCGTCTTGACGGCCCTTTCGCGTCCCAAATAACGACGGCGCGGTTCTATCGGGTCGTTGATGTCCTCGATGTGCTTTGGCTTGGGTGAGTCGATCCGATTGCGCGGGGCGAGATAGGGGGTGAACGCGTCGGCTTCCTTGGGCGGAGTATGAGAAGACATGAAACACGCTCACGTCTGTATTATCAACATCGAAGGTGGCCGCGATTCAAAGGTCCGTGTGGTTTGATCGGCCCTGACGCCAGGAATTCAGAAATGCCGGTCGCGGAAGGTCGCCGATGAATGACAGCCTCGATCATTACTCAGGTTACACGGCTTCGGCAAACACTCATTATAATAGGTGTCTTGCTTTGATTTGCAGATATTGGTTGACGACCGACGACGTGAGCTCGTCGGGGAAGACGTCGAGGGTAAGGACGCCGCGGCGTCGGAGCGCGACGAGGGTGCGTTCGCGCCAGTTGAGCACGGCGGCGGCGGCGGCGGCGCGGTAAAACGAGGCGGCGTCGTTGGTCGGGCTGTCGGCCATGGCGAAGATTTCGCGGTCGCGGAGAAAGACGCCGAGCGGGAGGTGTTTGCCGACGAGGTTGCCCAAGTGGTCGGAGGCGAGCGCGGCTTCGACGTCGTCGAAGACGTTGGTCATGAGGACGACGAGCGAGCGTTTGCGGCAGCGTTTTTCGAGCTCGACGAAGGCGCGGTCGAGGCGAGGCTCGACGATTTCAGGGAAGATATTGTGGACGGCGTGTGCGAGTCGACTCACGCGCCGGGTGCCGCCCGCGGGCGGAAGGAAAGCGCGAATGCGGTCCGAGAAGGCGATCAGGCCGACTTCGTCGCCGCGGATGAGCGCGACGTGCGCGAGCAGGAGCATCGCGTTGAATGCGTGGTCGAGCGGCGTCAGGCCGTCGCCGACGTCGCCTGCCATCATCCGGCCGCAGTCAATCATGAAGATGATACGCTGGCTTTGATTGATCTGGTGCGCGCGGACGGTAAGCTTGCTCCGGCGGGCGCTGGCGCGCCAATCGATGTGGCGCGGCTCGTCCCCCTCGGAGTAGTCGCGAAGGCGCTCAAATTCATTGTCGGCGCCGAGGCGTCGCGATCGTCTCACGCCGAGCGCGCTGAGGCGGTCGCGGCGAGCGAGCACGGCATAACGCTCGATCTGGCGGAGGTCGGGATAGACGCGCAGAACCGATTCGGCGGGTACCGAAAGGTTGCGTTGCCAAAATCCAAGTCGGCTTGAAACCAGTGCATAAACACATCGCATTCTGTAGGTGCCGCGACGCTTGGGCGTGAGGTTGTAGACGAGCTCGACGCGACTGCGGCCGGGGGCGCGGACCTCGAATTCATCGGGGTCGGCGCTAAAGTTTTCGGGCGTGTCGTCGCGGATGCGGAGGACGCGCGCGGCGCGGCCCAAGTTGTCGACCCAAAGCTCGACGCGCTGCGGCTCGCCGATCGACGCGGTGACGCCGACGACGCGCTCGGCGCGAAAGTTGCGCGCGCCGCGAAGGGTCGCGAGGTCGATGAGTGCGACGAGCGCGATAACGACGTCGACGGCGATTAAAACCGGCCGCGCCGGCTCAATCACGAAGAGCGACAGCGCGATGATCGCGGGCAAAACCAGTAGCCGTGCGAGTGGTCGGCCGGGCCAAATCATCGGAGCGGGACCTCCACCGATCGGAGCAGCTCGACGAGCAGCTCGTCGACGCCGCGGCCCTCAACCTCGGCCTCGGGCGTGAGCACGACGCGGTGCCGCAGCGCGGCGCGGACGACCTCTTGAACGTCGTCGGGCACGGCATAGTCCCGACCTTCGAGCGCCGCCGCGGCGCGCGCTCCCCGGAGCACAGCCACCCCCGCGCGCGGCGATGCGCCGAGCGAAAGCGTCGGCCATTGACGTGTCTTCCGGACGATCGCCGCGATGTAGCCGAGGACGCGCTCATCCACCCGTACCCGTGCCGCCAGCCGCTGCATTTCAAGCACCTCGTGCGGGCTCGTCACCGCCGCGAGCCGCTCGTCGAGGCCCGCGTCCGGGGGCGTTTCAAGCGTATGCAACCGCAGGATCGCGGTCTCTTCTCGAAGCGAAGGATAATCAATTACAAGCTTAAACAGGAATCGATCAAGTTGCGCTTCGGGGAGATGATAGGTGCCCTCGGATTCGATCGGGTTTTGCGTCGCGAGCACGATGAACGGGCGCTCGATGTGGTGGTTCACTCCGTCGACCGTCACGCGTGCTTCCTGCATGATTTCGAGGAGCGCGGCGTGAGTTTTCGCGGGGGCGCGGTTGATTTCGTCGGCGAGCAGAAGCTGAGTGAAGACGGGTCCGGGCCGGAAGCGGAAGTCGTGGATGCGTTCGTCGTAAATCGGCGAGCCGGTAACGTCGCTGGGCATGAGGTCAGGGGTGAATTGGATCCGGTTGAAGGCGCAGCCGAGGAGCCGCGCGAGCGCTCGCACGAGCAACGTTTTGCCCAGCCCCGGGACGCTCTCAATGAGCACGTGACCGTCGGCGAGGAGTGCCGTCAGAACGCCGCGGATAAGCGCGTCTTGGCCGACGAACACCTTGTTGACCTCAACGACGATGCTCCGCGCCCAGAGAGCAACGGGCGAGGGGGGGTGGTCGTCGCTCGGCGGCGTCCAAGACTCGTCGACGTGTCGGGTTGCGGCTTCGGGATCGCTCGGTGTTCCGTCGGACTGCTCACCCTCGTTGGTTGGGTTTGCGCCGAAGCCGCCGAAGGTGCGCGGCGGGGCTGGTGCAAAACCGCCCTGCCCAGGCGCGGGATGTGCCTCGGCGCGGGTCTGCGGAGCGGGCGCCGCGAACGGAGCCCGATGCGACGCGGCGTTGGGCACAACGTCGAATCCGAGGTCGGCCGTCGGGGTCGCGGCGGCGGGAATATCGAGCGGCGCGCCGCACGACTTACACGTCACGCGACGCCCGCCGAGCGCGTCGTCGACGCGATAAGATCGGCCGCACTGACCACAGGCAAACGAAATCGGCATCTGATCGTCCTAAAATGTGTTCTTATCATCAGTCTTGTTAAGACATGATGCAAAGGCAATTGTGCCTACGAGGAGATGTCGGAAGTTCCGGAGTGCCGACGGCGTCGATACGTTTCGAGAATCGCGCGCGCCTCGGCGAGTTGACCTGCACGTCGCATCAAGACGCCCAACGCTTCGGGGTGCGCCGCCGGTCGCTCGCTGCGCGACGGCGCGTCGCGGCGCGGCCTGCCGAGAATCGGCGCCGCCGCGAGCGCCGCCGCCAGCCCGAGCAGAGCTAAATGCGAGAAGACCCAGCCGAACGGGTCGACTTGGAGCAGGGCGAAGACCGACGGGTTTTCCTCGCCGCTCAGGCTGTTTCCCTCGACAAACGCCACCCGCCGGGGCTGGAGGCCGACCTGGTCCGCAAGCTCGATCGTGAGCGGCCGCCGCGCGCGGTTCAAGAGGCCGCCGTTCAGCACGAACGACCCGTTCGCGACCACCACCACGTTTGAACCGTTAAAGACTCGCCATGTGATCACAAGCGGCTTATCATCGCCCGTCAGCAACTCGTCCTCCTCGCCTTCGGCGATCAGCGGCCATCGCATCGGGATCGCCGCGGCTTTCGGGTCGTCGATCCATCGCGCCCACAGACCGTCAAGTGTTTTTGCGACTGGGTGTGGATCCGTTGGCGGCGAATTCGTTGCCGGGGTTGTTGGAACCGCCTTTGCGGCGGGCGTTCCCGCGGGTTTTCGCGGAGCCAACGGGGGCGATGCCGGTCGCGTTGGGGGCCCGCCGGTTTTCGCGCGGAACGGAATCGGCGGCGCGATCGGCCCGACGGGAACACCTTCCACGCCGAACCAATCGCCTTTGTCGGCGGCCTCGCGGACGCGCGGGACCGTCCACGAACCGCTCCGCTTTTCCGCCGCGGTCAGCTTGTCTTGGACGCGTGCGCGCAGACCGTCGTCGGCGTCCGCGGGAATCTTAGCCTGCACCGCGCGCCAGTACGCGACCACTTGCTCTTCGTCGCGCGCGATAAAAACCAACGTTCGTCGCGCCCCGGCGCTCAACCATTGCTCATACCAATCCGCCTCTTCGAGCTCGATCCCGCCTGCGTAGGGGGCAACACGTACGATCGCGTCCGCCCACGTCGACAAGCCGTCGGTGAGCCGAAACGCCGAGCGCACTTGATGCCCGCGCCCCTTCAGCAACTCCGCGAACGCCTTCGTGCCGTTGATGCTCGCGCTGCCCGACCGTCCGTAAGACACATCCAGCTCGCGCGCACACCCAACAGTCAAAACCAAACATGCGGGGGCAAGCCAAGAGGCAATGTTTGCAATTATGCAAGAACGCATAACATAATCTCGGACCATATATCATTGCAGTCTATTAAATGGAAAGCATCGATTGTATTGTCAGTTCCGTCGCATCGGACCGGTGATCCCGGTTGCTGCCTCGGTCGTTTTGGAGATGCGTTCCTCGAAGGCTTGGGCGCGGCTCCAGACGCTTTCAAACGCTTCATTTGTTGGCTCGATGCGGCCGTAATAGACGTCCTCGAAGAGTCGAAGGGTTGCCGACGAGCAGTCGCGCAAGGTCTGGTCGTCGACGCCGCGGACAAACCAGCGCGCCGTACGTCCGGGGGCGAGCCTGATTTGGCGGACTCGGTCCAGCGTGAGCAACTGATGCGCGAACAGGCAAACGACAGCGCCGGCGAGGTCGCCGCGGGCGCGACGCTCGAAGGCCTCGGCCCATGGGTCGTGAGAGGTCGGTCGGACGCCGAGCGGCAGATCCTCAACTCGTGCCGCCAGGCCAACGGTCCGCGACGAACCCGCGCGCGCCTCGCCGCCGACCAGGGTCGGCCGATAGCGCCGCCAAAGCTCGATCGCAATCACGATCAGCACCGCGAGCAACAGCAACACCAAGCCGGTCGCGACCACGCCTCCTGAAAGCAGCCAATGCAACGCTCGGAAAATCCACCCCCCCCAACCCCAGCCGCGCAAACCAGTGCCGGGCCACTTCCACGGCCAACGCAGGCTTGCCATCCATCGACCCGTCCCCGTCTTCCAAAACCACTCGCCCCACGTTTCGGGCGGATACATCGGCCGGACATCGTCCTTGGAGCTGTCGTACCAGGGAAAATCCCCGCTCGCGAGCGCTCTCGACACCTCGTCGCTTCGCACGCTCGATGATGCCCCGACGTCGATCGATGGATCGACGCTCTTGTCATTCCACGACGCGAGTGCACGATCGTGTGCGGGATATCCAATCGCAACAACGCAGAGAACCGCCGCGAACAGCGAGGCGGCCCGAGGCCGTAACGAGTGTCGGCGCGTGCTCCGAAGCGTCATCGGAGGCTCCCCTGTTGCGCGCGACCGACGGCGCGGAGCCGCAGTTCGACTTCCCACCCTTCGAGCCGAATCCGCTGGTCGATGTAGCCGAAAAACCGCGTGATCGCCATGAACGCGATGGCAAGCCAAACCGCGAAGTGAATCAACGGGTCGGCGAACGGCGTCTCGTCGACCGGCCGCCACGTCAACGTATTCGTCGTCAAAGCCCCGAGCAGGGTGCGCGTGCCGAGCCAAAAGCAAACGACGAACGCGAGACCAAAACCGATTCGAGCGAGCCATTGACCGAGGAATTCGCCGCCGCGCTGAGCGCACAACGCCGTACTTCGCTTCATCGCCCGCCCAAACGAGCCCCCTTCGAGCAGGAGAACTTCGTTCAAAAACGCCTGCCGAGCCGAGAAAAACAGATACGTGATCCCAACGATCATCGACAACCCGCGTAAAAGCGTTTGATACACGAACAGCCCCGGCGTCGATCGCACGACTCTCCACGTCACCTGCCGCGCACTCAGCCGCTCGCCGAACATCATCCCCCCCAAAACGACCGTCAACGGAGCCGTCGCCCACGGCGATTCGAACAGCCAAAGCAACAGATACCAACCGTCGGTCCAATCCGAAAAGCCCGCGAGCCACGCGTTCAAAGCCGCGAACGGCGCAATCCCGGCCGCCGCCGCCAGGCCAAGTGCTACCGGACGCCGACGCACCGTCGCCAACGACAAGTCGAGCAGCTCGAGAAACGTCCGCTCGCGGATCACCACCAACGTCCCGCCGCGCATGCTTGAATTCGTCTCCCTCAAGATGTGCTCGTCGCTTCGACCGAATTGCATAAGACGATCGTGATGCGCTAACTCAGAGACTCGGTCGCATCGGCCGGTCCTCGTCCGCACAAACCGACGTATCCCGCGAGGGCCGCCGCGGAAAGTACCGCGATCGTCGCCTTGCTCGCATAGCTGACGTCGCTTCGCGCCGAGATAAACCCCTCGATAAACGCCGCCAAAATAAACAGCGTCACCGACGCCGCCACGATCGGCAACGCCCCCGTCGCCTCGCGACGCAGCGACGCAAGTCGACTCTGTCCGCGCGTCGCGATCAACCCCCAGCCCAGACGCATCCCCGCCGCCCCCGCCAACACGATCGCGCTCAACTCGAAACTGCTGTGCGCCGTCACAAACGTGTAAAACCGCTCGGCGTGCGGCGTCGTCGCCATATGCCCGAACACCGTTCCAAGAATGATTCCATTCGACAACAACTCGTATAAACTGCCGATCCCGAGAAACACCCCGAACGCAAAGCACTGCAAACCGATCGACGCGTTGTGCTGGATGTAGTACCCGGCCATCATCGTGTCGTCGCGGCCCCTATCTTCAAGCGACCCGGCATACATCTCTTCCATTTGATCGACCTGGCGATCGCCGATCAGTTCGCGCGCCAGTCCCGGCCGACCCGCCGCGAGCAGTCCGCACAGGAGAAACGAGCCGAAAAACGTCGCCGCCGCGATCCGGACCGCGCCGTCGGTGCGCAGACGCCGCGGAATGGTCTCGAACACGAGCTTCGACCAGCGGTCGACGTCGAACCCGCGCGAACGGTAGACCGCGTTGTGCGCGCGACCGACAAGCCCGTGCAGATAAAGCTGCGTATCGCGCGGCAGGTCGTGCGCCTCGGCGAGCATCAGGTCGGCGCAGGCCGATCGGTACAACTCGCCGAGCAACGCGACGTCGGCGACGCCCGGTCGCCTGCCGCGCATGCGCTCGATTCGGTCGAGCAGCATATCGAGCTCGCGCCACGACTTTTCGCGGTCTTTCAGTAGTTCGGCGACCCGCATGAATCACGCTCGCGGATTAAGAATCACGTGAAGTAATCGCTCGTTCCATGGTTTTCATTCACCGAGGAATACACGATGATACACCGCGCACAGAACGGCGTCGGCGCTAGCGCGCGGCGGCAGGTTGAAACGGGCCCGCAACGGGCCGGCAAGGTGCTCGGCCATCTCCTCGCGACGCGCCGGCCCGAACTTCGACCGCGCGAGAACGTAATCCGAGAGCGCTCTCGAAAGGTCGGATCCCGCCGCGATCCTCATCGGCAGCCACGGCAGCAGGTCAAGCACGGGCTTATCGACGATCCGCGTCACTCCCGCGCGACTGCGATTCTCCTCGACCACGACGATCGTTCCAGCGGCGAGGTCTCCGAGCCTCTGAAACCGCGACGTCAGGAACATCGACGTCAAGCCCGGCAAATAGAAGAACGGCAGCAGTCCATCGGCCGCTCCGACGACGTTCCGGACCACCGCCTGGCTCGCGTTGATCGCCACGCCGTTGTCCGAGAGCACTCGCAAGCCCGCGGCGCGCTTGCCGAGCGTCCGACCGTTAAACATCGCCTCGCAGAACGCCTGATAGCCCCACGACATCACGAAATACGCAACCAGAATCGGACCCAGGCTCGAAAAGCCGCCGACCGCAAGAATCGCCATCGCGATCGACACGACGGCCATAACGGCCCATATGAATAATTGATCGAGAATGTAGGCGTAAGCGCGCCGAAACGGCCCCGCGAGCGGGTACTCGAAGATGATCCGCTCGGGCGTCGTGAGCCGAACCGTCGTGTCGATCGCGCCGCGGCCGAAGGCTTCGGACGCTCTGGATTCGACGGGGGCGATGTCGGGCGTTTGAGGTGCGGCGGCGCGGGTTGCGGTGGCCATAGGGGGTTGCGACTCGATGCCCGTCCGACTCGATGCCCGCCGAACTCACGAAGTCCGACGCGCGTCATGCATGGCATGCTACCCCGCCGAGAGTCGATTCGCAACCGTCACGACGCAACCTATGATCGCGCCGCCACGCGACCCGCCGCGGCTTCGCGATGACGCGATCAAAAAAACAATCACGCTGATTGCTCGACCCAAATTGAAACAAGGCGCGTCGACTTGTCGCCGGCGCGCCTTGCTTGAAATGCTTCCGAATCACGCGGCGATGCCTGCTTATTTCGGCGTCGCTTGGATTTCGCGGTGCCCCTCGACTTTGACGCTGGTCGGGACGGCCGCTTCCAGCACGCGGATTTGCTCGCGAATCGACCCCAGCAACGCTTCGAGCGACTTTAGCGTCTCGCCTCGCGTCGGGACCATCTGGACGTTCGCGCTCGCGTCCTTGATCAGTTCCCGCACGCCGGCCTCAGCCTGCCGTAGCTTCTCCACCGCCTTTTTTGCGGCCGCCTGCCGCTCGACGACTTGGGTCACAACTGTACTCAACCGGCCGGAAATCTCAGTCTCGCGCAGCTTCGTGCGTTCGAGCTTCAACCTCGCCTGGAGCACCAACTCGTCGACGGTTTCCGACGCCTTGACGGCTTGATCGAACGGCGTCTCAACCTGCGTCACGGCGAAGACAACACCCGTCTGCGCGGTCGCCTTTGATGTCGGTGTCGCTGGTTTGGGTGCCGCCGGCGGCTGCGCGCGCGGCTTGATTTCTGGATCAACTTTCTGTCGCACCTCCTCGAGAAGTTTGATCTCGCTTTCAATTTGACCAAGCAATGACTGAACTTCCTGATTCTTCCGTTCGAGCTGTTCGTCGATGACTCCGTCCGTGCTCAAGAACTGCGCCAACTTATTCCGCACCGCCTCCATTTTCTTTTTCGCGGCCAAATGGGTTCCAAGCGACTGCTGAATTGCCGCGGCTCGCCCGTCGCGTTCCTTGCCGAGCGCCTCAAGCATTGCCTCGATGTCCCTCTCGGTCTCGCTGACGTACCCGTCGAGATCCTGCGTGTTCTGCAAAATCTCGTCCAAGCCCGAATCGCGACGGCCTATCATCATTCCCGCCATCCCGCCCGCTGCCGACGCGGGTCGCGGTACGGTCTTTTTCATGATCGCGCCCGCTTGCGGCCAGGGGACCGGCCCGCGAATCGGCTCGGCGCCGGTGTCGATCGCGTTTCCCGCCCGGAGCGTGATCAATCCAACCCCAGTCGCCCCGACCGCCGCGACCGTCGTCAACATCGCCGCGATTTTGAGCTTGCTCATAATCATTGTATGCACAACTCCTTGAGTAAGAACGGAAATTGATCCCGACATCGCGTAAGTCGCCGCATAGGCCGCCGAGCGGACCGTCGCGTCCGCGAGCGCCGCCGGCACGAGCCGCGTCGACGCCCCGAACGCCCGCGCCGCGGGCAAAAACGCCGACGCGTCAAATCCTCGACGCGCGAGCCG
The DNA here is from genome assembly GCA_021777845.1 of Planctomycetota bacterium. GTDB lineage: Bacteria > Planctomycetota > Planctomycetia > Isosphaerales > Isosphaeraceae > JAJYDB01. Next base: position 33,694 of record JAJYDB010000016.1, read on the forward strand.
CGCCCGTAGTTGGTCGCGACCCCGCGCCAGTCGCCCGCGGACCGTCCCAACCGGCCAGTCGAGCCGCTCCGCGGCCAACTCGTGCGTCAAACCCTCGAGGTAGCACAGCACGAGCGGCGTCCGATATTTCAACGGCAGCCGCGCGAGCTCCTCGTGCAGCACCGCGTCGCGTTCACGATCGTCGATGTGTTCGCTCGGCTCCTCAAACTTCGGACGCGATTCCGCCGCGCGCCGCTCGCGACCAAGCCGTCGCGACCTTTGCGTCCGCGACTTCGCCACAGCCCGCAGCGCGGCCCCGTGCAGCCAACTCGCCAGCGATCCGCGGTTCTGGACGCTCCCCGCCTTCCGCGCCAGCACCAAGAACGTCGCCTGAAAGGCGTCGTGTGCGTCATGCAACTCCAGACGACCGCGGCAGATGTTCAAAACCATCGGCCCGTGACGCTCGACCAACACCCGAAACGAAACCTCCGAGACATCCGCGTTCGCTTCGAGAAATCGCTCCAGAAGCTCTCCGTCGTCAAGCGCGCCAAGCGCCCCCGACTCGAACAAAACTCGTAAGCCGCGCGCGACCGACCCTGAACCCATCCGCGACATCGCAGCCTCCAACCTCGATCCCGGAGCTCCGCCGAAAACGCCGGCGTCGCTCGATTCTCTGCCTCATAGCCCCCGCCGCCAGTCTCTCCAATACATTTCCTCTCACAGTTTTCCTCTCACAATTGTCGCATAATCACCCCGCGACGCCACCGAAAAACCGAGCCGGACGGGTGCCCCAGCCGGCAAAATCTTGCCGGCACTTCCGGGGAAACGAGGTCGATGAAGGTCCGCGGACATCGAGGCGATGTCGGCAACGACCCCCGATTAGACCATTTTTCAGCTCGCCGTAGCGTTGTATCCACAATGTCTCATGTAATTCAAGCACTCCTTAGGAATAAAGAGGTC
>JAJYDB010000221.1 GCA_021777845.1 Planctomycetota bacterium
CTTCTCCTGTCCGTCGTCCGCGGCCAATAAAGGTCGACCCATGGCCGCCGCCGAAGCCGACTTGGAGAACTTGTCGCGCTTGTTGGAGCGGCACGTAGGCAGGTCGGCCGCGAGTGCGCAGCCCCCTTCGATGCAAGACGGGCAGCGACTTCCTTGGCCGGATGTGCTCCGTGTCGTCCAGGTGCTGGTGGAGATCGTGCAAGACCGAAGCGACCGTGTGGAACGCCGACTGCGCACGTGCCTGGCCGTGGCTCGCGTCTGCGGCCGCGCGAAGCTGGACGGCCTGAAGGGCGACCGCTTGAGCGATTTCTTGCAAGCCGTGCGCAAGAACGTGGATGCGGATGTGCCGCGCGACCCGGCGGATCTGCCGCCCCCCGATCGACTGCTCGGCAAGTTCCTGTTCCGCGCTTTCCTGGCGATCTATGCCCGCAGGGATCGCGACGTCGAGCGGGCCGCGGGCCTGCGGAATCGCTTGGGCAGAGTGTACGCCGGCTGGCGGTTCGTGAAGGGGCGCGGCCGCGTGCCTCGCGTCAACGAATTCCTGCCGGCGACCAGCTTCGAGGAAGTCGAGCGACGCGGCGGAACGCCGGCCGAGATGGATGAGACATTGGAACGCTATTTCGTGGTCAAACTGAGTTCGATGCAGTTTTGCGGGCCGCCCAACTTCGGTCTGCCGTTCTGGGCCGGCCTCGAGTCGCTCGTGCTCACGATGCCGATGATCCTCTGGTTGTCGCGAACATGGAATGACCTGCCTCCGGCGGAACGAGTGCAACGAGCGATTCAGCTCGTGGACGATCACTTCGGGGGCAACCCGATGCTGGGCTTCCCTCACATTCAGTATTTGTTGCGCACCATGGGGCAGCTTGGCGAGTTGGAGAAACTCGTGGCCTGGTACAGTCGCTGAGACGGCCCGGCCGCAACGATCGGGAACGGCCGCGGGCCGCGGGCCGCGCCGCGCAACCCGCCGCCCCGTCCGAATGACGAATCGGTCACTGCTCGGCTTGCTTCGACTGCTGCGCGGATTCGGCTTTCGGCTGATCCTTGACGCGCTTCAGCACAAATTCGTGCGGGTTGCCGCCGTCGCCGGTTTTGAACTCGGTCGGCCGCTGGTTGCCCGGACCACCGTTGCAGACGTGCACATCCTCGCCCTGAAACTCGTAGATCCCCAGGTTGTCAGGCGCGGCGTCGCCGTTCGGACCAGTGAACTTGAGCCAGTCGATCGTCTTCAACTTCGCCTTGTCGTCGAGCTTGATCTCGCCTTTCAGGTCGAACTCCGTATCCTCCGGCGTTTTGACCTTCACGGAGACGACGTTGCCCTCGATCTTCAGGAACAACTCGACGTCGTTATTGGGTCCGAGCGTTGTTTTCCAGTCGCCTTGCAGTTTGGCGAGGTCGCCGGTCAGTTTGGCGGGCTTCGCGTCATCGGCGCGGGCGGCGGCAAAGAGTACGGCCGCGAAGCAGGCGCCGGCGGCGAAAAGGCGTCTTTGAGCTTCGATCATTGCGAAATTCTCCTCGTGGATCGGGCGCGCGGCGACGCCTCCAGGCATCGCGTCGGATCATGATACCCGAATTGCCGACCGCGAGTTTCGCCGCTCCCGCCGCGCGTGTCGTTTCGAGACAAGCCGCGGTCAGCCCTTCACTTCGGTCGCCAGCCACGCCTTCAACTCGCTTTGCAGGTCACGCGCGACGTCGGGGTGTTCGGCGATGACGTTGCGGCGCTCGGCGGGGTCGGCGACGACGTCGAAGAGTTCGGGACGGCCGTCGCTGGTGATCACGAGCTTCAAACGGTCGCGGAGCGCCGCGAACTGCCGGTAACCCTCGCCGCGCCACTCCCAAAAAAGCGTGCGTTCCGGAGCGATCACCTGCCCGGTCCAGCACGAGAGCACATCGGTGCCGTCGAGCTTCAAGGCCGGGTCGGGGCGAATCCCGCAGGCCGCGAGCACGGTCGGAAAGATGTCGGTCATGATGTAAGGAGCGTCCGAAACCGAACTCGCGGGCACGTGACCCGGCCAACGGACCATCGCCGGCACCCGCACGCCTCCTTCCCAAAGGGTTCGCTTTTGGCCTCGGAAGGGGGCGTTGCTGTCGTGATAATTGCTCGCGCCCTTGTTGCCCACCTCGAAGGTCGCGCCGTGGTCGCTCGTGAACAAAACCAGCGTCTGCTTCGTCAGCCCGAGGTCCTCAACCTCCTTCAGCACGCGGCCGACACACTTGTCGAGACGCGTGATCATGGCCGCGTAGGTGGCGTTGATCGGCTGGGCGGGGTTGCGCTCGTTGAACTTGCCGCGATGAAGCGCAACCTCGTCGGGGGGTGCCTGGATATGAAAGTGCGGGGCATTGTACGGCAGATACAAGAAAAACGGCCCGTCCTTCTTACGCTTGAGAAAATCGACCGCGTGATTCGTGAACTGGTCGTTCGCGAGTCCGGTCACGGGGACCATCTTGCGGCCGTCCCAAAGCTGCGTCGGGAACTGCTCCCAAGCGTGGCCCGCGTCCGTGAAGCCGAAAAACTCGTCGAACCCCTGATCCATCGGATGCACATAGCTTTTTTCGCCCGGCCTGGGCCGGCCGTGGTGCCACTTGCCGAACAGCGCGGTCGCGTAGCCGTTTGCCTTCAAGACCTCGGCGAGCGTGACCTCGCTCGCGGGCAAGTCGGCATCGTTGCGGCTGACGCCGTTGTGGATCGTGCTTTTGCCGGTCATGAGCGCCGCGCGGCTCGGCGCGCAAACAACCGCCGCGGTGTAAAAACGCGTGAAACGCATGCCGTCGGCGGCCAAGCGGTCGATGTTCGGCGTCGACCACTGCTTGCGGCCGTTGCACGAAACATCGCCCCAGCCGAGGTCGTCCGCGAGAATCACGATGACGTTCGTACGCGCGGGCTCGGCGGCGGTCGCCTCGAACCCCCGCGGCCCATACGTCGCCGCCAGAAACAGTGCCGCCGCAATCCAAGTTCGGATTTGCATCTCTCAATCCAACGGGTTTGTGAACTCGAAAAAAAGTCGCGCGGACGCGCGACGAAACAGTGCCCGTCAGCGGCGGGCTCAACCGGCCTTCTTCGGCTCCTTAATCGGCGCGCCGAGGGGGGGCGAGGCGGAGGCGGGCTTCGGCTCGGTCTCGGACTTCGGCTTCTCAAACACGATAATATGCTGCCAAGGCAAGAATTCCAAGGAATTCTGAAACACGAAACCCTGCGGGACAACCTCGCGCTTCACCTGCGCGAGCGTCATCTTATGCTCGGGTTTGATCGGGACGTCGGGATCCTCGGCGCGAAACTCGACGAAGACGATGCGGCCGCCGGGCTTGAGCGCGCGGCGCAGCCCTTGCAACATGACGTCGGGTTCGGAAAATTCGTGATAAACGTCGACCATCAGAATTAGGTCGAGCGCGTTCACGGGGAGTTTTGGATCGCCGGGCGTCGATCGAATCGGACGGACGTTCGCGACCCCTGCCTCCTTCATCTTCGCCCTCAACATTTGCAACATCTGCGGTTGGACGTCGGTCGCGTACACCACCCCCTTCGGCCCCACGCGACGCGACATCCGCAGGCTGTTGTACCCGACCCCCGCGCCGACGTCGGCCACCACGGCTCCGGCCGGAATCTTCAGCGCGTCGAGCATCGCGTCGGGTTGCTCCTCTTGCTCGCGGGTCTCGCGGACCAGCCACTCGGCGCCTTCCCAAGACATCACGTCGGCGATCGGCCGACCCATGTAAGTCCCTGGCGGGTAGGCCCGCGTCCGTCGCGATTTCGTCGACGGCCTTGCTTTCTTTTTGGCCGTCGTGGCGGCTGCTTTTGCGTCGGCGTCGCTCGGCTTCGCGTCCTGGGCGCGCGACGTCGAAACGCCATACCCGCACGCCCAGAGCGTTGCGAACAGGAGGCAGGAGAAGCGTCGCGGCGACTTCGCGGATCGAGCGCGGTCACTCATTGGATGTTTGCCTTTCGATACGGGATCGAGCGGGCGGAGAGGGAGGCGTGGAGGACGGTTCGCCCCGGATCGCCGGTGGATTTAACACTCGGCGTCGAGCGGAGTGTCGTCGGCCGGCGGCAAAAGCGCCGGCCCTTCATCGATCGTCGCGCCAAAACCGCCGAAATCGAGAGCGGGGTCGCGCAACGCGCGCGGCTCAAACGACAGCAGCCCGCGGCGGCCGGCGCAGGCAAGACAGACTTTCTCGTCGCCGCGATGCAGATAGATCTCGCCGTCGGCGAGCCTGTGATAGTGATTGTCGCCCGGTGCGATCACGTAACAATAAACACGTCCGCTGCCCGCTTTGAGGGCAACCCGCCAGCCTGGCTCGTAAAGGAAAATTCGCGAAACTTCAAGCGCTTCGGGTTCTTCCTGCCCGAGCTTGCGGTACTCGCCGCGAATGCCGTCCGCCGGGCCCGCCGTGACCTTCTTCTTAACGCGCCCGGAGGATTGCGGATCAAAAATCATGGGAGTCGCCCTCGAATCGATGCGCAAACGTCGTCAGTGAGAGGATTTGAAAGCATGCGTCAGGAACGCGTCTTGGAAGCGGCCGGCTCCTTCAGGCTCGCCGACGGCGCGTGGATCGCGCAGGAATCGTCGGTACAGGCGACGTCCCGCGGCCGGCTGTCCGCGATCTTCTGGTACACACGCCGGCCGACGAACCCCGCTCCGGGCACAAACCTCGCGAGCGAGGCGGGCCAAAACAAAGGCAACCAGCTCAAGATCGTCATCACGGCGTCGTATCCAACCCGCACGCGGCCGTCCGAGCGAACCAAATGCATCGAGCGCAGACAAGCCTCGCGCGTCAAACTCGGGTGGATCGTCGCGACGTCGACCGCAGTCAAGTCAACCGGCTCGACCACGCGGTCGGGGTCCGCCGCCGCAAACAAAGCGATCGACGCGCGACAGCGCGGGCAGGCGCCGTCGTAAAGCAAGCGACCCGCGGGCTGCTTCCGCCCCGTCACCAGACTCCGCAATTGGATCGCCGAAAAAAAGCCCAAATTCCCGGCAATCATCGCGACGCCGAACTCGTTAAGACCCATCGTGAGCCCAATCCCGGCGTGCAGCGCGATCACTCCCGCCACCAACAACGGCCGCAGCCGAGGAATCCAAATCAACACCGGGTATACGATCTCGAGCGCCAGGCTGATGTGCGTCATCAAATTGATCAGGATCGGGTAACGCGCCAGCCAGGTGACGTCATAGTATTGGAACTCCCGCGCGGCGATCGTGCTCCAAATCGCGGTCCCGTTCCACCACGCCCCGCCTTGCAGCTTCGAGAGCCCCGCCGCCGCGTAAATCAGGCAGAGATGGAGCTGAATCAGCCGCAGGCCGATGTTCGCCGCGGTCGAAGGCTCCGGCACACCGGATGTGATCTTGAAACGGACTTCCTTGTGCTTTCGCGACGCGGCCGCACGCGACTCCTTCCAACGCGCGAGGAACCTGTCGAGCGATACCGCCTGGCCCGAAGCGCCGCAGAACGCCAGATAAAGCATCCAGCCTGAAATAATCTGATCAAACCCAAACTGAGCGACCGGCGCACGTCGCGCCGTTGAGATCACGATCGCCCACGCCGCGAACGCAATCACGCGCGACCACAGCCCGAGTGTGAAGAGCGTGAAAACCCCCATGCAGACGCACCATGCCGGCCAGAGCATGTCGTCGGGCACATAAAACCACAGTGACCAGGCGTACCTGTGAAGATCCCGCCAACCGTTCTGGATGATCGTCGGGTCGGACCAGCCGTCGGAGGCGAAGTAGTTGTGTAAATCGAGCGCGTAAACCGAGTAATTCCAAAGCAGGATCAATCCGACGACGACCCGAATCAGCCCCAGCGGCGTCGGGTCGGCGGGGGTGAAGAAGAAGCGGTTCCAGCCGCGCGCGGCGCTCGCGGCGAGTTCGCGGAGATAGTCGTAGGTCCCGATTACAAGTCGTCGCACGAGTAGACCCCCACCTGTCGACGGAAGCGGTAATACTCGGGCCGATCAAGATCGACGCCGCGCGACCCGTTCGCCTCAAGTTGCGCCTGAATCTCCTGAAGCGGCGGAATCATATGCTGCTTGAGCTCGATTTCGACCGTCAAACAGCCCTGAAACTGCTTCTTGAGATGCCGTGCGTAACTGAGCGCAACCACACTTTGACGCGCGGGCTCGCCTCTCATTTCGGTCTGCAACACGTCGTCGAAAAGATGGTGCGCCTGCGCGAGTTGTCTTTGATAGCGCAAGCGCGGCGCAGTCCCGCGCGTGGGCATGCGGATTTCGAATGGCTCGCGACCGTCCTCAAACGTAACCCGCGCGGTCATGACCGGGGTCGGCGGCGGTTCGGGAGCGTAGTAATGGTAGGCGTAACCCTGGTCGATCAACTCGTAATAGTGTGCGAAGAAATTCCCGAGACGCGCCTCGAGCATCGAAAAGGCGGGCGGCGAGACCAGCGTCGAAACGAACATCGCGCTTAGGTGATAAAGCAGCAACACCGAGACGAGCACCCGCGCCCAAACCGGCCATCCGCCGCTCACGATGCCGCCCGTACCGCCGGCGCGGTCGACGCCGACCCGACGACGTGCTCCCCGATCGAAACCGCGGCCCTCGTCGAGTCCTTCGCGAACCTTGCCCGTTCCCGACGGCATCCCAGGTCCCCCTCAACTCACGGCATCCGACCGCGGACAAGCCGCGCGAAGACATCGCCGGCCGAGTTCGTACCTTCGTCTTCGACCGCTCTTATCCTACCCCGCCGGCGAAACTCTCGCCACCAACGCGATCCGTCGCGGATTCATAGAAAATTCACCGCAATTTACCTGTTCGCCACTGCTTGACTATTTTGACATTTCATTTGCTCCTCCTCGAAACGGCGGCTAGAATTCAAAACGCGTCGACTCGACTTTGAGGATTACAAAAAATGACCGGCCCCGGTCGGCTTTTCGTCTCAGCTCAAGGTCGAAGCGAGGTATTCTCGGTAGCTACTTGGTTCGGAACGATTCCAAACAATCCGGATCGAGAGTGGGTTCGCTCGTGACGGACGTGCGTCCGGGGCGAAGTCTCGGCGCTGTCCATCTTCACTGAACCGACACCTTGGGAGTTTTGGCGATGCAAGGAACCATCGTGATGTTGATGGCGCTCAGCGGACTGGGCTGCCATCACAAGCAATGCGACACTTGCTATACGCCGACGTACTCGTCGTGCTATAGCTCGTGTTATTCGTCGTGCTACAGTTCGTGCTACTCAACGGTCGTCTCTCCGGCCTGCTACGGCAGTTGCTACTCGTCTTGCTACAGTTCGTGCTACTCGTCGTCCTGCTACGGCGGGTCCTGCTACGGCGGGTCCTGCTACGGCGGGTCCTGCTACGGCGGTGGTCACCGGCTGTTCAAGGGTTGTGGCCTGTTTAGGCGTAATCGCTGCGGCGGCTGCGGATACAGGATGTCGGCATGCTCGTGTAACGAGCCGGTTGCCTATTGCCCGCCGCCTGCCCCGTATTGCCCTCCCGTTTACGGCAGCTACACGCCGGTGATGTCGTCCGGCCAGTCGCCGACCAGCCAGTCGATGACGCCGACGCCTGTCTATTCGGCTCCGACGGAGACCCCCGCAGCGACGGCACCGACCGAGCCCCCGGCTCCGCCGGCCCCGAGCACGCCGCCGCCGCCGACACCCGTTCCCTCGCCCCCGAAGCCGAAGGTCTAAAGCTCCACGAATCCCGCATGCCAAATTAGGCGGGCAGACAATCCGGCGCCTGGGATGAGCCTTCATCCCAGGCGTTTCCTTGTCCTCGACTTACACGCACGCACGCAACTCCTGCGACCTGGGGTTGATCGCGCAGGTGCGAACCGGCATGATGTCGGCGGCGTTCGGCCACCTGATTTTATTACGGGTGCGTCGCCGCGGCC
>JAJYDB010000222.1 GCA_021777845.1 Planctomycetota bacterium
CGATCTGCAACGCCCCCGCCAGCTCCGCCTTCAGCGGCCGATAAATCCGGTCCGGATCCCCCCCCGCAGGCTCGAACCCAACCCACAACCCCCCAAGCGCAAGCCCCGCCGCCGCCGTCGTCAACAGGAGCGGTCGCGTAATCACGTGCAGCAGCTTTTGTAACGTCATATTGTCACTTGCTCGCATGCCTTGACGACGCCGGCTCGACGGTGAGCGTGATCGGTCGCGACGCGTCGCTCGTACCCGCCGCCTCGGCCTTCCCCAACGCGTAAAATCGACGCGTCCCCGCCGCCGCCCACCGCTCCGCGCGCAGCACCAGCACCCGCTCGCTTTGCCCCTCGGGGATCAACACGCCGTTCAGCCCGACGTCGAGCACCCGCACCCCCTCCGGCAGGTTCACCACGTCGATCGGCACCCGACCCGCGAACCCGTTGCGACGATCCACCCGCAACGTGAGCCGCGCCTCCCCGCCCGGCTTGAGCGCAACCGCCGTCGGCATCGCCGTCACAGCCAAATTCGGCTCGCGCACGATCGACACCCACCCCCCTCCAAGCGTCCGCGACCGCGCCGGCACTCGACCGCTCGGATCGCTCGAAGCCAGAGATGCTCGCGCCGTCACATGCCATGACGCTTTCGACTGCGGCGCAGCCTCCGCGTCCGCCCAAAACCCGATCGTCGACGCGTACGACCCCGCCTCCACAGGCTCCGCAACCGCGTGGACCCCCGCAGGCAGACCCTCCACTTCAAGATCAATCGCGCCTGCAAAACCGTCGATCCGGTCCACAGCGACATTGATCAGCGCCAATCCGCCACGTCTGATGTTCACGTGACTCGCTGACAAGCTCGCGCGAAAATCGGGCCGGGGTGTCCGCGCGACGAGTTGATAAACGTGCGCCGCCCCCCCTTGCCCGCGCGCGTCGCTCACCCTCGCGACATATTCGCCGTCCGCCGGCGGGTCGAACCAAAGATACGAATCTTTGCCGAATTCAGGCCCGCCGTCGTCGTTGCGGTACGGCAACGCAACAGCGCCGACGCCCCCCGCGCGGCTCGACGTCCCCGACCATGAACCCGCCGGTATCGCCTCGACTTTTACAAACGGTTGTCCGTTCACATGATGTTCCGGCGTGGTCCCGAAGAGCGCGACGCGACGCCCCTTCCGGCTGATCAAACGGCAGTCGTCGTCGGGGTTCCGCGGCAGTTGCTCGATCCGCGTCACCTCGCGGCCGATCATCACCAAGTCGCCCACCGCGAACTCGTCCCAGTTCGTGATTCTGATCCCCGCCGCCGTCGCGTCGTGGTCGCGAAACGTCGTGTTCGTCTCCGCGAGCGGACGCAGCACCACCCGCGGCGCGGGCAGGCCGCGCGCGTCCAAAATCTCCAGCATTGGATCCAGCGCCGTCCCGAGTCGTTGCGCGTACACTTCTAAGATCAAAGGCTGCCCGCGACGTGCCGTGAATCGATAACAATCAACGTCGCCGGCGCGTCCAACCCGTCCCGACACCCCTCCGGGCGCGCTCAAAAGGGCCGCGTGCCGCGCGTCGTCGCCCGCATCGGCGGCGGGCTCGACAGCCTGCGGACCCTCCGCAAGCACCACCTGCTCGGCACAATCCGCCGCAACCTCCCCGCGCCCGACCACCCGCGGACGCACCAGCGTCCCCACCTCGCCGGCCGCGACCGACACCTCCTCGGCAACCCCGGGAGCCTTGAAATTCACGCCGACAACCGACACTCGACCGCCGCGCGACGCCTCCACCCCCGGCGGCCACACCGACGTCGCCGCGACAAGTTCTCCGATCTCCACGCGATAGTAATAAGCACCCGACCCGCCGTAGTCGCGGTCCTCGATCTTCAACCGATAGATACCGTCATGTTCGATTGCAGCGATCACCAGTTGCGTCGCGCTCTCGGATGTCTCGACCGACCGCGCAAGCACGCGTTCGCGGTCGTCGAGCACCGTCAAGACCGGCGAAAGCTGCGAGCCGAGCGGCTTCGTAAGCACCCGCGCCGCGAAGGTCGTGCCCGCGCGGCCTCGAAACGCAACCTCGTCGACTTCGCCCGGCTGGTCGATCGACCCCGCCAACGTCGTCGGCGTCGCGACCGGCGCGTCCTTCGACCGCGGCCCCACCGGCGTCTCGGCGTACCGTTCGACCAAGAACGTCCCGCCGCCCGGCACCCCCGCCGGCCCGACCGCCGTCATCGCATGCACACCAACTCGCGTTTTTGCTCCGATTGTTAGCTCACACACGAGCACGTTTGGGTCCGGCTTTTCCATTGCGACGATTTTCGCGATCAATCCCGGGTCGTCGGTCTCAACCAAGGTCGCGCGGCCGACGCCGTTGCCGCGGACCGTCGTGCGAATCGTTTGGCCGAGCGCCCCTGTTCTCGGCTCGGGGTCGTTCATCGACGCGTCGCGCGACAACTCGGGCTGCGCGGCCGGCGGGGCCGCCCCCGACGCTCGCGCGACCGCTCCGTCGAGTCGCGACGGCTGCGACGCGAGCAGAATCCGCGGCCGGCGCGCATCGATCAACGAATACGACGTTACCGAGCCGTCTTGCGCGCCGACGATCACCTCGCCGCCGACGACCGCCGGCGCCTGCGGCCAGTCCGAGGTCGTCGCCGCGAGTTTCGTCAGCGCGAGCGTCGCCGCGTCCCAGGACTTCACTGCGCGATCCTCGCCGGTCGTGACCACTCCCTTGCCGTCGCGCGTCGGCAACACGCGCAAGATCGCGCCGTCGTGCGCGAACACCGACCGCGCCGTCGCCGGCTTTCCCTCCGACCACCGCCACGCGTGCAGCGACCGGTCGACGCCCCCCGCGTACACTGTTCCGCCGTCGGGGCTCCACGCCGCGTCGTACAGCTCGGCGGTCGCGTTCGAGAGCGTTTCGAGCCGCGTCCCGCTCGACGCCTCCCACAACTTCACTGTCCGATCCGCCGACGCCGTCGCTAAAATTCGTCCGTCTCCCCGCCACGCGACCGCATACACCGCGTCGGTATGATCCTTTAACTCCCTGAGCATCGTTCCAGACTCAAGATCCCACAATACTACCATGCGATCATACGAACACGTCGCCGCGACCTTCCCTCCCGGCGCGACGGCGGTCCCCAAAATCGCGTCGCGATATCCCTTCCACTGATGACTGCGTGCCGGCGTCTTGAGATTCCAGACGTCCACTTCTCCATACATGCCTGGACGTCCGCCCGCAATCACGAGCCGCGCATCGTCGGCCCAGGCGAGCGCGTTCACGCGGCCGCCGCGGGTCGCGACGACTTTTCCCGCGGCAAGTTCCATGATTTTCACTCCCGCGCGCGAGCCGATCGCGAGGCGTTTGCCGTCGGGAGAGGCCGCCAGTGCAGTGATCGGCTCGACGGCCGCCGCGCGCGCCGCGACTTTCGGGAGATTCGCGAGCGGGTCGACGAGTGCGGCGATCCGCGTCGCGTCGGCGTCGCCGCCGTCGAATTTCGCGCCCTCGCGGACCCAACGTTCCACGGTCGCAACCTCGCTCGCGGACAGCGGCGGCTGCTTGTCGGGCATCCGTCTGGCGGCGCCGGGGCGGATCGTCTCGACCAAGAAACTCCCCTCGACGTCGCCCGGCGCCAACACGTCCGCGCCCGCCCCTTTCCCGCCGCGACGGAGCTTCGCGAACGTCGACATGTCGAGTCCGCCGGCGGCCTTCCGCTCGTTGTGGCAACCGAGGCACTTCGTCGCGAAGATCGGCGCGACGTCGCGCTTGAAGCTCGTCGACGCATCCACGCTCCGCGAGACCAACATTGCACTTATCACTAACACGCTGACACTCATGTGCTATACTCGCATGATCGTGCTTGAGGCATGATGCTACAGTCGCCTACTCGCCGATGCCGTCGTCGTCAGTGATTGAATATGAATTCGTCGGAGGTCAGGACCGCCCAGTACGCGTCCTCGACGGCGTGCCGACGTCGTTCGAGAGCCTCTTTCTCGTCCTTCGCCCCCGCCGCGGCGGTCCGCAACGCCTCGACGAAGCGCGCCTTCTCCCGGTCGGTCGCGGGCCGCGCCAGCGCCGAGGCAAACAGCCCCTCGACAATCAAGGCGTCCCCGGCACGCTCGCGAATCAGACGCGCAACCACCCCGCGATCCGAGCGCAGCTTGTCGTTGATCGTCGACCCGTTCGCGAGCTGGAGCGCCTGCGCCGTCGACGGCTCACTCGAACGCTCGCATGAGCACGTATTCAGGCGTTCGGCGCGACCAAACGAATCGAGGAACGCGCTCTCGACCTTCGAGTCGGGCAGTTGCAAACTCCGCCAGCCCGCGGGGTAGCCCGCGAACGCGTCGGGGACTTCGGTCACGCGCGCCGCGGCGTCGAGCAACACCTCCGCCGCCAGCCGCTTCACCGGATATCGGCTCAAATAGCGCGCGTCGAACGCGTTCTGCGCGAGCGGCGCGCTCGCACGCGCGTACACCTCCGAATTCATGATAAGAACGATCAAGTGCTTGACGTCATACTTATGTTCGATAAAGTCCTTGACGAGCCAGTCGAGCAGCGCGGCGTCGGCGGGCGGGTTGGTGGCGCGCAGGTCGTCCTCGGGGTCGACGAGCCCGCGTCCGAAGAAGTTCGTCCACACGCGGTTCACCACCGCGCGCGCGAAGTAAGGATTGTCGGCCCGCGCCAGCCAGTCGGCAAGCGCGACGCGGCGGTCGGCGGTCGACTTCGGGTCGAGCGCGACGCCGTCGAGCGGCTGCGGACGCATCGGCACCCCCTTGCGCGGATGCACCGCCTCGCCGTCGTCGTCGGCGACGACGATCACCTCGCCCGGCCGCGCGCCGTCCTTGAGCCGCACCCTCGCAAACAGGCTCGCCATGCCGTAATACTGGTCCTGCGTCCATTTTTCGAGCGGGTGGTTGTGGCAACGCGCGCACATCAACGACATCCCCAGGAATGCCATGCTCGTGGATTCGACGAGGTCGTTCGCGTCGCGGTGCAGGACGTAAAATCCCGCCGCGCCGTTCTCGAGCGTCGACCCCGTCGCCGTCACTATCCGCCGCGCGAACACGTCCCAACCGACGTTCTCCGCCACCGACGCGCGCACGAATCGATGCAGCGACCACATCGCCGGCTTCGCGAGCCTTTGCGTCGACACCAACATCAAGTCCGACCACTTGTACGTCCAATAATCGACGTACTCCGGGCTGTTCACGAGCCGATCCACCATTTGTGCTCGCTTGTCGACGTCCTTGTCCGCGAGATATGCATCAAGCTCTCGGATCGACGGCGTCACACCCGTCGCGTCGAGCCGCGCCCGCCGCAGCCACGCCGCGTCGGTCGCCCTGCCCGACGGCGGAATGCCCAGCGACTCGAGTTTCGCAAGGTTTTTCACGTCGATTTCGTTGCTCCGCGGCGCCCGCGCGAAGACCTTGCGATCGCTCGGCGGGTCGTACGGCGAGGTCAAGGTCGCGCGCGCCACGAAGCTCGCGAACCACACGTTGATCGCGCACTCGCCGCGCCCCTCGACCCGCGCATGACCGTCGTCGTCCACCTTCGCGACCGACGCGTCGCTCGTCGTGAACTTCGCCCAACGCGTCACGTCCGCCGTCCGACCGTCGCTGTACTTCGCCCACACCAAGTACGTCTGCGACGACCCCGGCCGCAGCCGCGACGCCTCCGGCTCGACCCGCAAACCCGTCACCCGCGGGTCCTCCGCGCGCGGCCCCGGCGCACCCTCCGCCACCCAGTCCGCCAGCGCCCGATACTCCACCGACCCCGCCGCCAACCGCACCCCGCCCCCGTGCTCGAGCACCCCCGTCGGCTTTAATAATATCAAGCTCTCCGCGGGCGACGACATGTTCACGCGTCGTCCTCTTGCTTGCCGAGTGATCACGTCGTAGTCTGTTTCAGGTCCATATCCGCGCAACGTGAGCCTAAATCCATTCTTGCCCGCCGCCGCGCCGTGGCACGCCCCCGAGTTGCACCCCGCCTTCGCCAAAATCGGCAACACCCGGCCTCGGAAGCTTCCCGGCAACGCCTCGAGCGCCCGCTCGACGCGCACCCGCGCCGTCAACGTCTTGCCGTCGATCGTCGCGCGCAGCGTCGCCGACCCGTCGCCGACCGGCGTCACCACCCCCTCGCCGTCCACCCGCGCCACCCGCGGGTCGTCAAGATAAAACACGGCGCGCGACGTCGCGTCACCCGTCCAAACGCCCGACGCGTCCCGCGTCTCCACCAAAAAACGCTGCCGCGCATCCGAACCCGCCAACGTCGCCGCGGCCGGCAACAACGCCGGCTCGTCGCGCGCCCACGCGCTCGTCGCGCACCCCGCCGTCATCACAACCCAAAGCGTCGCGCTGCGAGCCGACCCGCGTGCGTCCATCGTTGCCTATCCTCTTATGCCGTCTTACGTGCATGTCGTTGTATTCTTAGACCGCCGATGCCTTCCACGCCGCGCGCAACCCACCCGACGCCGCGCTCGACTAAGCCGCCGGCTTCACTCCGCGGACAATCACCCGCCGGCCTTCGATGCGCACCCCGCCGCCGGGTTCCTCGTACGCCGCGAACCCGCGCGGACGCGGCCCCGCGAGCAGCTTCCGTCGCAAATCCGCCTTCTCGACCGTCGAATGACCGCGGTCGAACCACTCGTCGAAGTCGAGCATATAAATATCCTCAACGAGTCGGATGTTATCGACGCCGGCCGTTGCGAACAGGTCGACGAGCGCGCCGGGAGTCAGGCTGCGCGTGTGCGAGCGGTCGCGCAGCAGCTCGATTTCGTTGTGCCGGGCCGCGAGCGCGGCGTCGGGGTCGGTGACGTGGTCGCACGCGACGAGCACCCCGCCGGGCCGCAGCAGCTCGACCTGCCGCGCCAAAAACAGGCGCGGATCCTCGACGTGATGCACCACGTAACGCGAAATCGCGCCGTCAAATGAGTTGTTGTACACATTGAGAGCCGGATCAAAGAGCGACGCCTGGATCACTGCGAACCGCGACCCGAACCGCCCGCACCTGGCCGCCGCGCGCGCGACCATCGCGCTCGACAGGTCGACGCCGAACACGCTGCGGCCGGCCTCCAAAAGCGCCTCGGCGACGAGCCCCGGACCGCAGCCGGCGTCGAGCACGCGGGCCTCGGCCGCGAACGCGGCGCGCCGGACCAGTCGCCGCAAGGCAGCGCGATCGGTCTGCACCGGCGCCCGCTCAAACAGCGGCGCTTGATGGTCGAACGCCGTCGCTAAAACTTCGTCGTGGCTCGGCATGTCGTTCTATCTCTCTGTGACTACTTCTCACGCGCACACGCATCACTACCACGGCCACCCCCATGGCACATCCGGCATCCACACGCACTTCCATATGAACGCCGAGACTGCAAGCGACAGCATTAACAGGCCGCCGTTCAGACACAACGCGAAGTTCGCGTACAGCCGCCCCGCCTTGCGCTCCCGCAACGACACGCCGACCCCGTACGCCGCCGCAAGAAACGACAACGGCGGGATCACGCACGTCAACAGCGCGATGAAACCGACGAGCGTCCCCTCGACCGCCGTCCCAGAGACGCGCGACGGCGCGCGAATCGGCTCAAAATGCCGAGGCGCCGCGTAGGGGTTGTCGGACATCGCGAGCCCTCCCGGTCACGTCGCGCGGATCCTCGCACGAGCCGACGCCGTTATGTTCACGAGAACAGCTCCATCACCGGCTCAACCCCGTGGTCGACGAGCCGCAGCGGCCGGTTTTGCGGCCCAGGCAGCAGCGTATCGAGCGGAATCCCCAGCGCGTGATACACCGTCGCGGCCACTTCCGCGGTCGAAATCGGCCGGTCCTT
>JAJYDB010000223.1 GCA_021777845.1 Planctomycetota bacterium
GGCTCTTGTGGCTGCGTCGAGGATGGATTCAAGGGTGTCCGGGGTGAGGTCGTTGAGGAGTGCAGCCTCTCTGGCGGCCTGACGGATTTCGTCGGCACCTTCGACCTTGCCTTCGAGGAGTTCGACCGCGACATCGGCGCGGGAGAGGATTTGGTAGGCGTCGACAAAGCGGCCGTCGTCGAGGGCTCGGATACCTTGGGTACGTCCGCGCTCGGCAAGGGCAGGTGCCTCGGCACGGCGGGCGCGATCGTATCGAAGCACGGCGGTCGCGGCGACGATGCATGCAACACTTGTGAAAATCAAGGGGTTACGGCGGCGTTTGAGCCAGTCCAGGAAGTGCGAGCGGGGTTCTTCGGCGAGAAGTACGCGGCCGGCTTCGGCATCGATTTGGACGCGAGGTCGGGGTCCGGCTTGCGTTGCCGAGTCGAGCACGGCGGGCGAGGCGCGTCGCGGGCGTTTCGCCTCGGTGCTGCGCGGGCCGACTTGAGGGTCTGGGGTGCTTGCGGCAGCTGGGAGAGTCGGTACGTCGAGGGGGTCTACTTCGGCCCATTCGATCTCGCCGTCAATCTGAGCGTCGTCGGGGACGACGAGGAATTCGTTGCCGGGTTGCGCGGGGTTGGGGGCGGCGATTGTGCTGATATGTTCGTTGGAGTGATGGTTGGTGAGCGGGACGGGCTCGTATCCAAACGATGGGGGGATGGGGTCGTTCCAGTGGCCGGCTTTGTTGCGAGAGCGAGCCGGAGTGGTGGTGTCGGCTTGCCGCGCGGACTGCTTTGTCATTGGGGCGCGCGGCTCGGGGAGCGGGCTGGCCGGGAGGACGAAGACGGCAGCGCCGCAGGTCGGGCAGCGGAGTGCCTGGTAGCCGGCGTTGCGACGTCCTTGGAGCCGGTGTCCTTGCGAGCAGAGGACCGAGAACGACTGCGACGACGAGGCGTCGGCGGTTTCGTCGCCCTTGAGCCAGCGTTTCGCTCGATCGAGCATGCCGGACAAGTCGACACCTCGGTATCGTCGTGACGGGGGACGGGTTGCACAGTGAGGCGGCCATCGCGGCCGCATAGTTGATTATCCGCGCAGTTCGGCGGCGGGTCAACGGCCTCTCCAAGACGTTTGTCGCAGACGGGAGTCGTCGGCGCGCGGCTGGAGGGGGTGTCGAGCGGGTGGATTCGTGGGGGAGATCGACTTGCGGGCGGTCGTCGCGCGGTGAACAATCGAGGCATGAGCACACCGCAATCGGCGGCGAATTTGAGTGCGGGCGGAGCGTCGGCGCCGCGTGACGGCGGAGCGGCTGCGCGGCGGGTTGGGCGTCGTCGTGCGTGGTTGATCGCGTTGGCTGGTTTGATCGCGGCGGCGACGAGCGGTGTATGGCTGGCGGCGATGTTGCGGTCGACGGGGATCAGCACGCGAGTGGTGAATCGCTCGGGCGGGGTGGTGAGAGACGTCGAGTTGTCGGATCCCGGTGGGACGTCGCGGTTGGGTACGCTGGTTGCGGGCGAGTCGCGCCGGACGCTGTCGATGCCGGCCGAGCAGCCCTCGAGCGGCCCCGCGGGGCGATTGTATCCGTCGCAAAAGCTTGAAATCGACGTGTCGTACGTCCAGCCCGGCGAGGTACGGCGGCGGTTTTCGTCGGGGGCGGACTATCAGCCCGGTTGGTGGGCGGAACGCGAGAGTTGCGAGGTGACAATCTATATTTATGAGGACTATGCGAGTTTCATCTACGAATTTGGGAATCGGTTTTCGATGTGGAGTTGGATTCGCTATCATCTTGGATTCTGAAATTTGGCGAACGAACAGGCGGCAAGAGTGGGAGTCTCGCGGCAATGTCATTATTGGTGGTAGGCTCGATCGCATTTGACTCGGTGGAGACTCCGCACGGAGTGGTGCACGACGCATTGGGGGGGTCGGCAACGTATTTTTCGTACGCGGCGAGTTTCTTCACGCCGGTGCGGCTGGTGGGGGTGGTCGGCGAGGACTTTCCGCACACGCATCGCGAACTGCTTGAAGGGCGCGGGGTGGATACGTCGGGTTTGATCATCGAGCCGGGCGGGAAGACTTTCCGATGGCGCGGCAAGTACGTCGGGGATATGAACTCGGCGGAGACGCTTGAGGTGCATTTGAACGTGTTGGGGACGTTTTCGCCCGACCTTTCCGAGACTTTTGCTTCGACGCCGTTCGTGTTCCTGGCGAACGGGCATCCCGGGACACAGCGCAAGGTGCTAAGGCAGGCGAAGTCGCGGAAGCTCGTGGTCGCCGACACGATGAACTTTTGGATCGAGACCGAGCACGACGAGTTGATGAAGTTGCTGACCGAGGTTGACGGGCTGGTCATGAACGACGGCGAGGCGCGGCTCTTGACCGGCGAGGTGAACCTGGTGGCGGCGGGTCAGAAGGTGCTCGACCTGGGACCGCGGTTCGTGATCATCAAGAAGGGCGAGCACGGGGCGATTTTCTTGTCGGCGGAAGAGACGTTCGTGATGCCGGCGTTTCCGCTCGCGCACGTGGTCGACCCAACCGGCGCCGGGGACAGCTTCGCGGGCGGATTCATGGGTTATCTGGCGTCGGTGGGCGCTGTCGACGCGCGCGCACTGAAGACGGCGATGGCGTACGGGACGGTTGTCGCAAGCCTGAACGTAGAGGATTTCAGCCTGCGACGATTCCAGAGGACCGATCGCGGCGAGGTTGACCGGCGACTTGAGCATTATCGCGGCATGCTGGCGTTTTGAGGCGTCGCGATCCGTATGATCGCGCAAATCGTTTCAAGCGGCGCGGTCGGTTCGGTCGATGAAAGGAGAACGGGGCGCGGGGTGTCCGTGCAATCCGTTAACACGGCCGCGCGCGGAAGTGCCCGTGATTCGACCGCAACCGAGCCTGAATCTGAACGCGGCGGCACGGCGCAAGTCGTGTTTAGCGAGTAGGTTCGGGCTGATTGTCGGGGGGCTGGCGGCCTGTGCGGGGATGTTGGGTCGCGAGGGTGCCCAGACCGCGGAGGACGCGTCGACGAGTGTGTCGAGGCTCGCAGGGCGGGTCTTTGACGCGGCGCGTGTTCGTTCGATCTGGCGGGAGCCGAGGCCGGTGCCGATCGCGATTCGCGACGGCGCCGCCGAGTTCGAGGTGCCGGCGCATGCGGGGCCGACGTTGGTCGTGGTCGCGACTTTAGCGCGCGGCGCGGGCCCGAAGCGAGTGACCTTGCGGGCGCGGCCGACCGACCTGGTGCGACCCCCTCGACTGGCCGCGGATCCGCCGCGACATCTCCCGGAGGTGTCGGCAGGCGAGCACCCGGCTGTCGCAGCTCGATCGTTGCCGACGCGTCCGCGCGCCGATCAAGAGACGGCCTCGGAATCGGCGTCGCGACCGTTCTGGATCTTGGTTCAAGGCGACGACCCCGCGCACGCCGGGAGTTATCGTCGGGTGGAGGCGGACCGCCGGGCGATGGGATCGGGATGCGAAGTATACGTTGATCGCGACGACGCCGAGCTCGTTTCCGATGCGGCCGCGGGCGGATTGGCGAGGACTTTCGACAACGCCGTCGATCCCCTCACACGGGCGCTTTTGGGGGCGGATCGCCTGCCGCGCGTGGACGGCGGCCGCTTCACGATCCTGCTCACGCGTCGGGTGCGCGACGCTCGGCTGGGGCAGGGGGCGGTCGACGGCTTCGTCCGCGCGGCCGACTTCGACGCGAACCTGGCGCCGCCGTTCGGCAATCGCCGCGACATGCTGACTCTGAACTCCGCCTTGCCCGACGGGGCGTACCCGCGAACGTTGCTCGCTCACGAATATGCCCACGCGATGCTGTTGATGCTGAAGCGAGACGGCCGCGCGGGGATCGGGGCGTCGCGCGACGAAGAGGGCTGGCTCGACGAGGCGATCGCGCACGTCGTCGAGGATGCGCACGGGTACTCGCGGGCGAATCTGGACCACCGCGTGAGTGCTTATCTCTCGCGGCCGGAGCGGTACCCGTTGGTGGTCGAAGATTACCACGCGGCGGGGCTGTTTCGCTCGCACGGGTGCCGAGGCGCGACCTATTTGTTTTTGCGTTGGTGCGTTGACCGTTACGGCGAGGGGCTGCCCGCGGCGCTGGCGAGATCGTCGTTGCGGGGCGTCGCGAATCTCGAGGCGGCGACTGGGTCGAGCTTTGACGACCTGTTCCGACGTTGGTCGGTCGCGCTGTTCATGTCGGGGTTGGAGCCGGGCCGGAAACAGGCCGACGACTTCTCGACGCTGAACCCGCGCGGGCCGTTTGACGACTGGGAACTCGCGGGACCTTGGTTCGCGAGCGTCGAGCCCGACGACGCGGGGGGAGCGATAGCGTGGACGTCGCAGCCGACGTCGGTGCGGTACGTGGTCGTCGAGCCGTCGAAGTCGGCCGGCCGCGGGGTGTCGATCGCGATTGCGAGTACCGCCGACGCGGGCTTGCAAGTGACCGCGGTGCCGCTGCCGGCGTCGATGTCGCGTCTGAATTTGCAGGCGAGGGCGCGGGTTGACGCCAACGGTCGCGCGCGTTGTGATATCGAGATCAACGAGCGCGGCGGAACGCCGATCAGGCTGTCGAGCCTCGCGTGGGAGCCGCTGTCGCCGGGTGCGGATCCAGCCGCGACGCGCGCCGCGCACGGGTCGCTCGACGTGCTCGGGATCGCTCGCGCCTGCGGGACCTCGGCGTTGCCGGCGCGCGGCAGGCTCGTCGGTCGCAACGTCGAATTGGGCAAACCGCCGACCACCGGGCCAATGATCCTGAAGGTGATCGGCACCGATGCCCGCGGACGTCGCGTCGCGGCCTGGGCCGAGGTTGAGGTCGAGCCTCAGACCCGGCACGCAGGTCCCATCGCTTCAGGCGGAACGCCCCCCGCGTGATCAGAACTTTTCCGCGCTTGGTTTCGCCTCCGTCGCAGGCTGGTTGACCGGCAGCTTTGCCGCCGGGACGGTCTGTTTGAGCAACTCTTTCAAATCGCGGATCTCCCGCCGGAGATTATCGACTTCGTCCGCGCGGCGCTTGATCTCGCGGAATTCCTCCTCGTCGATAACCCGCAAATTATGGGGCTGCGGCTCGGCCGTCTTAGGTGACGGCGCGGGTCGAATGTCTTCGGTGAGCATCTTTCCATTTTGAGAGACGACGACGTTCAGCCCCGACGGTTGCGCGGCAGGCGGTCGATTGTTGCTCGTCGGGCGCGCTACGGGCTTGAGCGACGGCGACCTAGTCGCCACGTTGTCCTGCGATGCAGTCGGCTGCGGCCCGGCCGCTACGATCTGGCCGCCGGGTCTGCGGTAAACCGCGACCGGCTCGACGGCCTGATGCGACGATTTCTCGATCGTTTCGATCAGGCTGCGTGCCTTCCGCAGGTCGGCCTCGGTCTTCGCGGCCTGCGCCTGCTGGAAGCTCAGGTCTGATTCCAGGCGAGCCGCGACGGCCTTCGTTTGGTCGAGGAGCTGCTTTTGATGTGCCTTGTACGTATTGATCAGATCCTCGACCTTGGCCAACTCCGGCGTGGGTAGAGGTGCCGTCGGAAGAGCAACTGCGGCCGGCGGCGGAGCGTCAGGGGGCGGCGGCGGGTTGCCTTGCGGGTCGAGGTCTGAGGAGAAGCCGGGCGGGGGGGAGATCGCATCGCGCAATGGTTCCCGGCTTGGCGCCGCGGGTTTCAGGTCTGCGGCGCGGGGTTTGATCGTCGTGACAGCCTGCGCGACGGCGGGCTTGTCGAGCGCGACGGCCGGCCCGTCCTCCAGCGCGAAAATCGCGCTCGACCCCAACATTCCCAGCGGAACAGCCGCGACGGCGGCGACTTTCAACATGCCGAACATCGAAAACGCTCCTTTGGAAAGGGAGACAACCGTTGCCGAGACAGCCCCGGCGGCCAGGGTCGCGGCCGGTCCAGCCGCGGCGCAGCGTACCGCCGCGCGGATCGTTTGATTCGCGAGTTCTCCGGCCACGGCGGTGCGCGCCGCCGCTCGGGATTCCTCGGCGAGCAGCAGTGTGGCGATCGACGCCGTCGTCGGCGCCGGTCCTCGACGCGCCGGCCGGCTCCGCAACAGCTCGCGACCGCGCGCCGGCCGGCTTTTCACGGTCCCCGAAGGATGTCCGAGCCGCCTCGAAGTCTCCTCGATCCCGAGGCCCTCGAGGTGGCAACAGACGATCGCGTCGCGGTAACGGCTGGGCAATCGCGCAACCTCGTCGTCGATCACGCTCCGCAACTCGTCTTGCTCGGCGATCAGCTCGGCGTCGGCTTCGCGGCCGGCGACGAGGCTCCAAGTGTGGCCTGAGTCGCGGATCAACTCGCGACGTCGCGCGGCCTGCTTGCGCGCCCGCCCAGCGACCTTCCGCGCAACCCCGTACAGCCGGCGTCCGAGAGTATCCTCGACTCGAATCGACCCCGCTCGCCGCGCCAGGATCACGAAGACGGCTTGAAAGGCGTCGTCGGCGTCGTGCGAGTCGGGCAGCATCCGCCGGCAAACGCCGTGGACCATCGGCCCGTGCCGCGCAACCAGTGCCGCGAACGCCGCCTCCGCCGCCTCGGCACGTTCACCCGACCTCGGTTCCCAAAATCTTAGCGACTCGGAGGAATTTCCCGCGCGGCGCGACTCGAGAGTATTAAGGGTGAGGGGGCGACGCGCGGAGCAGCCTGGGCCGGACTGAATTTCGCTTGCAAGCGCCGCGCGGGCCGGATTATCTTTCTGGAACCTTGTCTCGCATCTTGGGCTGCACACCCCTTCGGTCGACGAAGAGCTTGCTTTAGGAGAGAATCCGATGTCGACGCGGCCTGTCATTCACGGGTTTTTGGTCGCCGTCGCGGTGGCGTGCGCCGGCGCCGCGGTGCAGGCACAAACGTATATAGACTACTACAATCAAGGAAATGCCTGGTACGAACAGGGCAACTACGAGCAGGCGATCGCGAACTACACCGAGGCGATCCGCCTCAATCCGGGTCTGTTCGAGGCCTACAACGCCCGCGGCAATTCCTGGAGCGATCACCAAGACCTCGACCGCGCCGTCGCCGACTACACCGAGGCGATCCGCCTCAAGCCCGACTATTCCGAAGCCTACATGAACCGCGCCGACGCGCTCCGAGCAAAGGGGCAGCTCGCCCGCGCGTTCGCCGACTACAACCAGGCGATTCGGCTCAATCCGCGCGACTCGCTCGCCTTCAACAACCGCGGCGTCGCGCATCTCGTACAGGGCGGTTACAAGCTCGCCCTCGCCGATTTCGACGAGGCGATCCGGCTCAACCCCGGGCTGTCGATTGCGTACATCAACCGCGCCGAAATCCGCTCGACGTGTCCCGACGCCGCGTTTCGCAACGGTCCGGCGGCATTTCAAGACGCAGTGTTCGCCTGCAAGGCCGAGGATTATCGCGACGCCACGTACGTCGGCTCGCTCGCCGCGGCGTACGCCGAGTGCGGCGACTTTGAGCACGCAGTGACCTATCAAGAAAAAGCACAGGCGCTGTATCAACTCAAACGGCCGATACGGCCCAACGCCGGCCTGCCCGATGAAACCCTGCCCCCGTACCACATCGACGACATTACTGAGGGCGCTGAACGTCTCAAGGCGTATAAGGCGGGCAAGCCCTGGCGGTCGAAGCCCAAATCGGCCCAACCCGGCCCCGGCGATCCACCCGCCCCGAAGCCGAGCAAGCCGGCGGGCGATCCTCCCGCCCCGAAACCGAGCGAGCCGCCGAAATAAGGCAGCGCGACCTCGCCGTCTTGTCTACCACCCGGCTTGGGTATCGACACCACCTTTGAAGGCCTCTCACGCTCCGTCATGCATGCGATCGACTTG
>JAJYDB010000224.1 GCA_021777845.1 Planctomycetota bacterium
GGAACGATCCGTCGACGTCATCAAAGGCCGGCGCGGCGCTTGATGAACGAGTGACCGTCGCGGCAAAGCTGCATCGCGTCGGGAAACAGGTCGCGCCAGACGCGCGTCGCCGCGGCGAGCGCGGGCAACGCCCGACCGAACGCCTCGATCGTGAGGTAGCCGTCGTAGCCGGTCGACATCAAGCCCGACCAGAACGAATCCCAGTCGACCTGGCCGGTGCCGGGGACGCCGCGGTCGTTCTCGGAAACGTGCACGTGGATCGTCTCGTTGGCGCAGGTCGAAATCGCGCCCGCCTGGTCTTTCTCTTCGATGTGAGCGTGAAAGCTGTCGTACATCATCGCGAGCGCGGGGTTGTTGACGGCGCGGACGAGCCGCGCGGTGTCGGCCGCGGTCGTAAACAGGTAGTTTTCAAAACGATTGAGATATTCCACCGCGATCCGCAGTTGGTATTGAGGTGCGAGTTCGGCGGCCCGGCTCATGACGTCGACGGCGCGGAGGAACTCGCCCTCGGTCGGCCCCTCGCCCGAAAAGACGCCGATCGCCGAGTGCGTCGGCCCCGCCAGAATCGTCGCGCCGCACGCCGCGCAACATTGCATGATGCGGTCGAGCCGCGCGACCGCGGCGTTGCGCACCAAGGGGTCGGGCGAGATCGGATTCGTCTCGGGCGTCATGATGCTGACCGCCGTCGCGCCGAGTCCGAGCGACTTCAAACGCTTGCCCAAGCGTTCGTAAGGCTCGAGGTCGTCGAGCCCGAAAATCGGCACCTCGACGCCGTCGAAGCCGATCTCCTTCAAATCCGCGAGCAGTTGGTCGTGCTCGGAAGTGACTTCGGTCGTCCACAGCAACAAGTTCATGCCGATTTTCATGATGACACCTGATGGATGAAACTCGGTTTAGGATCGCGTGCCAATGCGGTTCGAAAGCGGACGGTCCTTCGCGGGGCGGCGTCAGAGCGGGACGACCGACTCCCAACGCCCTAGCTCGGCCGAGTCGAGCACGGCGTCGCAGACGGCCTGGGTCGCGAGCGCCTCGCGGAACGTCGGCGCGGTCGGCTTGCCCGCGGCTAGATTTTCAAGAAAATCGGCGACCTGATGCACAAACGTGTGCTCGTAGCCGATCTGTAATCCCGGCACCCACCAGTGCTTCATGTAGGGCTGATCGCCGTCGGTGACGTGCACCGAATGCCAGCCGCGGATGATCGAATCATCGCGATAATCGAAGTATTGCAGCCGGTGCAGGTCGTGCAAATCCCACTTGATCGAGGCCTTCTCGCCGTTGATCTCGAAGGTGTAGAGAGCCTTGTGGCCGCGTGCGTAACGGGTTGACTCGAACAGCCCGAGCGACCCGTTCTCGAACCGGCACAAGAAGGAGCAGGCGTCGTCAATGCCGACCGGCTCGACCTTGCCCGTCACGGTATGCTTGCGTTCTTTGATGAACGTCTCGGTCATCGCGCTGACGCTCGCGATCGCGCCGTTGAGCCAGAGCGCCGTGTCGATGCAGTGCGCGAGTAAATCGCCGGTGACTCCCGAGCCGGCCGCCGCGGCGTCGAGCCGCCAGAGCCCCGCGCCGCCCTGCGGCAGCTCGGCGGAAATCGTCCAATCTTGGAGGAAATTCGCTCGATAATGGAAGATCCGGCCGAGCCGGCCTTCGTCGATGAGTTGCTTCGCGAGCGTGACCGCGGGGACGCGCCGGTAGTTGTACCAGACGGTGTTCGGCACGCCCGCGGCCTCGACGGCGTCGACCATCGCCTGGCCGTCAACCAGATTCATCGACAGCGGCTTCTCGCACAGGACCATCTTTCCGGCCTTGGCGGCGGCGATCGCGATCTCGGCGTGCGCGTTGTTCGGCGCGCAGATGTCGACGGCGTCGATGTCCTTGCGCTCGATCACTTTGCGCCAGTCGGTCTCGACCGACTCGTAGCCCCAATTGTCGGCGAACGCCCGCGCGGCCTCGGCGTTGCGACCGCAGACAGCCTTCAGGACGGGCCGGTAGGCGACGTCGAAGAAGTCGTTCACGCGCTTGTACGCGTTCGTGTGCGTCCGGCCCATGAAGCCGTAACCGATCAGGCCGATATTTAGTGGTTTCTTCGACATCGTTTCCTCGTGACCATTCGAATCAGCAAATAGATTAAGGAGAGCAGTCGTTAAGCCGACTCCCAGAATTCCAGGAACGCGGGCGGCCAGAACCTGCTGGGCACCTGCATCACGACGCGGGTTTCATCACGCGCCACGAACAGGGGGAAGACGAGCTTCTGGAGGGTGGCCCCCTTGGGCTCGGGGGGCAGGAGTTTGCGGAAGATCATCAAGTCCGAGCAGTATACCT
Organism: Planctomycetota bacterium; assembly: GCA_021777845.1. GTDB lineage: Bacteria > Planctomycetota > Planctomycetia > Isosphaerales > Isosphaeraceae > JAJYDB01. The sequence goes on from JAJYDB010000224.1 coordinate 2,323, forward strand.
CGCGGCCGTCCGTGATCGACGCCGGTACCGGGGCCCAGAACTTGCGATTCGACGGGTGGAACAGGTCCGCAAGGGCGCGCGAATCCGGGCTCTTTTTACCGCCCTCCCGGACCGACTCCAGCCGCTCGGCCATCTCGCGCAGGGGCGAGGGGTCGTCGAGCGAGGGCCCGGCGTGAAGGACGGTGGCGGCGTGGGCCTCAAAGTTCAGGCCCGGGTTGAACAGGAAGTTGTTGGCCTGAATGACCTGGGCCCAGACCACCTCGCCCCGCTCGCGGAGCTTCGCCTGGTCGAAATACACCCGGGCCAGGGCGTCCCACGGCAGCGTCGCGAAGAGCACCTGCGGGTACGAGACGCGGACGGCGCGCTCGACCTCCGCCGGGAACGCCCGCGGGGTCGTACCGATCCGCCGCCGACACTCTTTAATCACGCTCATCGACCGTATTCACCTCGGTTTTCCATTGCGGTTTGATGTCGCGGTCGCTCACTCTTTCCAGCCGTGCGCGTCGCGGACGTCGATCATCACGGCGAGGATGTCGTGCCAGGTTTGCGGACTGCGCATGACCGCGTTCGGGAACATGCAGCCGTCCCAGCAAATATGGCGACAAACGCGCGTCGGCAGGCCGCCGGCGTCGCGCAGCCAGAAGCCCGCGTGCCGAGGAATGTCGAGCTTGCCGTTGGGGTCGGTCGCAAGGCAATGACGCCCCGTGTGGTCGTGCGAGCCCGAGCCGAACACCGTCGCGTCGTTCTGCGCGACGTGGAAGTCGATCGTCCAGGGCCGGAGGGCGTCGGTGAGAGTCTTGAGCGCGGCGTCGAGGATCGACGGGTCGGACCAGTCGTAATCGGGGGGGAGGATGCGGTCCTCGGGGGCGTTTTCGCCGAGCGTGTACAGCAACGTGTGCGCCATATCGGCCTGAAATCCGACTGTTTTCGGACGGTCGACGCGTTCGAGCAGATCGACCATTCGTCGCCACGAATGCATCCCGCCCCAGCAGATTTCGCCCTCGGCGGCGAGCCGTTCGCCGTACGACTCGGCGATGTCGGCCGCCTGGCGGAAGGTCTCGGCGATCCGCGCCTGGTTGCCCTCGGGGTCGATCGCCCACTCGGCCGGCGAGCACGCGGAGTCGATCCGCACGACGCCGTCGGGCCGCGCGCCGAGCTTCCGCAACGTCTGCGCGATCCGGCACGCTTTGCGGACCTGCGTCAAAAACGCGGTCCGCCCCGCGCCGGCGTCGCACGCGGGTCCGCCTCCGGTCGGCGGCCAGACCGGCGCGACCACCGAGCCGACCACCAGGCCCCGCGAGGTCACGCGACCGGCCAGTTCCTTGAGGTTATCGTCGGACGCGTCGATATCGACGTGCGGCGCGAACAGAAACAGATCGACGCCGTCAAATTTGACGCCGTCCACCCGCGCCGCGGCGGTCAGATCGAGCATCGTGTCGAGGTCGATCGGCGGCTCGGAGTCTTCCCCTTTGCCGACGACGCCCGGCCACGCCGCGTTGTGCAGCTTCGGATAGTTATGCGGATGCGCCTCGCTCATTGCGGATCGACCCCTTCGGACTCGCGTTCCCGCGGCGACGACCTCGCCGACGAATCATCATCCTTAACCGACGCGGCCCTCGGGATCAATCGTCGCGGGATTCTCAGACGAGAAAACTCGGACTCGCGCACGCCAACGGGGACAGGTCCGCGAAACTGACGGCCGGGTCAACCGCCATGAATCCCTGTGCTCGGCCGCAGTCGCCGCCGAACTCCCGGAGCGATCGCAATCCGCTCGGCCCGCGGTTACGCTGTGGGGAGGCTCGACTCGCCTTCGCGAGCCGGGGCGACCCTTTTGCTCAAGGCGGCCGGCGCGATGAGCGTGAACAAATCCAAGCCCGCCGCCGCTGCCGCGAACGCTTCGTTGCAGGTCGACCCGACGCTTGATACGAGCCGCGCGGGCCGCGTGACGACCGCCATCGCGGCCCTCTCGCTCGCGGCGATCGCGCTGCATTTGCTGTTGCGCTTCAGCTTCGCGACGAGCCGCACGGCGAGCAACGCGCCGCTTTGGGTGGTGCTCGCGATCGGCGGCGTGCCTTTGGTTTACGACCTGCTCAAAAAGCTCCTGCGGCGCGAGTTCGGCTCCGACCTTTTGGGCGGCGTCTCGATCGTCACGTCGGTGTTTCTGGGCGAGTATCTGGCGGGTTCAATTATCGTCTTGATGCTCGCCGGCGGCAACGCGCTCGAAAGCTTTGCGGTGCGGAGCGCGTCGTCGGTGCTAGCCGCCTTGGCGAAGCGGATGCCGTCGGTCGCGCACATTCGTCGCGGCCGCGAGATCATCGAGGCGCCGCTCTCCGAGATCGTCGTCGGCGACGCCGTCCTCGTTTATCCGCACGAAATCTGCCCCGCCGACGGCGTCGTGACCGAGGGTCGCGGCACGATGGACGAGTCCTATCTCACCGGCGAGCCGTTCAAGATCACGAAGACGATCGGCTCGGAAGTGATCTCGGGCGCGATCAACGGCGCGGCGGCGCTCACGATCCGCACCACGCAACGGGCCGCCGATTCGCGCTACGCCCGCATCATGGACGTGATGCGCGAATCCGAGCAGGGCCGGCCTCAAATCCGGCGTCTCGGCGACCAGTTGGGCGCGATTTACACGCCGGTGGCGGTCGCGGCGGCGCTCGCGTCCTGGGCCTTCAGCGGCGATCCCGTCCGCTTTTTGGCGGTGCTCGTGATCGCCACGCCGTGCCCGCTGTTGATCGCGATCCCCGTCGCGGTGATCGGCTCGATCTCGCTGTGCGCCCGCCGCGCGATCATCGTGAAGAGCCCCGCCGCGCTCGAACACGTCTCGGAATGCCGGACCGCGATCTTCGACAAAACCGGCACCCTCACGTACGGCGAACCGACGCTGACCGAGCTGCTCGTCACGCCGGGGTTCGCCCCAAACGAAGTGCTGGCGCTCGTCGCGGGGCTCGAGCGTTACTCGCGACACCCGCTCTCGCGGGCGGTGCTCGCCGCCGAGGAGGCCGTCGCGATCGATCTCCCCGAGGCCGCCGACCTCAGCGAGATCCCCGGCCAGGGCCTGCGCGGGACCGTCGACGGCCGTCGGATCCAAATCACCAGCCGCGCGAAGCTCGACCCGAGCGTCGTCTCCGGCATCGATCGTCTGCCCGCCGCCGCCGCCGGGCTCGAATGCGTCGCCGCCATCGACGACCGCTGCGCCGCCGTCCTCCGCTTTCGCGACGAGCCCCGCGAGGACAGCCGCACCTTCGTCACACACCTCGGACCCAAACACCACTTCTCCAAAGTGATGATCCTCTCCGGCGACCGCGAGTCCGAAGTCCGCTACCTCGCCGAGCGCGTCGGCATCACCGAGGTGCTCGCGCATCAAAGCCCCGAGCAAAAACTCGCCGTGGTGCGCGACGAAACCGCCGCGACGAAAACGCTTTACGTCGGCGACGGCGTCAACGACGCCCCCGCCATGACCGCCGCCACCGTCGGCATGGCCATCGGCCGCAACAGCGACGTCACCGCCGCCGCCGCCGACGTCGTCATCCTCGACAACACGCTCGCGAAAATCGATGAATTCATGCACATCAGCCGCAGGATGCGCGCCGTCGCGCTCGAAAGCGCGGTCGGCGGAATGCTCCTGAGCATGGTCGGGATGTCGCTGGCGGGCTTTGGCTATCTGACGCCCGTGAGCGGCGCGATTTGCCAAGAAGTCATCGACGTCCTGGCGGTCCTGAACGCGCTTCGCGCCGCGCTCCCGCCGAAAGTGATCTCCGACCTGTGAACAGACCGCCGCGCGGCTGCGCTCACGCGAGAAATACGCCGCGTCCGACCCGAGAATCAGGAAATCGAACTTCCACCGGTTCGTGTCGTGACGCCGGTCCTCGGGCACGCCGAGTCGAGCTGAAACCTCAACGGCGTCGTCGACCGGTTGAGTCGCCGACGAATCACGGACCTCGTCGGGTACTCCAGCGCATGCGCGAACACCAGCCGCTCGGCGAGGGAGGCTGTCTCGGGAGTTTGGAGCGCGGTGGTCGCGACTTTAGTTTGACGGGTCGCGAGGCGGCGCGGGAGGCGACTCGAGTCCGCGGCGAATCACGCCGCAAATCGGTCGCCCCGCCGCGTTCAATCCAAGCCGATCGCCTCGACCGCGTCCTTCGCCTCCTTCAAACCGACACAGGTGCGCTCGCGATAGAGCTTGATCGCCTCGATCTTACGTCCCTGTCGCATGAGCAATTTGACGTCGTCGCGGAGCGGGTCGGCGTTTTCGATGCCGAGGTTCGCGAGGATCAAATCGAGCTTGCGGTCGATCGCGCGCAGCCGCGGATCGCTCGACGCCGCGGGCCGCGACCGCGCGGAGAGCGCCAGGAGAAGCACGATCACAAACGACACGATCAAGATTTCGAGCGGTCCGAGGTTCATGCTCGGTCCCCCCTCCCATAAGTTGCAAAACGGGCGGCCGAGGCTCGTTACGCGCTCACTTCGATTTGCGGTAATCTCCGATTTTTGGCAGGTTTTTGTGGACGTCGGGCCCGTAGTAGCGGAGGCTGACGAAAGGCTCGGCGCCTGTGTTTTTGAAGGCGACGCCCGCGGCCGCGCGGGTCGCGGTCACGAAGACTTCGTCGTGCGTCATCTCGCCGTAACGGATGTAGACCGGGCAGTCGACCGTCACCGCGCCGATGGTCCCGCTGCCTTGCACGACGGTCAGGCCGTAGGCGCCGTCGTCCTTGAGCGTGACCGAGCGGCCGGGCAGGATCGTCAGCTCGCGCGCGCTGAAGAGCTGCTTGCCGTCGACGGTCCCGTAGACGACCCACTTGTCGACGTAACCCTCGTCCGCGGAGCCGCTGTGCACGATCGGCTCGAGGTAGTTGTTGTTCTTGAACTCGGGGTCGACGTTTTTCGCCCAATCGAGCTGGTCGACGAGGTAGTCGAGGTCGTGATGCTTGTCCTCGGGCACGTCTTTGACGAGCAGCTCCCAAGGCACGCGACGTCCCTCGACCATCGACTGATACATCCCGAAGACGTCGCTGCCCCACTGCGGCTCGTACGTCACCAGCGACCCCGGCGCGTGCAAGACCGCGGGCGGAATCAGCCAGCCCGTGCCCGGCTTCAAGCGGTACGCCTTCGAGAGATCGAGGATGCCGTTGTCGCCTTCGTTCCACCGTTCGAGGCAGCGGCGTACGTCCTGCTTCGTCGTGCCCGGCTCGAAGCCCATGAAGGTGTACGGGAAGTGATTGCCGGTCCAGTTCAATTGCGGCGGAAAGTAATAGCTCTCGGGCTTGCCCTCGCGGCCGACGAGTTCCGCCTGGGCCTGCGTTTGATGCATGTGGTGCGGGATCGGGCCGAGGTTGTCGAAAAACTTGCTGTAGACCGGCCAGCGTCCGTACTTGTCC
>JAJYDB010000225.1 GCA_021777845.1 Planctomycetota bacterium
CAGCTCGCTGCCGACCGCGATGAATTGCCAGCCCTCCTCGATCCGTTTGCACGCGATCTCGTGGCTCTGCACATGCAGGCCGCAGGGGACTTTCTGGCGTGCGGCGGCTTCGCGAATGCGGGTCAGCGTCTTCTCCATCAGCCCTTTGCTCGGCGGACTGCCGTCGGGACCGCGCAGCGACGCCGCCAGGTCGTTCGGACCGACGAAGATCGCGTCGATGCCCGGCACCGCGTAAATCTCGTCGGCGATATCGACCGCCTTGATGTGCTCAGTCTGCAACACGACCAGGATTTCGTTGTCGGCGTGCGCGAAATACTCGTCGGCGCCGGCGGCGTAGTTGAGCGCGTGCAGGCCGCCCCCGAGCGAGCGGTTGCCGTGCGGCGGGTACTTCGTCGCCGCGACGATCATCCGCGCCTCCTCGGCGTCCATCACCATCGGCGCCACGATGCCCATCGCGCCGCAGTCGAGCACCATCTTGATCCAGTCGTGACGGCCCGTCGGCACCCGGGCCAGCGGCACGCAGCCCGCGTCGGCGATCGCCCCGAACATCATCGCCGCCGTCTGGATGTCGGTGTGCGAGTGCTCCATGTCGACGGTCAGCCACGGGAATCCCGTGCGGGCCATGAACCGCGACGCCGCCACGCTCCCCAGCGACAGCCACGTTCCCACCTGCGGCTTGCCTTCGTGCAAGGCGCGCTTCACCCCGTTGATCTTCATCGGACCATCCTCGATCGTGTTGAATCCCCATTCCGCGACCCGCCCAAGTCGCCGAGTTTCGCCCAAACGCCGCCCCCAAGCAAGGGGACGCAGCCGCCGCCTCGCTGCTCCGCCGCCCGCAAACCTCGCCTTAAATCACGATCCAGGCTAATGTTAACCTCGATTGGCTTCGTTTCGTCAAAGTGCCGCGCGCGGTGTGAACCGCACCTGGCCGGAATCCGCCGGCAGCCGCGCCGCGCGATCTCCGACGCAATGCGGAATCGATGCCCGCCGCCGCCGCTCCGATTGCGAAAGATTGATGAATCAACGCCGCGCGCGGTTGCGTCGGGGGCCGGTCGCTCGCTAACGTCTGTCGACGGTGCGACGCGCCCCGATGCGGACGTCGTTCGTCGCGGCGGCGGGCGCGATCGCTCCCCCCGACTCCGAGCGCGAAGATCCAAGACGATGCGTGTTTCGTTGATCACCGAGACGTATTTCCCGCAGGTGAACGGCGTGTCGCGCACGCTCGGGAAGCTCGTCGAGCATCTCGTCGCGGCCGGCGACATGGTCCAGTTGATCCGCCCCGACTACGGCGAGCGCGTCCTCGCCCGGCCCGACGGCGGCGACCCCGAGCGCGGCCTCGCCGAGGTCCTCACGGTGCCGGCCTTGCGGATGCCCTTCTATCGAGAGCTGTTCCTGCCGACCCCGCCGTTCGGGCGCGTCCGCGCGGCGCTCGACCGCTTTCGCCCCGACATCGCCCACATCGCGACCGAGGCCACTCTCGGCCTGGCCGCGCTCAACCACCTGCAACGACGAAGCGTCCCCGTCGTCTCCAGCTTCCACACCAACTTCGACCAATACAGCGGACACTACGGCGTCGGCTGGCTGAACCGCGCCATCGACGCCTATCTGCGTTATTTCCACAACCGAACACTCGAAACGTATGTCCCCTCGCAGTCGACGATCGCGGTCTTGGCCGCGCGCGGGATGGAGCGGCTCGTGCTCTGGCGACGCGGCGTCGACGCCGGTCTGTTTCGCCCCGACCGGCCCGGCCGCGCGACGGTCCGCGCGGCGTGCGGGTTCGCCCCCGACGACGTCGTCATCGGCCACGTCAGCCGGCTCGCGGTCGAGAAAAACATCGATTACCTCAGCGACGCGCTCTCCGCTCTGCACGAGATGCGGCCCGCCGCGCGGTTCCTGATCGTCGGCGACGGCCCCGCGCGCGTCGAGGCGGAGCGGCGTCTCGCGGGCTTCGCGCACTTCGCGGGCTATCGAACCGGCGACGACCTCGCCGACCACTACGCCGCCGCCGACCTCTTCGCGTTCGCGAGCACCACCGAAACCTTCGGCAACGTCGTGCTCGAAGCGCTCGCGTCGGCGCTGCCGGTCGTCGCGCTGGCCGCGGGAGGCGTCGCCGAGGTGGTCGACGACGGCGTCTGCGGCACGCTCCTGCACGCCGAAGCCGCGCCCCGCGAATTCGCCGCCGCGCTCGCGCTGCTCGTCGACGACCACGCCCTCCGCCGACAACGCGCCCACGCCGCACGCGACTACGCCCTCGCGCAAACCTGGCACGAAATCATGTCCGGACTCCGCGGCCGTTACTCGCGCATCCTCGAATGCAAGTCGTTCTCGAACGCGCCGTAACGCGTCTTCTCAACCCAAAGCCCAAGTTTCGACGGATTCAGAGGCGTCAGCGTCGACGGCACGTAACGCTCGTCCAAAAACGTCGACAACTCTCGAAACGGCGGATATCCGCAAAAGATAAACTCCGGCGGATGCCTCTCTAAGTCGCGCATGATGCGCTCGGTCCGCGGCTTCACGAGCGCGTGGTCGGTATCCGCGTACGTCTTCAAGAGCGCGTTCGTGAAGAACTCGCGCGTCACGCCGTCGAGCGCGCCGTACGTGTGCAGAGGGCTTTGCCAGCCCCACACGAACAGCCGAGGGTCGTGCCAACCGCGGGTCGCGCGGTTGATCGTTCGCCCCAAATCACGCAGCGCGAGCCACTGGCCGCCCCCTTTGTCGCGGATCGCGAGCTGCTCGGGGGGTTGCCGCAGATACTCGTCGCCTTGAATCGCGACCGTCGCGACGATCGCGGCGCAGAGCGCTCCGCACAGCGCCGCCGCCCCGAGAATACCCGCGACCGCGCGCGACTTCAGGCTCGCGCGCCAGCCGCGCAGGCCGTCGCCGAGCGCGACCGCGACCACGATCGCCGTCCCCGGAATCGGCAGCATATAATAATGTTGCCAATATTGGCCGGGCAGCACGACCTGCGCCCACGCCGCGAGCGTCCAGGCGACGATCAGAAGGCGGGGCCGGCGACCGTCGCCGCGCGGCGCGACGGCGAGCACGAACATCGAGGCCGCGCTCGCGAGCCAGAGCGGCCACGCCCCCGCGCCCCACCACACGAGGTAGTCGGTTCTGCCGAACGGCCAGGGGAGTCGGCCCTGCGGGTCGGCGTTGCCGGTGAGCCAGCGGATCCATCGCGACGGCGCCTGCGGGTCGGCGGGCACGTCGGTCGCGATCGCGCGGCCGTAGACGAAGATGTCGTCGAACGCCCACGAGCCCGCCCCCTGCGCGACCAAAATCAACGCCGCCGCCAGGCAGACCGCAAGCCCCGCGCCGCTCCAGCAGGCGAGGTCGCGCGCGCGCACCTTGAGCGACGCGCCCGGCCGAGTCAAAATCGCGACGGCGACCACGAATCCAAACGGAAACACAACCTGCTTCACAAGCGCCGCCAGCCCGAGAAATACCCCGGCAAGCGCAAGCAAAAGCACGCGTCGACGCGTCGCCGACTCGCTCGCGACATAGAACGCGAGCGCGATCGTCCCAAAAGCATTCATCATGTGTTCAAGATTAGAACCGTTGCCGAAGACGAACGGGTCGGTGGTCATGACGGCGCAGACGCAGGCCGCGACGCAGGCCGCGCCGCCCCCCGCGACGCGTCGCGCGATCGACCAGACCGCGGCGATCGTCGCGAGCGCGAACGGAATCGGCAGGAGCCGGATCGGCAGCTCGCGCGTCCCGCCCGCCGCGACCGCGAGCGTGTAGATCCAATAGCCGAGCGGCGGCTTGTTCTCCGAGACGTCGCGATAGAGGACGTCGCCTCGCAAGAGACGCCGGCCCATGTAGGCATACGCCGCCTCGTCGCAGTCGAGCGGTTCGGTCGCGCCGCGCGCGGACGGCCACAGACGCAGGCCGAGGTCGGCGCGCAACGTCGGCTCGAAGGTGTGCGCGCGGAGCCAGACGTCGAAGATCAAGACGACGATCAAGCCGGCCCAGGCGAAGCGTGCCATCAAGACGTCCTCGCGCTCTCGCTAACGAATCCGGTACAAATGCACAGGGTAGGCGAGTCGCGGCGGCGACCGATGCAGCTCGCGGTCGTCGGTCAGTCCCAGCTCGACGCGGAGCGCGGACAGGTAGCGGCCCCAGGCTTCGGGCTCGGCGTGCGGCGGGTCGTCGAACGAGCCCCAAAGCACGTGCGTGACGCGATATTGCTCAATCACGTGTCGAATCCGGTCATACTGATAGCTTCGCGGCAGGAGGATGGTCGCGCGGTCGCTCGCGATGCGCAGTTCCCAGGGGAGCCAGGTGAGGATGCGGGCGTCGCGCGGGACGGCGTCGGGGTGTTGTTTGATCCAGTCGCCGGCGTCGACGAGCGCGGGCCAGCGCAGTTGGTGCGGCTTGGCGAGCCAGGTGTAGTCGTAGGCCCAGGTTGGGTCGGCCCAGAGCAGCGCGACGATGCCGCACGCCGCCGCGCGCCGCGCCGCGGTCGGCAACGACCAACCGCGCGCCAGGTCGATCAACCCGGCCGCGGCGGTCGGCAACGCCAGGCAAAACCAAGGCAAATAGTAGCGTCCGAGCTGGGCAACCTGCGTCACGTCGGCGATTTGAGCGAGCGTCGCCGCGACGAAGACCGCGCCCAAAATCGCGACGAGCCGGTCGTAGTCGCGCGCCTCGACGTCGGTCGCCGCGCCGCGATCGGTGCGCCGCCGCAGCCGCGCGACGATCGCCCCCGCCAGCGGCACGCTCAAGATCATCGGCACATACACGAGGATGATCAACAACGACTTAAGTTTGACGCGAGCGATCTCCGGCGCGTTGGCGCGGGTGTAAAAGTCGGCCGCGCGGGTGATTCCGCGGTCGTAGTGGTGGATCGTCCACGAGAAGTTATATTGAAAATAGCTCGTGTACGTATAAAACGGCGTGCCGTATTCGAGAGTGGTGGCGGCGGCCCACGGGGCGACGACCGCGGCCGCGACGACCGCGACGAGCAGCAGCGGCGCGAGCCGCGCGCGGCCTGAAATCAGGCGGAGGAGCGCGTCGAGGGCGCAGCCCGCGGCGATCGCGAGCGCGGTGTTGCGGGCCAAAATCGCGAGGCCGAACGCGATTCCGGCGGCGGCGGCCCAGGCGTAGGCGGCGCGTCGGCGCGCCGCGTGGAGTTCGACGAGCGTCCAGACCGCGAGCAGCGTCGTGCAGGCGACGAGGCTCTCGCGCAAGGCGAACCCCGCGTACAACGCGTGCACCGGGAGGACGGCGAGCAGGGCGGTCGCGAGCGTTGCGACGTCGCGTCCGTGGGTGCGGCGCGCGCACAGATAAAGGATCGGCAGCGCGAGTAGGCTGAAGGCGAAGCTCGCGGCTTTGGCGATCGCGGTCGTGGTTTCGAGGGGGGCGGCGAGGGGGTCGACGCCGAGTGCTCGAGAGCAGCCCGCGAGCACGCAGCTGTAGAGCGGGGTGGCCCAGTCGTCGAGCGCCCCGCGGCCTTGCGCGATCGAGGGATAATCGCGGAAGTAACTCTCGACGTAATGTTTGACGGGCCCTTCGCCGCGCGCGATCGAGCTTGCCACTTCGATGTAGTGCGACGAGTCGCCGGGGACGAGCGGGAGGTTGCCGCCGATGATCCAAATCACGGCGCGGGTCGTATAGGCGACGAGGAAGATCGCGATCAGACGTCGCGTGTGGGTCGATGACCACGGGCGCGTGGCGAGCGTCGCGACGAGCAGCGCGGCGAGGATCGCGGCGTGGGCGCGGACGAGCGCGAGCTGGCTGGGGCGCCTGATCGCGGCGAGGACGGGCACCTCGTAAAACTGGTGCGCGACGAAGTCGAAGGCGCGCGGGATCCAGGCGCGGCGGGCGTCGGCCCAGGCGGCGGCGCAGGCGACCGCGGCGAGTGCGGCCGCGGTTGCGAGCGAGCCGAAACGGCGTGATTCCGGCACGTTGGGATCCTATCGGGCCGCGGGTGTTTTGGCTTTGAGCATCGTTTCGCGGCGCGCCCGGAACTCGCTGTCGGGCCGCCACGAGGGCCAGACGTCGCCGTCGGCGATCGCGTCGCCGACCTCGAAGAAGAGGCGGAGGTCGTCGACCGCGCCGTCGAGGTTCCAGTCGAGTTTGACCTCGTCGCTCGGCTTGTGATAGTCGTTCTTGGTGTAGTCGTCGCGTTTGCGCTTGCCGAAGTCGGCGGGCTTGCCGATGTAGCGCGCGCCCGACTTCGGGTCGAGCGCGGGGACGCCGACCTTCGCGAACTCGAAGTGGTCGGAGCGATAAAAGCCGCCTTTTTCGGGCTCGGGGTCGGGTGCGACGACGCGTCCGCAGCGGTGCGCGGCGGCGGCGAGCGCGTCGTCGAGCGTGCTCTGTCCCGAGCCGACGATCACCACGTCCTCGGTGCGGCCCCAGAGGTTGATCACGTCCATGTTGATGTTCGCGAGTGTTTTCTCGAGAGGATAAAGCGGCTTGGACGCGTAGTATTTCGCGCCGAGCAGCCCCTGTTCCTCGGCGGTGACCGAGAGGAAGACGACCGAGCGTTTCGGAGGGGTTTTCAGCTTGCCGAAGGCCTGCGCGATTTCGAGCAGAGCGCAGGTGCCGGAGGCGTTGTCGGCGGCGCCGTTGTAGATTTGGTCGCCGGCTTTCGCGGGATCGCGGCCGAGGTGATCCCAATGCGCGGTGTAGACGACGCACTCGTCGCGGAGCTTCGGGTCGGAGCCTTCGAGCCGCGCGACGACGTTGCGCGACGCGACCCGCCGCTTCGTCGTTTCGATCGCGAACGAGGCCTTCGCGTTGAGCGCGACCGGTCGGAAGTCGCGACGGAGCGCCGCGGCCTTCAAGCGGTCGAAGTCGCGGCCGGCTTTCGTGCACAAATCGCGCGCGAGGGCCTCGGTGACCCAGGCTTCGACCTGGACGCGGTCGGCGTACTGGCCTGGGGTGTCGATGTCGAAGTTTTCGCGGCCCCAACTGCCGACGACGACCTCGAAGGGATACGCGGCGGGCTTGGTTTCGTGGACGATGATCGCGGCGGCCGCGCCTTTCGCGGTCGCGATCTCATATTTATAGGTCCAACGTCCATAATAGGTCATGGCGTTGCCTTTGAAGAGTGCGGGGTCGAGTTTGGCGGGGTCGGCGGGGTCGGGCACGGCGGGGTCGTTGACGAGCATGACGATGGTTTTGCCGCGGACGTCGACGTCTTTGTAGTCGTCCCAGCCGTATTCGGGGGCGACGACGCCGTAGCCGACGAAGACGACGTCGCTGTCGCGGACCTCGACTTTTGGCTCGTCGCGGCGGGTGACGGCGACCCAGTTGTCGGGAAAGCGGAGGGTGATCGAGGTGCCGGCGACGTCGATTTTGCCTTGGGTGGAGGCGGCGCGGACGCCGACGAGCGGGACGTCCTGGATATAGCGGCCGTCGGGGTTGCCGGGCTTGAGGCCGAAGGACCGGAACTGCTCGACGAGGTAGGCGACGGTTTTGTCTTCGCCGGGGCTGCCGGGCGCGCGGCCTTCGAAGGCGTCGGAGGCGATGTGCGCGATCCGCGCGGCGAGCTCTTTGGCGTCGATCGACTGCGCGGCGGCGTCGAGGTCCGCGGGGGGGGTCGCGTGCGCGCGGTGCGCGGCGAGGGCGGCGAGCAAGATCGTCGCGAGCAGGGGTCGGGTCATGATGCGGGTCTCGTTCGGGTGGCGAAGTCGTCGCGGGGGCGGCGCGCGGGCACTCGGAACCGTTTGGGTCGCGAACGCT